>JAFSBM010000204.1 GCA_017437285.1 Ruminococcus sp. | reverse complement strand
CTTCTATGCATTCCAGCCATTTTATAAATTCTTCCATTCTTTTTGCTCCTTTTTCCTTTTTTATTCTATTTTACCACTTCCTTTTCCTTTTGTAAACCTTTTTGTTACCGTTTTTTCACTCATGCGTTTGGTATGGCTATTAGCTTTTAGCCTTTAGCCATTAGCTGTTAGCTTTTAGGACGGCGAGTTAATACTTTTTTAGCTATTAGCTTTTTAGGGCGGATAACAATTGCTCACACTTTAGCGTACTAAATGAAGAATTCAACATTTCAATTTTCCTCAGACACAAATTCTTGAATTCTTGAATTCTTCGTGCATATTGTTTTTTTAGCTATTAGCCTTTAGCCATTAGCTGTTAGCCAATGGGAACGGTAAATATTGCGGTATACCGTCAATCTGTGTAGGGGCGGATATTATCCGCCCGTTAAATATCATCACACATAAGAAACAACGGCAGAAATAATTCCACCGTCTACTTTCTAACATCTAACCTCTAAACAGCTAAAAGTTAAAAAATAAAAATCCCTTTCCGCCGAAACGAAAAGGGAAAAAATTACTCAATAGTAACAGTAACTTTGAGGTCTTTTTTAGCAGCACCTGCTCTCATAATAGTACGGAGAGCCTTGGCAATTCTGCCCTGTTTGCCGATTACACGGCCCATATCATCGGGAGCAACTGAAAGGCGGAAATTTATTGTACCCTCCTCATCAGGCTCGTCCTCTTTTATGATAATAGCGGTCTTATCTTCAACAAGACCTGCTGCAATTGCATAAAGTAAGTCTTTCATAAGTCCTCCTTGCTTCGGGAACAGGAGCATTGGACAAAAGTCCACGCTCCTCCGCAGCTTTTTAATTAAAGGATACCTTCGTTCTTGAGAAGTACCTTTACTGTGTCTGTGGGCTGTGCACCCTTTGCAATCCAGCTCTTAGCCTTCTCTCCGTCAATCTTTACAACAGATGGCTCCTTTGTAGGATCGTAGTAACCGATCTCCTCAACGAATCTGCCATCTCTGGGGTATCTGGAGTCTGCAACAACAACACGATAGAAAGGAGCCTTCTTAGCACCCATTCTTCTCAGTCTGATTTTTACTGCCATTTTCTATTCACCTCCGTATTTGTATTTTTGTATATTCAAGGGTTTCCCCGTGAAATCGTTAATCTCTCGCAAAAATATCAACTACTATTGCAAGAATAACGAGTACGGTTGCAACAGTACGTGAAATATTATTTGCTCTTGTTCTGCGTTCAGCTGTTTCAAAGTCATCGCCGTGTCGTTTTTCATCGCTGCCGAAAATAAAAACGATTATTGCCAATATGAATAAAAGCCAACCCCATATTGTACGAAAATAAATTCCTCTGCCTCTGCGGCGAACAGCCGTATCAATTAATTCTAACCCCATTTTTTCCCCCTTAAATATCATTTTTAACCGTACCCCTACGGCTTAATTTCTAACTTCTAACCTCTGACAATCTAACCTCTAAAAGGGCAGATTTCCTCGTTTGTATTTTGTATACTCTAAGGTTTCCCCGTGAAATCAAGTATTTGTATCACCCATAGCGTCAGCAAGAGCTGATAATACGATAAATATGACAGCTATAACCATAGCAGCACCTTTTACAGCTTTGCCGCTTTGCTTGTCTTTGCTATCCCATATTTTCACAGACAGTATCAATACAACTGCCACAACTAAGAAGATAACTCCCAATAAAGTTGGAGGATGACTGTTTCCGCTGTAGCGGCGGTGACGGTGACGGATACGCATTAGCATATCGCCTGCTTCGATTAAATCAAATCCCATTTCTTATTCCCCTGTATCGTCAGACGTATTTTGTGCGGTGATGCCCTATTCTTTTGCCATTACTGCGTCAACAATAAAGGAAATAAACACAACAAAAATCGCTATACTTGTAAAAGTACGCATTGTTGACTTTTGTCTGCTTTCAGCCTGTCGTGATGTCACTATGAAGCCGATTATCCATATTATAACTGCTAACAGCAGCATTAACGGACCCCAGCCTGTTTTATAATGACGATTTCTTCCGCCAACACGATGACGGCGGCGGATACGCAAAAGCATATCGCCTGTTTCGATTAAATCAAATCCCATTTTATTCCCCTTAAATATCATTTTTAACCGTACCCCTACGGCTTAATTTCTAACTTCTAACCTCTGACAATCTAACCTCTAAAAGGGGAGATTTCCTCCGCCCTTGCCTGTCATTTTGTCAAAATTCATACCGGCAATCTGTTTTCTTGCTTTACGCATATTCATTTTGCCGCCTTTTCCCGTGAATTTCTTCATCATCTTCTGCATCTGGTCAAACTGTTTCAGAAGTCTGTTGATTTCCTCAACCTTAGTGCCTGAACCTGCGGCAATACGTCTTTTTCTTGACGGATTGATGATTGAAGGCTTTTCACGCTCAGCCTTTGTCATAGAAGTGATAATCGCCTCTATACGAACAAGACCGCTTTCGTCAATGTCCACATCTTTCAGCTTATCGCCCACACCTGGGAGCATACCGATAATAGACTTCATACTGCCCATTTTCTTAATCTGCTTCATCTGGTCAAGGAGGTCATTCATATCGAACTTGTTTTCCTTGAACTTCTTGGTGAGATGCTCAGCGTCTTTCTGTGTCATTACGTTTTCAGCTTTTTCGATAAGGGTGAGAACATCGCCCATACCGAGAATACGAGAAGCCATACGCTCGGGGTGGAACTGCTCGAAATCGTCAAGCTTTTCGCCCATACCCACAAACTTGATAGGCTTACCTGTAACTGACAGTACGGAGAGAGCCGCACCGCCTCTTGTATCTGAGTCAAGCTTTGACATAAGCACGCCTGTGATACCGACAGCTTCATCAAAAGCCTTGGCAACATTTACAGCGTCCTGACCTGTCATAGCATCGACAACAAGCATAATTTCGTGAGGAGCTGTAAGCTCCTTTATATTTTTCAGCTCATCCATAAGAGCCTCATCAACGTGCAGACGGCCTGCGGTGTCGATGATAAGTATATCGTGACCGTAATCCTTAGCGTGGGCAAGAGCCTTCTGTGCAATGATTACGGGGTCTGTCTGTCCCATTTCAAAGACTTTTACATCAGCCTTTGCACCGACTACCTGCAACTGATTTATAGCGGCAGGACGGTAAATATCACAGGCTGCAAGAAGTGGACGATGTCCCTCTTTTTTAAGCATTTTAGCAAGCTTTGCAGCGTGGGTAGTTTTACCCGAACCCTGAAGTCCGCACATCATAATAACCGTAGGCGGTTTATTTGCGAAATTTATACGGGAGTTACGCTCACCCATAAGGGAGCAGAGTTCCTCGTTAACGATTTTTATAACCTGCTGAGCAGGGGTAAGGCTTGTGAGAACTTCTTCTCCAACGGCTCTTTCAGAAACCTTTGCAACGAAATCCTTAACAACCTTGTAGCTTACATCGGCTTCAAGGAGAGCAAGCTTTACTTCACGCATAGCCTCCTTGACATCTTTCTCCGTGAGCTTTCCTCTGGATTTCAGTTTTTTAAAGACGTTATTCAGTTTTTCGGAAAGTCCCTCGAATGCCATAAGCTGCCTCCTATATTAAAAGCTCCAGTCCTTTTTCGACTTCGGCTGTAATTGTATTTCTGATATTTTCATTTTCAACAAGCTTTGCGGCGTTGCTTATACTGTTGAAGCAATCCTGCATTTTGCCCAGTCTTTCGGCAAATCCCAGCTTTTCCTCGTAGTTGAGGAGGATTTCCTCGCCACGCTTAATAAAGCTGCGGACAGCTTGCCTTGTGATACCCATAGGGTTGCCGATTTCCGAGAGTGACAAATCCTCGCAGTAATACAGCTCCATAACATCACGCTGTTTTTCGGTAAGAAGTTCCCCGTAGAAATCGAGGAGCATAACAAATTTCAGCTCTTTAGCCATAAAACAGCCGCCTTTCGGGTGTAATGAAAAATCACTTTACACATTATACACTATTTTAAGCTATTTGTCAAGGGGTAACGGATATTTTTAAAAGAGATAACTTTTGTGTTGAAGCTGTTAGCTGTTAGCCTTTAGCCATTAGCCAATGGCAATGCGTAATTCGTAATGCGTAATGCGTAATTATTTTGCAAGCCTTTTTGTGTAGGGACACAGCGTGCTGTGTCCGCAATTTCGGTACGAAATTCTATGATAAATCACGCATAGCTTTTACATCATTTAACGGTCACGGCACGCCGTGACCCTACAATCTTTTTTAGCTTTTAGCTTTTCGGCAATGCGTAATTATTTTAAAGAGCCTATAGCTAATAGCTAATAGCTAAAGGCTAAAGGCTTTGATATGGCTAAAAGCTTTTATACAAAAAAGACGGCAGATACAAATTCCACCGTCTACTTTCTAACATCTAACCTCTAAACAGCTAATAGCTAAAGGCTAAAGGCTAAAAGCTGACGACTGCTATATTTCACAGGCAACATTGACAACTATTTATCAATGTTTGTGTAAATTTACAATCTTAGGGAAAAAACAGGGTTAATCGGTATATTTTACTTGAAATGTTCATAAATACGTGGTATAATAATATCATAGACAGAGCAATACACATCGGGAAATTCCCGATGTTACTATAAATCAAGAAAAGGCGGGATTTTTATGGCAAACATCAAAGGCGGAAAGAAAATAGCTGTTCTCGGTGCAGGAAATGTAGGTGCAACCTGTGCATACACTTTTGCAGTTGCAGGAACTTGCTCCGATATCGTCCTTATTGATATAAATAAGGAAAAGGCAAAGGGCGAAGCTATGGATATTCGTCAGGGCGTTTCGTTCAGCCATAACGTGGAGGTTTTTGACGGTACTTATGCCGATGCGGCAGGTGCTGACATTGTTGTAATAACTCTCGGTCTTGCACGTAAGCCGGGACAGACACGAATTGACCTTGCACAGGCAAATGTAAATATCATCAAGGACGTTATGCCGCAGGTTGCAAAGGCTGCTCCCGACGCTATTTATATTGTTGTAAGCAATCCTGTTGATATTATTACATATGCAATTCTGAAATGCACAAATCTGAAGCCGGAGCAGGTTATCGGTTCGGGAACTGCTCTTGATACATCAAGACTCCGTTCAAGCATTGCTGACCATCTGGACATCAGCCCTAACAGCGTTCATGCATATGTTTTCGGCGAACACGGCGATACTTCTATGATTCCATGGTCACTTACTACAATTGCAGGCAGCTCAATGGAGCAGTACTGTGCTGAACAGGACCACCGTGAAATTGATGAGGAAGAAATCATTGAGGAAGTCCGCAGGGCAGGCAGCGAAGTTATCAAGCGTAAGGGTGCAACTTTCTATGCAATTGCTCTTACAATTAATAAGCTTTGTGACGATGTACTCCGTGATTCCAACAATATCCGCACAGTTTCATTCCTTATGGACGGAAAATACGGCATAAGCGATGTATGCCTCAGCTTGCCTGCGGTAGTTGGCGGCGGCGGTATTATCAAGAAGATTTACCCCAATATGACAGAGCCTGAAATTGGCAAACTCCGTGCAAGCGCTGATGCTCTCAAAAAGGTTATCTCAAGCCTTGATATGAATTAAGAGCTGTTAGCCATTTTAAAGCCATTAGCTATTAGCTTTTAGCCTTTAGCCATATCAAAGCCTTTAGCCTTTAGCTTTTAGCCGTTAGCCAATGGCAATGCGTAATTATTTTGCAAGCCTTTTTGTGTAGGGGCGGATATTATCCGCCCGCAATTTCAGAATGAAATTCAGTTTTTCGATAATCTCGGGGCGGATTTTATCCGCCCTTTAATAAATGAGGAAAAATAATATGAGTTTAAACAATACACCGTCGGGAGAGAGAATACACATCGGATTTTTCGGCAGAAGAAATGCAGGAAAATCCTCTCTTGTAAACGCTGTTACAGGGCAGGAATTGTCCGTAGTTTCCGATGTTAAGGGAACTACTACAGACCCCGTTTATAAAGCAATGGAACTGCTGCCTTTGGGAGCGGTTGAAATAATCGACACTCCCGGCTATGATGACGAGGGAATGTTAGGGGAACTCCGTGTAAAAAAAACACGGCAGATACTTGCAAAAACCGATATAGCCGTTCTTGTGGTGGATATATCCGCAGAAATGGGCGATTGCGAAAATGAACTTATAGGGCTTTTCAAAGAACGTGAAATTCCATATATAATCGTGTACAACAAGGCGGATTTAGGCGGCAGGGAAATCAATTCCCCTAACGAAATAACCGTTTCCGCAAAGGATAAAAGGAATATTCATCAGCTTAAAGAAAAAATCGGGAAACTTGCGGAAAAAGCAGGCAATGACCGCCGAATTATCGGGGATTTGCTCAATGCAGGCGATGTGGTGGTGCTTGTTACTCCCATTGACGAATCCGCACCAAAGGGACGAATGATTTTGCCGCAGGTGCAGACCTTGCGTGATATTCTTGACTCTGAGGCTATTGCAGTATTTTCAAAGCCTGAACAGCTTTCGGATACCCTTGAAAAGCTGTCAGCTCCGCCGAGAATAGTCGTTACCGATTCGCAGGTATTCGGAACGGTCAGCAAAATTGTTCCCGAAAGTATTCCTCTTACCTCATTTTCAATCCTTATGGCGAGATATAAGGGATTTTTTGAAACAGCTGTGAAAGGTGCGGCGGCAATTGACAGCCTTGATGACGGGGCAAAAATCCTCATATCCGAGGGCTGCACTCACCACCGTCAATGCGGCGATATTGGCAGCGTAAAGCTTCCAAATATGCTGAAAAAGTATACGGGGAAAAATTTTGAAATCATTCTCACATCGGGCAGGGATTTCCCAGAGGATTTGACGGAATACAGCCTTGTAATCCATTGCGGCGGCTGTATGCTCAACGAAAAGGAAATAGCATACCGCAGACGATTGGCGGAAATGCAGGGTGTACCCTTTACCAATTACGGCACGGCTTTGGCGAAATTCAGCGGAATTTTAAGCCGCAGTATTGAACCTTTTGATATATCATAAATGCGAAAGGACGCTCCACGTGGGAACGTCCTTTTTGTTATTTTGTTACTTCAACATCTTCATCACAAGAAAGGGTATTCAGTTTTTCGTTATTGCTTGTGTCAAGGTCAGTAAGCTTATTATTACTGCAATCCAAATCCTTTAAAGCTGTGTTATTGCTTATGTCAAGGGAAGTGAGCGTATTATTATGACACTCCAATCTTTCCAAAGCAGTATTTTTGCTGACATCAAGGGAAGTAAGCTGATTTTCACAGCAATTCAAGTCTTTTAAAGCTGTATTTTTGCTCACGTCAAGGGAAGTCAACTGACAACCCCAGCACTCCAGACTTTCAAGGGCGGTATTATTGCTTACATCAAGTGAACCCAGCTTATCATAACTGCATTGCAGAAATGTAAGTGCTGTATTTTCGCTTATATCCAAAGAAGTCAGTTTAGTGTTATAGCAATCAAGATATTCAAGATTTTTGAAATGCTCAATTCCCGTTAAATCTTCAAGGTCGCAGTCATATAGAATAATCTCGGCAGCCTGTGAAATTTCCGTATCGGAAAGGAATTTATTGTGGTCTTTATCAAAATTTTCAGCAACATAGTCACGGAAAATCTTATCGGGGAAATTCTTTTTGCTGATTGCCAATGATGTTAATGCGTTATATGATATATATGCACCTCCGGCAAGTACAACAACAGCAGCAGCGGCGGAAATGACTATTTTCTTTTTATTCATTTTAAAATCTCCTTTAGTTTTAATGACATCTCTAAAAAATTTCAGTTAACAAAATTTAACACTTACATTATACAATAAATTATATCAGAATTCAGCGATTTAATATTAAATTAACAAATTTTCGTCTTTATATCCAAATCCAACTGCAACTTTACAGCGATATACACAAAGAAATCTCCCGAAAAAGCCCTTAGCCGTTAGCTATTAGCCGTTAGCCGTTAGCTATGTGGCGGTGAATTCACACATTTGGCACAAATACAGCCGCTGCAAATTGTATCGGCGTACAAAAAAACGGCAGAAATAAATTCCACCGCCTTTTGTGTTAATTATGATTTGAGATAATCTTCAAGCGTGCCTGTGCCGCCTGTGGAAATATGTGCATAGTATGCAAGTATAAGTGAAGCGTCGGCAGCGTCAATAACACCGTCACCGTTTACATCAGCGGCAGTTTTCTGTTCAGCTGTCAGTCCTGATTCCTTGCCCGTTGATACAAGTGCGTATACTGCAAGGACATTTGAAGCGTCGCTGGAGTCTACGATATTGTTGCCGTTTATGTCACCGAGGGGGAGGGTGGGTTCGTTTGTGGGAGGTGTTACAGGTTCATCAATTGGAGGCTCTTCTGCGGAGTTTGCAGGAATTAATGTAAATGTTTCAGTTTTTTCATTTCCGCAGTTATAAGTATATGTGACATTTTTTGAAGCGTCCTCAACTGTGAGAATATTTCCCTCTACAGTACCGTTTGTCCATTCAGATGCTTTTGTTATATCAAAGCCTGTGGGGAGAGTAGAGAGGTCGAATTTACCGTCTGTAAGAGCGATTTTGTATGTGTTATTATGGCAAAATAAGAACAACTCAGTATTATTGCTTAAATCAAGTGAAGTTAGTTTATTATTATCGCAATATAAACCTGCCAATGCAGTATTATTGCTTATATCAATGGAAGTAATTTGATTATCAACGAAATACAACTGCCCTAATGAAGTATTATTGCTTACATCAAGTGTGGTGAGTTGATTATCGTTGCAATACAAGTATCCTAATGCAGTATTTTTGCTTATATCAAGTGTGGTGAGTTGATTACTATCACATGACAAGTTTTCTAATGAAGTATTATTGCTTAAATCAAGTGTGATGAGTTGATTACTACCACATGACAAGTCTTCTAATGCAGTGTTTTTACTTACATCAAGTAAAGTGAGTTGATTGTTGTCACACCACAAATGTGTTAATGCAGTATTATTGCTTACGTCAAGGGAAGTAAGTTGATTATTATAGCAATCCAAGTGCTGTAATGCAATGCAATTACTTACGTCAAGGGAAGTAAGTTGATTACAATAGCAATCCAAGTGCTGTAATGCAATGCAATTACTTAGGTCAAGTGTGGTGAGTTGATTAAAACCACATGACAATTCTTCTAATGCAGTGTTTTTACTTACATCAAGGGAAGTGAGTTGATTATTATAGCAATCCAAAGATTCTAATGCAGTATTTTTGCTTACATCAAGGGAAGCAATTTGATGATTAAATCGACAATTTAAATATGTTAATGCATTATTATTGCTTACATCAAGTGAAGTGAGTTCATTACTACCGCATTCCAATCTTTCTAATACAGTATTTTTGCTTACATCGAGAGAAGTAAGTTGATTAACGTCGCAATCCAAGCTTTGTAATGCTGTATTGTTACTTACATCGAGAGAAGTAAGTTGATTATCTTGGCACTCCAAGCGTGTCAATGCTGTATTATTGCTTACATCAAGTGCAGTGAGTTGATTACTGCCACATGACAAGTCTTCTAATGCAGTAAAATGTTCTATACCTGTTAAATCTGAAATACTTTTGTAGCTTATGTATATTTCAATAATAGTTGAAATTTCTTCCGAAGAAAGTATTTCGTCTTTGTCTTTGTCAAATTTATCAGCTACATACTGTCTGAAAATCTCATCAGGAAAGTTTGTTTCATTAATTGCCACGCTTTCCTCAGCGGCATATGCGGTGTTTATATTTGCGTTGGTGAACGTATCCTGTGGCATATAAGCCATAGTTCCCGAACATATCAGCAAAGCCGATGTTACTGCAAGAAATTTTTTTAATTTGTTCATTTTCATAATCCCCTTTAGTATTAAAATTTCAATAAACGATATTGAACACTTACATTATACAATGAATTATATGAGATTTCAATAGTTTTATATAAAAATAATATTTTTTCATTCTTTTGCCTAAAATACTATATAAAATTCACAGCATTATAAACAAAAAACTCCCGAAAAAGCCCTTAGCTGATTTGGCGGCAAATTCTGCACGGACTGCCAAAAACAGCCGCTGCAAATTATATCAGCGTACAAAAAAACGGCAGAAATAAATTCCACCGTTTTTTCTTAATTCTGAATTAATCCACCGCATCAAAGGCTAATGGCTAAAAGCTAACAGCTAATGGCTCTTTTAATTATCTAACCTTTTTTGCAATATCATCAAGAAGCTTTGAAAGCATTTCGCCCTGTGTCATAGAGCCGAGGTCGCCCTCACGGCGTGAAGTGACGGAAACTGTGCCGTTTTCAACTTCCTTATCGCCCACAGTAATCCATACAGGGAGCTTTTCAAGACGAGCGTCACGAATCTTCTTACCAACCTTTTCAGCTCTGTCATCAATTGAACAGCGAATTCCAGCTGCTTCAAGCTTAGCTTTGAGTTCATAGCAGTAGTCAAGGTGACGGTCTGCAACAGGAACAATTTTTACCTGCTCAGGAGCAAGCCAGAGTGGGAATGCACCTGCATACTTCTCAATGAGGTATGCAAGAGTTCTCTCATAACAGCCGAGAGATGTTCTGTGAATGATGTAAGGACGCTTCTTTGTGCCGTCAACATCAATGTATTCCATACCGAACTTTTCAGCAAGAAGCATATCAATCTGAATTGTAACAATAGTATCTTCCTTGCCGTATACGTTCTTGTACTGAATATCAAGCTTAGGTCCGTAGAATGCAGCTTCGTCAATGCCGATTTCGTAATCTACGCCGAGATTATCAAGGATTTTGCCCATAATTGTCTGTGCTTCATTCCACTGCTCAGCTGTACCCTCGTACTTGTTCTTTGGATTTGCAGGGTCCCACTGTGAGAATCTGAATGTACAATCCTCAAGCATTCCTACTGTATCAAGAACGTATTTTGCAAGCTCAAGACAGCCCTTGAATTCTTCTTCAAGCTGCTCAGGACGGAGAACGAGATGTCCCTCTGAAATTGTGAACTGACGAACACGGATAAGACCGTGCATTTCGCCTGAATCCTCATTTCTGAAAAGTGTTGAAGTTTCGCCAAGACGCATAGGCAGGTCACGGTATGAACGCTGTCTGTTGAGGAATACCTGATACTGGAAAGGACAAGTCATAGGACGGAGAGCGAAACATTCCTTTTCCTCATCGTGGGGGTCGCCGAGAATGAACATACCGTCAAGATAGTGGTCCCAGTGTCCTGAAATTTTATAAAGTTCTCTCTTAGCCATAAGAGGAGTTTTTGTAAGGAGGTAGCCACGTTTCTGCTCCTCGTCCTCAATCCAGCGCTGGAGAAGCTGAATAACTCTTGAACCCTTTGGGAGAAGAATTGGAAGTCCCTGACCGATGCAGTCAACAGTTGTGAAGAATTCAAGTTCACGTCCAAGCTTGTTGTGGTCACGGAGTTTAGCTTCCTCACGCAGTTTTATATCAGCTTCAAGGTCAGCAGCCTTTGGATATGCAGTTGCATAGATACGTGAAAGCATCTTGTTTTTCTCAGAACCTCTCCAGTAAGCACCTGTGCAGGAGAGAAGCTTGAATGCCTTAACGGGAGCAGTTGTCATAAGGTGAGGGCCTGCACAGAGGTCGGAGAACTCGCCCTGCTTGTAGAATGAAATAGGCTCGCCCTTGTCAGCGTGTTCCTCGCAAAGCTCAACCTTGTAGATTTCGCCGGCTTCTTTGAGGGAAGCAATAGCGTCAGCAGGGGACATTTCATACTGTTCAAGAGCAATGCCCTCCTTGACGATTTTCTTCATTTCAGCTTCAATTTTGTCAAGTTCTTCCTGTGAGAATGGCTTTTCTACGTCGAAATCGTAGTAGAAGCCGTTGTCGATAGCAGGTCCGATAGCAAGCTTAGTATCGGGATAAAGACGCTTTACAGCCTGTGCAAGGATATGTGAAGCTGTATGCCAGAATGTCTTTTTACCCTCAATTGAGTCGAATGTGCAAACTTCAAATTCGCAGTCGCTGTCGATAATTGTGCGGAGGTCTTTAACCTCGCCGTTGATTTTTACGCAGCAAGCAGCCTTGTAAAGTCCCATTCCTATGCCTTTTACGATTTCAGCGGCAGATGATGCAGCTTCGATTTCTCTGATACTGCCGTCTTTTAATGTTAATTTAATCATTGTAAATCTCTCCTTTTCTTAATACGCATTACCCACGATTTCAAATTCATCGTCATACAATTCAACGGACTGGGCTTCCATATACCCGTCCTCGCTGGAAACTACAAAACAGAATGTAATTCCGTCCTCGTCAATATCTGCATAAATTTCCTCAATGGTAATATTCTTCTTCAAGGATTCCTCGGAACCTCTGTAAATGGCGTCCTCGGTGAGAAGCCGTGAAAGCTTACCCTTTCCGCCGTTTATGGTTTCAAGCTTCACGGCAATTTCGCTGATATTTCCTGTAATATCCTCCTCGGATTCCGCATAGAAACGAATAGTCAGCATATTATCCCAAAGCTTATAGGGAAGTTCAAAAGCCTCTTGTTCCTCGTTATACTTTATATTGCTCATTATTTCACCTCCCCACAATGATAAATGTTATGATTATCAATAGAATTCGCCTTCATCACCCTGTATGACAGCTCCGAGAGCTTCAGCGAGAGGACGGAATATTTCGTCAACATTATCGTTACGGCAGGCAATCTCTATCATACCATCATTAAGCAGAAAAACATTTCCGTCGTAAGAATACATATCATCCATGCCTGTACTGAGCATAAGACCTGTTATCGGGTTTTTTATGGCAGGCTGACTGAATTCTGAAACTCCGTCAACTGCAAGCAGTTCCTCAGGAGTTATTGGTTCATCTGCTCCGTCAGTCCATTCTGTACCTCTGAAAATATGCAATGTATAAGCCATTTTTCCCTCCTTAAACAAAAAGTCCCTCATACCCGAAAAGGCACAAGGGACGATAATTCAACCGTGGTTCCACCCTGATTTATGCGGAAAACCGCAACTCATTGCGACTTTATAACGGAAGTCAGCCGTCGTTTATTGGACGCACTCGGAGGCGGTGTGCTGTTACCCTTGATATACTGCCTCGCACCATACGGCAGCTCTCTGAAATATCACGGCGGATAAAGCCTTCCTCGTCAAAGTTTTTTGATATACATTTATGATACCACATTTTCAAACCGTTGTCAAGTGTTTTTTCTTTAGGGCATCTCTAAAAACCCCTTTTGAGAAAAAACTGCTATGCACAACATCTATTTCGTCAACCTCCCTCGGAGTGCGAAAGCACGCCTTCGGGAGGTTTCCTTGTAGCTGTCATACCTATCTGCTTTTTCTTTAATCAAACGGGTTTTTAGAGATGCCCTATAAAAAGACATTGGCTGTATATTTGCACATTGACAAATTCCGCAAAAAATGGTATCATAAGTATAGGCATTTTGCCAAAAAATCAATGGAGGATGATAAAAATGAAGAAGTTGATAACAGTTGTAATGACAGCGATGTGTATGACTTTTGCAGGTGCGATGACAGCGAATGCCGCAGATAGTGCGGTTGTAGGTGACACAAACGGTGACGGTGTGGTTGATGCCTCCGATGCTTCTGACATCCTCAGCTACTATGCTGATATATCTGTTGGCATGGGAGCTATTGCAGACGAAAAATATATGGCGGTTTCGGACATTAATAATGACGGAGCAATTGATGCAGCCGATGCCTCGAATGTTCTGGAATATTACACATATACCTCCACAATTCCCGAAACAGAGGAGATTGTAGGTATTCGTGAACATCTGAAAATTCCCGAAAAAAAGCCTGTTGTGACTACAAAACCGTCCTCAGCTGCAACAACGGCTGCAACTAAAAAGACAACACAGACAAATACTGTTAAAACGACTGTTTCTGCGGATTTATCGGGAGCTGTTACCACAATTCCCACAACCCCCGATGCAGAATCACCCGTAACAACGGAAATCGTGAACTGCGTCCTTGCTCCGGAGGGGCTTAATCCCGGCGAAAAGGGAACAATTGAATATATTGTAAATACGGCTGAACTGAAACCCCACGACGACATTCCCCTTTATAATATAAAGGAGAATAACATATACGGCGGTTTGCACTACAAATCCAATACTTATTATCTGACGGACAACACGAAAAAAATCCTCAATGACTTTGCAAAGGAGCATTTTACTGAGGATATGACCAACTATGACCGTCTGAAATACACATGGAATTGGCTCCACTATAATGTAGACTATGCGTCCTCGTGGGAGGCTTACTCCAAAATCAGCGGACTTAGTTTCTCCGAGGCTTGTTTCGTGTACAAGTCGGGACAGTGTATCCAGTACAACGGTGCATTTGCCGAAATGATGGCATATATGGGCTATGATGTGTATATGCTGGAGAAGTGGAATGGTGCAAATTGTACAAATCAGCACTTTATGTCTGAGGTCAATATCGGCGGAGTCGGCTACAATACAGAAGTGGGCGAAAGGTCCTATGACTCGCCTCCCTACTATTATTGGATGTGGCTTTTTGACAGCAAAAGACAGGAATTTTTCGGCGAACAGGTTAATACAGCCGAATTAAGAATTAAGGATGAAATAAATGGTTAGAATAGTTGTAATTGGAGCAGGGGCGGTAATCGCCCTTGCGGGTTTTGTTTATCTTATAAAGCTTTTGATATTGCGTTTTGGTGGAACTCGAACAACGGCGGAAGTGATTTCCGCTGTTGAGCCAAAACAGGGTTACTATGTCCACAAACTTCGCTTTGAGCATAATGGCAAAATGGTAGAGAAAGAGGATAAAACAGGCTATTCCCAGCCTTTTTCTGTTGGTGAAAAGCTTGAAATCATATGCAGTAAAACTGATGCAGACAAGTTCGAGTATGTCGGTGCATTAAAAAAGAATATGATTATTGCGACAGTTATGATAGTAATGTCGATTTTAATTGTCCTCAGATTTATGTTTTTCGTAACCGATGATGATTTGATGTAATTTTACACAAAAAGTGGCGAAAAAATTGAGTAAAGTTTGAGTTGACAAGCCGTAAAAAGTGTGATATAATAATAACTGTCGTCAGGGAACGACAGCAGAAACCTAAAAATCGCAGATAAGAGATGAAAGAGT
>JAFSBM010000203.1 GCA_017437285.1 Ruminococcus sp. | reverse complement strand
GGAGAAGACAGCAAAGCTTTTCTGCCTGTTGCTGTTATTTATGGCCCCAATGCGGGAGGTAAATCAAATGTACTGGAAGCATTGAATTGTGTTACCTCTATTGTGATGAAGCCTATACTCATATTCAAAGATAAGCTGATACAAAAGGCACAGGTTGAATTGAATCCGTTTTTGTTCGATGATGTGTCCCGCAATGAGCCGATAGAGTTCGAGCTTTATTTTCGTCCTGATAATGAATATGAATACAGATATTTCCTTTCAGTATATGAGGGTAGGATTTCTGAGGAATATCTTTATCGCCGAAAGCTTGGCGTAAAAAGCAGAACGGCAACGATATTTGAACGCAATTCCGACGGTGTGAAGTTGGGAGCAAGCATTAACAAGGCTTCTATCAATACAGAAGTTAATGAGCAAATGCCTTATCTTTCATTCCTGAACATAAATTATAAGCTGGAGCCGATAAATCTTGCCATAGAATGGTTTGAAAGCTGCATTATGCGTAATTACGCAAATCCGTATGCAGAACGTCATCTTATAATGGATGGAAGTGATGAATTCAAGAGCAGACTTATCAAATTAATGAATGATGTCGGTGTAAATATTAGCAATTTTGAATTTGTTGAAAAAACTGCTGAAGAAAATTCTGTGGATATAGTTTTCGAACATACAGTTAACGGTAAAGCATATCCGCTTAACATCAATCAGGAGTCGGATGGTACACAAAAGCTGTTCAATGTTCTTCCGCTTGTTCTCATAACACTTGCGCAGGGTGGATTGCTTGTATTTGATGAACTGGATGCCAAGCTTCATCCGAAAATGCTTAAATATATAGTAATGCTCTTTAAGAATAAAGAGAAAAACACCAGAAACGCACAGCTGATATTCACATCGCACGATGTTTCTACTATGAAGAGTTCTGTTTACCGTACTGACGAGATATGGTTTGCGTGTAAGCTTGATGATGAATCCAGCGATTTGTATTCGCTTTATGAAATCAGAGACGAAAGCGGAAATCATATCCACCCAAGTGCGGCATATGACAAGCAATATCTTGAAGGTCGTTATGGTGCTGACCCATACTTCCAGAATATGATGGATTGGAAGTGATGTTATGTCAATGAAGCCTGAAAAGAAAAGTGACATAAACAAAAAATGGATGAAAGACCGCCGTGACCGAAGGATAATGGTTGCGCCCGAATATCACTTAATCGTTACAGAAGGAGAACAAACTGAACCACTGTATTTTCAGGGTCTTAAGAATGATATCAACCAGAAATACCGTGGTAGAATTTCCATTGAAATCAACGGAATAGGTCAAGGTTCAAATACACTAACGCTATTGGAACGAGCACAGCAGCTTGTGAGTGCAGAGCCGGATAAATATAAGCATGTGTGGCTGGTGTATGATAAGGATGATTTTCCTAAAGATGATTTCGATAACACCTACTTCAAGTGTGAGTCACTATCCAAAGCCAATAACTCAGTGACATATCACGCACTCTGGTCCAATGAATGCATAGAATACTGGTTTTTGCTGCATTATAAGCACTTGGATTCAGCCTTGCGTCGCACCGAATATTACCCTAAACTTTCTGAGTGTCTCGACTCGAAATATGAGAAAAACCGAGATGACATTTATAATCTGCTTAAGCCTAGGATTTCGACGGCTATTGAAAACGCCAAAAGCATACTGAGTAATTATAATGGTATGCCGCCCTCTCAATGCACTCCCGGAACAACAGTATTTGAGATTTTTGAAAAGCTGCAGAATTATATTGTTCAAGGTTCAACAGAATAACATAAAAACTATTTTCAAAAAGTGCCACCAAAGTGCGGTTGATATAGCACTATTGTTCAAACAACGTTTTTTAGACCTATATATTAAATTATGAAAACAAAAGACAGATACTTCTACAACAAGAGGTATCTGTCTTTTTGATAAGAAGCTGATTGTTGATAATACTTTAAACTACTATTCGGATTGAGTCAGTTTATTCTTTATTATCTCCAAGCTCTTAAATCCATTAGGCTCAGATGAAAAGCCGGAAATAATTTTTTCCATTGTTTCTGAGCTCCAATAAATTGTCAGTTTTCTTTTGGTACGAGTAATTGCTGTGTAAAACACGCCTTTTGTTATTTTTTCGGAATTAACGTTAGGAATAACTACTTTAACAGAATCATATTCTAAGCCTTGTGCTTTATGAATTGAGACAGCATATGCCAACTGGAAAGGTATGACGGTTTTCTTTGAGTCTTCCTCATTGTCAATTTCGTCTTCATCGAAAGCATATACAATTAGTCTGATACGGGTTTTTTCATCTATGGTGTCAATATACTCTATGTGGTCTGATTTACATTGTTGGTCAGTAATTATAGTTTCAACATCAATAGTAAATGCTATTTGAACATCTGTCTTTTCAATATCAACGATGACTCCTTTAAGATTGTTATAAAGATATGTGAATCGAGAGTTATCATTAAAAATGATTCTATCACCTTTTTTAAACCTCCATTCATTCCATATAACAGCCTCACCATTTGGATTAGCATCTTGAAAATAGCTGTTGATATTATTCAGTCCAAATTTCCCATCGTAATTCAAACACAAAACCACTTCATCTGTTACATTAGATTCAAAAATATCTGATCCTATTTCTTTTGAAAAAGGTCCGTCAATGACAAGTTTTTCAGTGATTCTAACATCATTATTTCTTACTTCTTCCCATAGGCTCAGTAAGTTTTCTTCCTTAGTTCGCCAAGTATCAAGTAATTCAACATTAGATCCTTGTGTAGTTATGATGTTCTTAGCATAATAAAACCAGTTTCCAAAATCAATCGATTCAATTTGATTGATATCACCAGCAAGAACGATTAATGAATCTGAACTAATTTTACTTATGAAGTTCAACATAGTGCGATTATCTATTGTACTGCATTCATCCACAAAAACAATATCATAATCAGGTAAATTCACTTTTCTTGTAAAACTATCAATACAAACAAAATCAGATTTAGATCCCGGATTTTCAATTCTTCGATTAAGATGTTGTATAGCAGTATGTGTTTTGGTAAGAAAAAGTTTCTTAGATTTTGGCATAAGGTTAGAAATATAGTTTATGAGGGTAGTTTTGCCTGTACCTGCCGCACCGTATATGAGTAGTAGTCTGGAATTAACAAAAGCATACTTTATTGTGTTCTGCTTGGATATATCGACATTTTCAAATAAAGACTTATGATCTTTAATGAATTTGGCGTTTAACTCTTTTTGACCTTTAATGCCTGTTTTTGCAAAGCCCATTAATGCTTGTAAAATCTTAAGAGTTATTCGTTCATAAACAGATATGGTAACAAGTCCGCTTTCATTAATAATGCTATATCCTTGATCCTGCTCCCACTCGACCAAATATTCATTATAGTTTTCTATTGCTTTTTCAGAGGCAATTTCACTTGTTTTGAAATACATTTCTCCAGTATTTCTAATCGCATTTCGTATCTTTAGATATGGCATGAGGATATTGATTTTCTCTGTTCCTGAAGCACTTAGTATTTGGGTTATATTAGCCTCGGTGGTTTTACTACCTGGTAAATTTGCAAGAAGCGGATTTCGTTCAAATGGACGACACCCATTGGCAAGATACAGCGGGGTGTTTGCAAGTGATTTTTTAAATCTATTAGGCATTACATCAATAAGTTGTTTTTCACGTAAGTTAATCAATAAATAGCGAACAACATTCTTTCCATATATTTTAGAATCTGAAGAATACTCTCTTCGTAATAATTCAATTACTTTACGAAAATACTCTGTCTTTGATTTTTCATATATTTGCTCGATAATTAATTGAAAGTCTATTTCTTGCAAATCAATAAGATCTAGCAATGTCATTCCGGTTTTTGTGAGAAAGTTCATTAATTCTGTATACTCGCCATAGCTAGAATTCATCTTTAATGGGATGTTCAGTATTTTGCCAAGCTTATTTAAACAAGTAGGTGCAACTGATACACGCCAGTTTGTTACAATTTTTATATTTGAAGCAATTCCCCATAAAGCTATTGTTGTATCAGCGTAGCCAATATTTATTGAATATCTTGTCGAAATGTTTTGTTTTGAATATACTGTTATCCTATTGAATTTAGTAGCATATTGATTTGCTAATTGCAAAGTGATTTCATAATAACGTTCGGTGCCAACATAAAAAGGGGTTTTCTTCTGAATATAAAACCTAGTTGCTCCCATAGAACGTGTGGATAAATCTGTTGATTCAATAGTATCTGCTACTAATCTATAATATTCATTGTCAAGTTTATCTGTATTAAGTGGGAACTTTTCAAGGTTTTGTAGAATGGATATTCTATTGTTTTCCCAGAAGTATTTCCTGATTTGCCACATAAAGTTATAGTATTTTAGCATCAATCGTTCAGATTGTCCTTCTTCTGGAATACGATGATCAATATACTTTAATCCTCTCAGAAAGTTAGCAAGGTATTTAGTACTCAGATCAAGCTGAGCTTGTTCATAAGCTAATTGCAGATTGGGCTTTGTACATCCATGATTATTAGAGTTTTGCAGAAGTACTGATATACATAAATCATTTAATCTTGGGAGAATTTCCTGAGAAACTTCGTCTCTGGTTGCACCGAGGCTCTCTATTGTATCAATACTTCTAACGATAGACTTATCACAAGCCTTTACTATTTTTTTGATATCTTCTAAATTGAACTGAGTGGAACTCAGTTTATTTACAAATAAATGGTGTTCAATTATACGATCAAGCTTTTTACAGAATTCAATAATGCTTTCATCAGTATTATATATTTCCTCTGAGGATTCAAAAACGACAGTTGTGCTTCCATTAGTAAAATCTATGGTGTTGATATAGTCAACAGACATATACTTCCAGAAGACACGTTCCGAGCCCCTTTCATCAGGATCAAGTACAACAAATAGTATTCCAGGATCTAAGGTAACATCCATAGCCATGGTTGCTGGAAAACCAAGGCTTTGCAACGAATATTTTATTATCCCGTTATTTTCTTTGTATGAATGTGAACCTTTTATCTGAACAAAGAAATTTTGCTTCGGGCGCCTTGATACAT
The DNA here is from genome assembly GCA_017437285.1 of Ruminococcus sp. Classification (GTDB taxonomy): domain Bacteria; phylum Bacillota; class Clostridia; order Oscillospirales; family Ruminococcaceae; genus Ruminococcus. The sequence goes on along the minus strand of JAFSBM010000203.1, from coordinate 19,336 downwards.
CAGGATCTGCAACGTATTCAAAAGTTCCATCAGTATTAGGCCACTTATCACCTGATGCAAATAATGTGTTAATACGACCATTTGAACGAAAGAAGAATTCCAAAGTTGAGACAGCAGCTTCATCCTGTGCAGATCTTTCGCTATGCGTTTTTACATGGCTTTCTATAAGTGATTTTGATTGATCAAGCATTTTATTTTCCTTTCTCTATCAAAGAAAAGTAATGGTATTTCTTAGGCTGATTATTTATAATCGGATGCATCCGTATTATAATAATCTAATCTTGAATCATTAAGTTCTTTTCTTACTGTTCGCCAATCCTTCATATATAAATCCATATATGAAATAAAGGCTGAATTATGAGTGCGTTCCTTAAGATGAAGAAGTTCATGCAGTATTACATACTCCAAGCACCCAATTGGCTTCTGTGCAAGTTGTAGATTAAACCATAGTTTTTTCTTTTCTGTATTACAAGTGCCCCAGCGAGTTATCATATATTTTGTTTGCCAGGAATCGCAATGTAATTCTGTTATTGTTTCCCATTTCGGCAGCAACCTCTCAATTTCTGTTTTTAATAAAGCACGATACTGCTCTCGTACATAGTTTTCCCTTTGTTTTATTGTGCTGTCTTCTCTCATTGAGAGTATAACTTTATCGCTCCTTATTTCAAAACCATTCTTTTGAGAATCGGGCTGAAATGAAAGATAATATTGTTTTCCCCATATGAATAGTGTCTCGCCACTTACATATTGACGTTTAGTACTTCTTGGTTGTTGCTGAAACTTTTCAATTTGTTTTTTTATCCATATGAGATTAGTTCGAGCATATATTTCTATCGCTTTATCATCAATTGATGTTGGAGCTGAAATAACGACATGTCCATCAGGAGGCTTAACCTGAAGGTGCATATTCTTGATATTCTTTTTTTGAACATCAATAGGTATGCCTGAAACTACAATAGTCATAGATTAATACTCCTCCTGCTTTTCGATAACTTTGAATAGCCTTTCAACTTCAGAATCATCATTGAGAATAATGAACAAAGCTCTCTTAATTTTATTTTCCTTTATCGGATCACCACGAAATCCACTCATTTTACTGCCAATAACTGCGTTATGGAGTTTAATGGCTAAAGATTCATCGCCTCCAATATTATCATACAATGCTTGTAAAGCTTTACTTTTCCTTATGCTTTCGGGATATTCTTCATTTTGCTCAGGGTACTCAACATTTTTAGCTAACTTGATTTGTGCCTCGAGAAGTTCTTTGTAAGAAATAACTCCTTGTTTTCTTTTTTGTATTAGTTCATCAAGAATTGCTGACATCTTTTCATAATACTTAGGGTTGATCGCAACTTTTTCGACCATTTTGCGACGAATATTATTTTCAATCGCTTCAGCGGCTCCTTCTTTTTTATCTGAAGGCGTATCTTCTTCTATCATAGGTTCTCCTTGTTCAATTACAAAATCGAGTAGCGTTAATTCATCGAATTCTCCGATTTTTATACTATCTGATGCTGTAATATAGTTGTCAATAAGTTTGCGCATATCAGGCTCATAAGCTTTGAAATCAAGGAAATCTCCACTTTTTATTCCAATAGTTTGCTTCAATTCAGCATAGAATCTTACTTTTTCTTCATATGCAGATACTTCTTTTGAGGTATATACGTCAATCATATATGGCTTTGCTTCGGCAAATGCACGAACTAAACCACTTACAAGTTTATATAGTTTTTCTCTAAGACGAGAATAGATCTCATCTGTTTCTTCACTCATACCGGATACTCCGCAGAAATAGTGCATATACTGTAAATCTTCTTTTGGAGTTTCTACGCCCTCGCAGAGTTCTTCCAGCTGATCGTATACTTCTTTAAAATGCTTGATTACTTCATCGCTTCTATCTTTGATGAGTCCATCAACATCTTCGTGATCATAGTTTTCAAATGCACCTGATGTATACTTATCCATAGCGTTCTTTAAATCGCCGAAAAGCTGTTTATAATCAACAATATATCCGAATTCCTTTGTATCACCATCTAATCTGTTAACACGGCAAATAGCTTGGAATAAACCATGATCCTGCATACTTTTGTCAATATACAGATATGTACATGGAGGAGCATCAAAACCCGTAAGGAGCTTATCAACTACAATAAGAAGTTTCATATTCGCAGGCTGATGGATAAATTTCTCTTTTACATCCTTTTCGAAGTCTTCCACTTTTTTCTGAATAGAGAGTTTCTCAGGAAGATTATCAGGATCAAGTCCTAACATATGCAGATAGATCTCATATTTTTCAAAGGTTTCAGTTTCATCATCAGCACTAACAGTATCAGTTCTCAGATCTCCTGCTTGCGGAGTATAAGAAGATATGATAGCACATTTCTTGAACCCTCTCTGTTGGAAGATCTCATAATACTTACATGCTGTATATATTGAATCTGCAACAAGAATAGCATTTCCGTTGCCATCCATAAGGCGAGGTTTCAGATCAAAGTCCTGAATAATATCCCATGCAACACGTTCAAGTCTGGAACGTGAGCTATAGATTTTTTGCATACTTGCCCATTTTTCTTTTAGTTTCGCCTTTGCTCGATTTGAAAGTGAACGTGTCTTTACTTCAAACCACTGATCAACTCTGTCATGAGTACTGAGATCCTGAGGAATATCCCTATATTCATATCTTAGGTCAAGCACAACACCGTCACGCACGGCTTCATTATACTTATAGGTATGAATGTAAGTGCCGAACACTTCAATACTTGTCTTTTTATCCTTTTTGAGCAGAGGAGTACCCGTAAAACCTATAAATATGGCTTCGGGCATAATTGCCTGCATTGCTGCATGAAGCTTACCGGACTGAGTTCTGTGGCATTCATCTACAAAGACATACAGTTTTCCTTTTGCCTTAAAATTGGCAGGAAGAGCCTTTTTTAGCTCGTCGATGTATTTATCATAATCGGAGTCGGTAGCTTCGCCGCCACGACGACCAAACTTATGCACCAATGAACACAGAAGTGAACTATCATAGGAATTCAGCTTTTGGAGTAGGTCATCACAACTCTTCGTTCTGGTGATCTTTTCATCAATGCCAATGTACGTCTTTTCGATCTGCTCGTCCAGTTCGTCACGGTCGGTAACGATAAGCACACGGGGATTTTCACTTTCTCCGTTTGCAAGTATCCATTTTGAAAGCCATACCATTGTCAGCGTTTTACCGCTGCCTTGAGTGTGCCAAATAATGCCACCACGATTCTTTGCTAATCTGTTTTGAGTGCGCTTTATGCCATAGAATTGATTATAACGGCACACCTTTTTGATTCCCTTATCATAGACTACGAAATTCTCAACGAGATCGATAAAGCGTTTCTTATCAAACATCTGATAAAGTTGTTTCAGAAGCAAATTATCAATATGCTCGCAGTAATCCATAATACGGGCATCTTCTGCGTCACGCTCATCTTCATTTTCGTGGAATCCATCTGGTTTCCACTCCATATAGTACTTTTCTCCTGTCCGTATCGTGCCGTAACGCAGTCCCTCGGTTTCATTGCCTGCCATACAGAACTGTACTGTTGTAAAGAATGATGCAATAAAACCGTCCTTCTGGTTAGTGAGGTTCTGTCTGATACCATTGGAAACAGATACGTTGCTCTTTTTCAGCTCTATTACAGCCATAGCGATTCCGTTGACATAGATAACAAGGTCAGGTCTTTTCTCCTGACGATCTATGACAGTAACTTCCTCAGCTACTGCAAAATCGTTATTCGTAGGATTATCAACATCAATGAAGTAAACTGTCTTCGGTGCACTTTCGGGAGTTTCTTTCACCTTTGCACCATATTTCAGCAGTGAATAGACCTTGTAGTTAGCGTCATACAGTCCATGCGTCATATCGTCAGCGGCTTTTACAAGCTCGGCAACAGCGCCGGCTATCAGTTTCTGACTATAACCGCAGAGGTGCAGGTACGCACGAAGTCGGTCTTCAAGGATATTCTTATTCGCTTTATCTTTCAGGTTGCCTATATATTTATAATCAAGGGTATCTATGTCTTTAAAGAATTCGACTACTCTATTCTGAGTAGTTCTCTCGGATTCACCGATACTCATGCGTACAATCCTCCTTAATGTGTTAGTCATTTCATAGAGATTAACATACTTATCAAGCCTGATTTAATGCTTTGATATTTAGAACACTTATGCTGATGAAGGTTGATGGAACTGTCGAGATTACTGAGAAAAGAAGCAATCTTTATTTGTTCATCATTTGATGGTATCGAAACAATTATATTTCTTTTCATAGAATCTATACCTATATTAGCTTGTGAACCTGTATTTATTTCTATCGCAATCTGTTTTTGTGCAACATCACCCGTTATGAAATGATATAGATATTTAGAATGGATTCTTTTACTCAGTTTAATTATTGCACAGGAGTATGAAATCAAGAATTCCTTCTCAAAATCAACATATCTTACAGCGCCAACCGAAGCATAACGTGCAAATAGAATATCGCCATATTCTGGCTTAATTTTAGAAGATAACTGTTGATAGTCTTCTCTTGAAATAAATTTTACGCCATCGAAATTTAGTTGATTTATACCGATAAAATCACCTGTCATCAAATAAGGTACACCGTCATTAACAGATGACGGCATACGATGGTCTATATCTCCAATTTCAACAAGTTCACCTAATTTACGTTGTTCCCAATCGTCAGTATATTCTGAATACCGCATTTCTGGTGTTGTCTCTCCTTCTTTAGGAAACATCTTTGTCAAACACCCCGCCTTAAAACTCTTGAATTTATCAATTATTACCGTTTCTTTTTTTATTAACTTTTCAATCTGCATAAGTGTTTCAATTATGCGCTCTTGTTCTTCAACAGGCGGAATAAGTATGATCGTTTCAGCTATTGCTGTTTTTGAGATAGAAGACACTTTGATGCCCGTAATAAACGGTATTATCTGGTCATGGTAGATATGAGAATTCATATAATAACCAAGCCAGCCGGGGGCAAAATCGCCTTTCTTGACCCTGCACGGAATTGTATGCAATCCTGCGACAAGCTTGCCAGTCCCAAGATTTTGCACCTCGATCGTTTTGCCGACGGTTTCGTCTTCAGCTGTATCAGCGATCACAATATCGCCGTCCTGCAAAAGTTGAGTATTGGCGGTGATAAGGGAAAGGTCGTTCAGATATGGTATATTTTCCCCCTTGCAATCCAATATCTCAGGAAACTTTGTTAGTATATCACCATAATGGACATTCCTTACTGCACCGCCTTTGTTGTTGAGATTTTCTCGTGACAACGTGTTATTTGACAGCACACGAAAGGTTTCCTCAAATGTCTGAAGTTTCCAATCTATCGGAATATCACCGATCTCTGTATGTTTCATTTTTCGTCCCATTTGAAGCCCATCCTTCCAAGCTGACTTTTTACGATTTCTTCATACTCAGCTGCCTGCTTTATAAGATCGGGGAGCGGATCTTCGTAACGCTTTGACAGTACGATAATACGATCAGCAAGTTTATGTGAAATAGAGGTATACAGGTCACTGATACCTTTTCCAATGGCATAGTACCACTTTTTATTGACAAGCAGCTCCATGATCTCATCCATAGTTAACGATGCGTATCTTTCACGAGCTTTCTTGTCAAGTGCTTTTTCCATCTCTTTTATAAGTTTGGTTGATTCCTCAGATTTCTGTGCAAGCTCCAGTGCATTTTTTAGTTCTGCATAATCATCAGCAAATGCAGCAGATGGAGGTGCTTCGGCACGGGCAATGCTTAAAGCAGTCGCTATCGAGCCTTTTGTCACAGTGCCTTTGTCTGTATACGCAACTTCAAGAATTTTATGTTCATTGATGTATTGTGTGTATTTTTTCTTCTTCATTGACGGAAGAAGGGTTTGGAGCTGAACAAGAGCGTCAATGAGAGGAGTATGCACATTTTCCATGATCATGTCCATCTTCTCCTGAATATCCTTGCTCTTGACTTTTCCACCTTCAGCTACTTCTGATAATGTAGAATCCTCAGCAGACTCCTCGATCATTGCTATAAGCCTGGAATCAGTCTCTGCGACAATATTCATAAGGTCATCGATCGCTTTTTTCTCCTCAGGGAACAGCTCTGAGATAACTATTTCCTTCGGGATAAGCTTGCCTTCCCAGCCTGCGACTTTCAATTCAGGGTTTCCGTCAGCATCGGTTTTCTTGGTTTCTTTCATGATATTTTCAGTTTCTCTTGCTATTTCGTATCCGACTTTTTCAGATACGATCAATGAAACATCATCATTAAGAACCTCGTTCCAGTAGGCAAGAAGTACCTGGTAGATATCATATTTGTCGGTAAGCGTGATATCTTCAAACGCTTTCATTATATTTTCTGCAAGCTCGGATATGAGTACTTTGGCAGAAACGGAGTTATCAAGCGTTTTCAGCTTAGTATCTGCATAAGATTTCCAGGATGTAAAAGCCTTATCGATCAGATCTCCATAAGCCGAAAATTCATCATTAGCGTATATCGTTCTTCGAATGTCATTTTCTTCAACATTCAGTTTATAATAGCCTTCACGTATTAAACTGAGCAGTTCATCTTTCAGTGTCGGGAAAGCTTCCCAGTATTTGCTTAATGCATCTATATCAACAGCAGGAATGCCACCGTGAATATGAGCATAAATATCTTGAATATCCTCTGGATCAGAAGAATCTATATAACGGGAGATATTCAAGTTATAGCCATTTTTCTTTTTGATTTCCTTATTAGGAACAAATCGAGCATACTTAGGATCATCTGTTATCTGCTCATTGAACGTAGTAACGATTCGATAGATATCTTGTTCACGCAGTCTATTCTTGTTTCCGTCTTTTACAAATCCCTTGCCAGCATCTATCATAAAGATACCTGATCGATTTTCTGCTCCCTCTTTATCGATAATAAGAATACAAGCAGGTATTCCTGTACCGTAAAACAGGTTAGGAGGAAGGCTTATAATTCCTTTGATCCAGCCTTTATCAACGATAGTTTGACGAATAGTTCCCTCGGAATTTCCACGGAACAACACACCATGAGGAAGAATGACAGCAGCTTTTCCTGTCGATTTCAGTGTTTTTAATATGTGCATCAGCCAGGCGTAGTCACCGTTTTTCTCAGGAGGTCTATCTCCGTATCCTGTAAATCTTCCGAATTCCTTTACGCCATCAGACCAGTTTTTTAGAGAAAAGGGCGGATTCGCAACGATATAGTCAAATCGCTCTAATTCAGACGAATCATCTTTTCTAATAAACTGAGGATCAGAGAATGTATTTCCTGCCATGATATTGATAGTTGCTTTATTATGCAGAACAGCATTCATTTTTGCCAAACCGGCTGTAGAACTCTCCTTTTCCTGACCATAGCCTGATATTTCAAAAGGTGCTTCAGCAAGTGCTCTGATAAGTAATGAACCACTACCACAAGCAGGGTCACATACTGTGGCATCATGATCTGTACATTTATCTATGCCTATGACTTTTGCAAGAATACGTGATACTTCCGCAGGAGTATAAAACTGTCCCTTACTTTTACCGCTTTCTGTAGCAAAATTTCTCATCAGATACTCATAAGCATCACCAATAATATCGTCACCATCAGCCTTATTGTTAGAGAAATCTAGTTCAGGACGCTGAAAAATTGCAATAAGCTTCGTTAGTTTATCTACCATTTCCTGGCCTTTGCCGATTTTAGTTTCATCATTAAAATGAGCAATATCGATTACACCCTTTAAGCTATCATTTGCTTCAGCAAGTCGAGCAATTATTTTATCTATACCTTCACCAACATTTTTCTTGTTCTTAAGTGCAATAAAGTCATCAAAAGAACAACCTACTCTTTTTTCAGGATCTGGATTAGGATCATGTGCTTTATCGAAAACGATTAAATCTCCGTATTTCTGCCCCTTATACTTATCCGTTACATACTTCATAAACAAAAGAGTTAGTATGTAATCCTTATATTGTGATGCATCCATTCCTCCACGCAAGGCATCACAACTTGCCCATAATGAGCTGTACAATTCCGTTTTCTTTACCGCCATAATACGAATCTCCTTATAATTAAGCTACTTAACAATTACTCAATTGCACTTTTTCCGCTCTTTACCCATGCATCAAGTTCCGAACGTTTAAATTTCCATTGCTTACCGATTTTGCGTGCTGGAATGCCTTTGTTATTGCGAATCCAACCTCGGATTGTCACTGGTTTGATTCCTAAGTGTTCGGCAGCTTCTTCAAGACTTATCCATTTTTCATTAATAGCATTATCTTCCATTTTATCACCTCTAGCACTTGATGAAAAGCACAATAATCCATTATCATTATACAATAGCCATCGGAAAATTACAAGAGGTTTTATGTTATTTAGTGATATTTATATTAAGTTTATCTATACGTATTGTTTGTTTTTTAGACATATGAAGTCAGGCTCTAAAAAAACTTTGAGAGCCTGGCTTCATAACTATGGTTAAGCAGAACTGACATAGTACATTAATACGTGATCCGTAAAAACATTTCTCAGCATTGGCTTGATGCTTTTTTCGAGGGCTTCTTGTTTGTAAAGAGTAGACCCTATGCATTAAGTTTTTCAAGACCTTTTGTATGTATTATAATATCTGCTTACCTCTCACAAAGAAATATTTGCAGATCCGTTATAGCCTGCACCATTTATCAGGTTATTTTTATAATTAATTGCACCTTTGGGGTACTTGTAATTTATAGTGCTTCGGAGGAAAATATATACATATGAAAGTGCAGGATGAACGATATATTACATTGTCTGATCGGACGAGCATCTGACAATTTTCCTTGATATACCCTAAAAGCTGTGGTATAATTGAGACATCCCAAAGATTCAATGGAGAATTAAAATGAGAAACATAATCACAATACAGCATACGCAATCAGAACAACATATAAACAAAATGATTGGTTCGTTAGGCAACTGGAATTTAACTGAGCTTGGAATAAAGCAAGCTCATTCCATAGGTCAAAATCTTGCCGATGAATTTAAAAATAAGAAATTTGTTATCTACTCCTCTGATTTGCCAAGAGCAAAACAAACTGCTGAAATTGTTTCAGGTTATTTTAATACAACTCCTGTTTTTACTGCTGCATTAAGGGAATTTGATTTAGGAAATGCAAACGGAAAGTCAAAGGAATGGGCAAGGAACAACCAGCAATGTTCCGTATGGCAAGGAACGATTGATTGGGCAAAATCCGTATATGATAAGCCTTTTGTTGGTGCAGAATCTAAAGCAGACGTGTGGAATAGGATCTCAAAATTTCTGAATGAGATATTGGTCCAAACTGATGATATTATACTTGTATCTCACGATGGCACATTAAGCATACTTTATGCGTTGTGGCTTGGTATGGATATTGAGATGCTGAATAAATGCAATCTGTCAGGAAAGACAGGCGGAGTTTCCGTATTGAAAAAAGATAATGACGGAAACCATATTATTGAACGATTAAATGATATGTCATATGTGAAAGAGGAGCATAAATAAGAAGATTAAGGAGCAAATATGATTAACACAAGAGAACAAAGAATAGAAATTTTTGAAGACACAATGAAGCTTTGCAAGGGCAATCCTCGCCTTGCTGAAGCTGTGAAAAAATCAGTTTCGGGCACGAAGTTCTATTCCGCTGACGGTAAAATTTCCGTGTCCCGTGGCGAAAATGGGAACACTAAAATTTCCGTAACAGACGAGCGTACCTTTCAGGCGGCAAAACGTCTTTGCGGCGAGTATGAAGGCAAGCGTATCGCCGTGCTGAATTTTGCTTCTGCGACAAATCCCGGCGGCGGAGTTACAAAGGGAAGCTCTGCACAGGAGGAAGCACTTTGTCGCTGTTCAACCTTGTACCCCTGCATAAAAACCGATGAGCTTTGGGAGAAATTCTACTCAATGCACAGAAAGCGTGCCGATGTGAGATACACCGACACCTGCATTTACACGCCTGATGTTACAGTGTTCAAGAGCGACACGGATTGCCCTGCATTGCTTGACGAAAAGGAGTGGTACAGCGTTGATGTCATAACCTGTGCGGCACCTAATCTTCGTCCGAGACCAAATAACAGTATGAATCCTGGCACGGGCAAGCCTGTCAGGGTTACGGATGCGGAGCTGCTTGAGCTGCACAAAAGCAGGGGACGAAAAATTCTTTCCGTTGCCGCTGAAAACGGTGTGGACGTGCTTGTGCTTGGTGCATTCGGCTGCGGTGCGTTCAGAAATAATCCGATGATTGTTGCAAGGGCGTACAAGGAAATTCTTGTGGAGTTTGACGGCTGTTTTGAGAATGTAACCTTTGCGGTTTACTGTCCGCCTGATGACAAGGGGAATTTTAACACGTTCAGCAGGGTGCTGGGGTGAATTGTTTCTATATAAAATTAAAAAGCATACCGACTAAAAATCGGTATGCTTTTTAAGGTTATTTTAACTAAACAGACCTAATGACACTTCCGAAAATATAGTCGGAGGTTATACAACAGCCGACGAATGACAATAATGAAATTCCTGCGTAAACAACGGAGTTTACGAACAGCTTTTTCTCTGTTTTTCTTTTCTTGTATGTGAGCTGTATGTCGGCACACGCAAATAAAACATTTAAAAATGTAACAAAAACACAAATCCAAACAGGATAAACCTGCCAGAGTATGCGACAAATCATATCCGTTACAGGGTTGTTCAGATTAAACCATTTTTCCAGCCAGAATAATATAACACAAATCAAGCTTAACCCAAGAAGAACAATAAGAATTGTGGTTCTAATTTTATTAAAACGGCAGTTAGGTTGGACTTGGTCTTTAGTAGTTTTCATTTGCTCACAACCTTTCTATGCTTTAATTATACCGCTGATTTTTTAGATGTCAAGGGAAGGCTGGGGATTGGCGTTGTTTTTATTGTATGAATATGGTATAATGAGCACAAAAAATCTGAAATCATCGGAGGAAGCGGTACATCTATGAAAGGGTATTATAAAGGTGTTTTATGCAGATTAGGCACTTATCGTATTATGGGAGAAGATAAGCCTGCTTTGTATTATATTGACAGCCCTGATCAGGAAACGATGTTTAAAGCAGGCTTTGATGAAGTCCGTTATGGCTTATGGGTTAAAATATTGACTGATGAGGAACATAAGGAAATTATAAATATATTTAACACGGCTTAAGCAAACAGCATACCGACTAAAAATCGGTATGCTGTAGTTGTAATATCGCCATTTCGTTCCACAATCCGAGTCGTTTCTCCTTTACAGCATTATATAATGTATCAGACAGCATAGGCTGATATATTATTTTGCGGAGGAACTGAAATGAAGAAATATGAATATAAATTTGTTGAAATCTCAAGAAAAAAGGGGCTTAAAGTTAAGACAGGAGATACTTTTGAAGAATGTAAGAGGGTAATAACCGCTGAGGTGGAGAAAGGATGGCGGTTGAAGCAGATTATAACACCGTTTGACGAAAAGATAGGTGTATTTATACCTTGCTGCTATCAGATTATTTTTGAGAGGGAAGTGAAGTAAAATACATTTTTACTTGCGAAAAATCAATTTTGCCCAGAAAAGATTGTAAGTATACTAGTAATAATTGTTGACAAAAATTGATTTTTAGGGTATAATACATGAAAAGGAGTGTGATTGAATTATGTCAATAACTTCAAAAGACGGCATCCTTAAGGTTTTGACTGCGTATAATCCATGGTGGAAAACCGGTGTAATAAACCCTAAAATGACAAAGACATATAAAAGGTTTGCTTTTCATGAAGCAATGAAACGATTAAAGCAAACAAATATTAAAAGAACGGTTGTATTGACAGGAACACGCCGAGTAGGTAAAACAACAATTCAATATCAGATGATTGAGGCATTGTTAAAATCAGGAGTGTCTCCGCAAAAAATTGTTTTTATTTCTATGGATCATCCAATGCTGAAATTAAGTCAGTTTCAGGATGTATTAGAATGTTACCATGAAAATATTTATGCCGAACAGGACGTATACTACTTTTTTGATGAAGTTCAGTACGCACAGGATTGGGATCGGTGGCTTAAGATAATTTATGACACCCAGCCTGATACGCAGGTTGTTGCAACAGGATCAGCAAGTCCTGCTCTTATGAAGGGCAATCAAGAAAGCGGAGCAGGAAGGTGGTCTGTGATTCAGGTGCCAACATTGTCTTTTTATGAATATTGTGAGCTGCTTAATGTTGAACGTCCTGAAATCCCGGAAGATTTGAAAGTTACCTCTCTTCTGCATAAGACACAAATTGAACGTACTCAGATTATGCTTCAGTTGTCAAAGGTACAAAATCATTTTATGAGGTATTTGCAGGTTGGGGGATTTCCTGAATTGGCTCTTGCTGACAATGATTTGATGGCACAGCAGATTATGCGTGATGATGTAGTTGATAAAGTGCTTAAACGAGATCTTCCGTCCTTATACAATATTCGTAATGCAACGGAGCTTGAACGTATCTTTTTATATCTGTGCAATGTGTCATCTGAAATTGTATCAATAGAAGCCATTACCAAAGAACTTAATGGTGTTTCACGTACTACGGTAGAAAATTATATACAGTATCTTGAAAGTGCAAATCTTATATATCAAAGCTGGCCGGTGGATATGGCAGGAAAAAAAGTTCTTAAGGCAAGACCTAAAATATATATTGCGGATGCGGCTATCAGAAATGCGGTATTGATGGATGAGTCAATTCTTACAGATCCTGTTGAAATGGGAAAGGTTGTGGAAACAGCTATCTATAAACACGTCGCTGCTTTTTACTATCAGTTTGCTACATCAATAGGCTATTTCCGAGGTGGAAAAAAGAATAAGGAAATTGATGTTGTAGTAGATTATCCCAATATCAAGAATATATTAATTGAGGTTAAGTATCGTGAAGGTGCTCCTATTGCGGATGATGATGCAATTATAGAGCTTTGCGAAGAATCCTCTGCAGCAATTATTGTAACCAAAAATGCTCAGGATTTCGGAGTGCACAATACCGCTTGCGGAAAAGAATTGTTAAGAATACCCGCTTTTGCGTTTTTGTATTTATTAGGGAATGCAGAAAAGCATGGCTATCGTGGAGTTGAGTGATAGAATAATATAATTTGCTTGCCAATAATTATTTATCTGCTTTTAAAGCATAGATAGCCTGACCTTGGAGTTTCATTATAGGCATACAATAAATAAACTTGATAATAAGTGAATAATAACTTGACATTAAGTGTATTTTAAGCCTGCAATAAAATGCTGTATAAAAAATAGCCGTCCGAATTGCTGTGAATTATCACGACAGCTTGGGCGGCTTGCTTCTTAATGCCTGTATTTGAGTACACTTATCAAATTTTAATATTATTGAATCATCATATATAACAACGCATTTCGATGATATAGATAGTAAAACGTCGAAAGTTTCGATGAAATTTTATCCAAAGCGTTGAAAACAACTTGTCGAGGTGTTAAAATATAGAAGGAAATGTTTCAAAACATACGACTTATATTCCAAGTGAAGAACGGAAAGGAGATTGTTATGATTGAGCCTTTAAACGTAGCCCGTGAAGAGTTTCCTAAAAGCGAAAAGTGCTCGGAGGGTATGAAAATACTGGAGAAAAAATATGATAATTACGAAATATGGTATCATCAGGATGTTGTATACGTTGAACGTCCCGAAGCGAAGCTTACGTTACAGCTTATGCTTACAAAACGTAAAAACCCTCTTATCCTTTATGTAACGGGTTCGGCATTTCATTGGCAGAACATACCGCCGACAATTCCGAAAATTGCTTTGCTTGCAAATAAGGGGTTCAATGTTGCTTCTATTCAGTACAGAGGTTCAGACGCTGCACCGTTCCCTGCACAGATGCTTGATGTAAAGGCTGCTGTAAGGTATATAAAATCCAATGCAGAAAAATACGGATATAATGCTGATAAAATTATTCTTATGGGGGACTCGTCAGGCGGTCATACTGCACTTATGGCAGGACTCACGGCAGGTATTCCCGAATTTGAGGAAGAAATCTATTCTGAAGTAAGCTCCGAGGTAAGCGGCATTATCGATCTGTATGGTCCTACTGATATTTCAAAAATGAACGATGAGCCATCTTCGCAGAATCACATTGAGCCTGACAGCCCTGAAGGCTTTTTGATTGGCAGGAAAAATGTACTTGAAAATCCCGACCTTGTAAAACCGACAATAGTGATGAATTATATTGCAAAAGAAAGAAAAATTCCTCCTGTGCTTATATTCCACGGAACAAATGATGAGCTTGTTCCATTCGGGCAAAGCTGTATGCTTTATGACAAATTAAAGGAATGCGGCAAGGAAGCATATTTCTACGCTCTGAACGGAAGCAATCACGGAGGCCGTGAATTCTGGTCTGATGAGATTTTCGAAATCATACGGAACTTTATTGATGGGATATGATAAAAAGCAAAGACACTCTGTTTGTACTTGTCAATAAAATTATTACCCCAAAAGAATGGTAACTGTTTTGGTTACTGTTTGGTTACCAAAGCTGCAAAAAGGCACGAAAAGATATGCAAAGAGAAAATTTTGCAAGTTGCTGAAATCACGTAAAACAGCCATTATTTGAAAAGTTACGAAAAGACAGAAAAGATGAAAACCCATCTCCAAAACCGCGTGTCGTTGGTTTCTGCTAGAGATGTCGGGCAAAGCGGTTGATATAATAAAATGCACCAGCCTTGATAGCAGGGAAATCCTGTTATCAAGGCTGTTTTGTAATTTCACAATCGTTTGGTTCCAAATGTATCACAACATCATTATCTTTTTTTCATAAAACCATCCATTATACAAATTGAGAACGCTGACGTACTAAGAATTCTTGCCGATTACTATTCTGTTTTTCAAGCTGACATACAAAGCTGTGACTATTTTTTCGTGAACAAAATGCATAAGAGGCTTACCGAACAATCAGTGCGTGAAATTGTTGACAAGTATGCAAAACTGGCAGGCAGCCACTTGCATATTACTCCGCATATGTTCCGTCATTCGTTTGCAACCCTGCTTCTCGAGGAAGACGTTGACATTCGCTACATACAAAAAAATCTCGGTCACAGTTCAATCACGACCACTCAGATTTACACCCATGTTGCAATGGCGAAACAGAAAGAAATTCTATCTGTCAAGCACCCCCGAAACAAATTATTCCTTTAATATGCTATTTTCAATATTATTGTACATCTTTCTACATTTTTGTCAATATTTCTGGTAAGTTTGGCAGTATTTTGTTAAGTTTGGTATTATTGCGATAAAAATATCCCCCGAAAATTAATTCGGGGGATAAATCCAATTGCATTAATTATTGTTGAGTCATACCACTTTGTTTACACAAAATACTCATCAAATAGCGTATTTTAATTAATCATTTTCAAACAGTATTCTTTTGCATAATCAGAAAGCTTTTTCCCTTTATTTATAAATCCGCTGTGAATCATACCTTCTGCACATTTATATGCTTCGCTATATTTTTTTTGATAAACTAAATATAACAAATTATATATGTCATACTGATAAATGTCTTCATTAACATTCTCATAAAAATCTAAAATACTGAAATTCTGCACTTTTTCTTTAAAATCATTAATGTAGCTATCAACACATAATTCAAGTTTTTCTGGTGAAAATTCATCAATCAGAGTCGTTTGACTTTTAGATTCAATACCATTAAAAGTAAATGCACCTGTGCATCTTAGACTTAAAGGAGCACTTTTATTTTCTTCCATATTGAGTATTACCCATAAAAGTTCGTCAATCCACATTGGTTTACACAACCATTTATAAGAACATTTACACTCAAGATTTTTTTCGTCTAACCACACATCTATATCTGCATAATAGAACATTTCCTTATTATAACTCCAAAGGTAGGAATCTATTTTTTTAAATCCATATTCTTTGGCTTTTCTTTTTTTTAAAACGGATAATTCTTTTTCCAATTCTTTTATTTTTATTCTATATTCTTTTTTCATTTTATCACTCCTTAAAAATATTTAAAACTAAAAATTCTATAATTTATGGTCTAATAACTTCTACCTCTGTAGGTGAAATAACAACTCCGCCTTTAAAGATTTCACCTTTACCTTTTCCAACAATAACACCTCCATCTTTTTGCAATATTGGGAATGCTTTTTTTTGATTTTGAGTTAATGGAGCAGTTGGTGAAGATTTAAATTCATAAATAACCACATTTCCTTTTTTATCCAAGTCTATTGCATCAACTCTTGTTTTGATATATTTATCATTATCAATTTTTACTTTTATTGTTACTTGACCAAATATTTGGTCTAATTTTTCTGATAATTCATCAATTTTTTGTTTTTCAAAATTTGCTCCTTTTTTTCTGTTTTCATCCAAAATCTGTTGCTTGGTTTTAGTAACACCTAACTCATCACTAACAGCTGCGTTTTTCCCTTTTAATGTCATATCGAAAGCTGACACAAGACCATTTGCTATTATTCTTGCAAATTCAGGAGTAACAAACTGTTCTAAAAATGACGCTAGTACATATTCAACAGCAGTCATTGTAAGCTGACGAATAATATCTAATCCGACTTCAACAACTTTTGCATTGTAAGAAATTTCGTTACTAGAACTGCAAGCTAAATCACGTATATAATCCTGAGCCTGATCAATTGTCATCCAAGCCTGTTGGTAATAATAAGTATCATTCTCAACTGAATACCCACTCGGGTCAGTATACATTACAGGATTACTGTTTGCATAAAGATACTTATGGAGCGAAATTGGATCAGCAGTTGTTCCCTGATAAGTATCCATAGAGATAAACCTACCAGTAGAAGTATCCATATATCTGGCACGGAGATAATACAGACCTGTTGTGCTGTCATACTGTTCGCCGCAATAGAGATATTTGTTTTCAGTTGAGCCAGTTGAAGAAATCAGATTGCCAAACGCATCGTAAGAATAAGTATCAGTTATCTTTCCTTCTTCGTCAGCCAAAGCACGAACTGTTCCGTGTCCGTCATAGAGATAAACATATACTTCCCCGTCAATTTCCTGAGAAATAAGGTCTGCACCAACTGTATAGATAACCTCACCGTCATTGCCAATCTCAGCAAGAACGTTTGTCAGAGATGAGTTATCATTGAGATACTTAACATACTCAACATTTCCATCGCTTGTGGTTGTTGTCTTTGAAGTTCTGTTACCCGAATAATCGTAGGTGTAGATTTCCTCAGTTACAACATTTCCCTGCTGAACGGTTGCTTTTACAAGCTTATTCTCTGCATTGTACTCGTAGAGAGCTGTTTTGCCGCTGCCAATTACACGAACAAGATTTCCAGCATTGTCATATTCGTAAGTCGAATCCGAATCAGAAACAAGCTGATTGAGCGCATTATAGCTGTAAACAGTTTCATTACCATCTACATTTTTCAAGGTACGATTACTTACAGAATCATATTCGTAAGCATAGGTAGAAACATCATCACCCTCGGTAATTGTTTCGGAAGTAAGGCGATACAAGCTGTCGTAGGTATATTCAACAGTTCTGTCAAGTTCTTCAACCCTTACTCTCTCTCCGCCTGCACCAAGAGTATAAACATATTTTACCACAACATTACTGTCGCTGTCAACAGTTTCTTCACAAATAAGACGGTTGAGCTTGTCGTACTCATAAGAAACCGTCAGACCGTTTGCATAACGTACAGCGGTGCGGTTGCCGTTTGCGTCATATTCGTATACAGTTGCATAGCCGTTTCTGTCGATTACTCTTGTCAGTTATAAATATTGTCACCCTCACTCCTTACTAAACCAATCCTCCTCATCCATCTTAACATAATCCCCATCTCCTGCCATAATCTCCCGTAAACGTCGTTGAATAGAAGCAGTTTTAGCCTGCTCAAATGCTTCAAGAGCATTTCTTCCATCAGCAAGTGTGTGGTTTTCCATAAACTTTTTCATATCATTGTCCATGGTACTAAGCTTTTCTTTACTATTCCGCGTACGTTTTTAAGTATTTTATCAGTTTCATCACGATTACGCTTTGCTCTTTCTGTTGCCTGTATCTGTTCCTTATAATTTTCATCAAACCGACGCTGAACTTCCTTACGGAGTTCTTCTTCAGCCCTAGTAACAGAACGTTCAGCCCGTTGACGATCTTTGTCAGCCGCTTCTTTGTATTCATCGGTATATTTCGCATTTTCAATAAGCTTGGTTACACCTTCGGATATAATTTCGCTGTTGTTGACTAACCAACTGTATTTATCCTCTGGGATAATAATATTACCTGTTTTCTTTCTTCCAAACAATCCTGTTCTTTCTGGTTTAGCACTGTCAATTGCTATATCTCTTAAAGCAGCAATGATTTCGATAAGTCCCTCAGCCGTGTGTCTGAGTTCTTCAACACGCCGTTGTTCTTCTCTTACTTTTAATTCAAGTAATTCCAATCCTGTTTCGCTTGCTGCCAAAGGTTCTTCCTCAATATCAAATCCATAGCTTTTTGCAATTTCAATCAGCTTCTCACGGCAATCTCTTGTATATGCAATTTTAGCATTATTGTATCTGGTCCTATTTTTACGGTTATCTTTATCATCATAAAACAGTGCTTCAACTCCCATTTCTTTAAGGGACTTACCTTGATTGACAATCTCTCTGCCGTCCTCGTGAGCAATTCATACTTTGCGCATCTGAATATGATCTGCAGCATCAGGCTCATCAACGTGTAAAGCTACATCTAAAAAAACAGCCTGCGGATATTTTTCCTGATGCCACGAGATGAATTTTCCAACCATACTTAATAGCGTTTCACCGTCTGCATTGCCTTTCTCTTCCCTTTTGCCTATCTGAAAAATAGTTTCTTCGGGGCAGGTATTGGGACTTGAAATATATTGCTCCATAGTTTTTACTCTTGAATACTGTCTGTTTTTGATTGGATTTATATTTTTATGGTCTAAATCTTTCTGAAAGTGCTTTTTGTAAAAATTAAACTCATGATCCTTTATAGTAAGTCCGTCATAATCGAAGTCATCCCCATAATCCATACCTAAGTAAAAATACTTGTTGTCGGGTGTCTTGGCCGGGTCAATGTGGGGTGCGTTTTCAAGGTCAAAATTACGGTCATTGTGCAGGGGAGAATACACCCCATCCTTTCCTTTTCTGCCATTGTGCGCAGTCAGTCTTTTCTTGCCGCTGTTACTTTTAATGCTCATATCAGTTACTCCTTCCAGTCGTAAATCATTGTCTTATTCATCGTCAAAATCCATTCTTGCTACATGGTAGTACCTCGTACCAAACTGTAGCACCCTACATTTTGTG
>JAFSBM010000202.1 GCA_017437285.1 Ruminococcus sp. | reverse complement strand
GGCAAGCTTGATGAAGGCATCAGCTGCTCCACCTTTGAACATTCCACGCAAGAAGTTGACATAATCATCCTGCAAAGACTGATTATCCTTTGCCTCACGGAATAAGCAATCCCACTCGTCAATAATGACGATAAACTGCTCCTCTGTTGCACTATAAATGCTGAACAATGCACCTGCTAATGAAGTTTCACCTTCATCAATCTCATTAGGATAAATCTCAAGCAATTCTTCGATAACTTGCTCCTGCATAAAGGAAACAATTTCTTTTTCCAAACCACGTCCCTTTGCAAGACTATTTACCCACTGCACGTCAATATAAATAACCGTGTTTTTATTCAGCTCATCCTCAAACGTCGGTAAACCAGCAATTTTCAACCCAGAGAATATTTCTCTTGAATCACAGCCCTTACTGTAATATGCTGTCAGCATATGTGCCGCAATGGACTTTCCGAAACGGCGAGGTCTGCTGAAACAAATAAGCGGGCGCATTCTTCCAATTCTGTTATTTGTAAATTCAATTAAACCAGATTTATCAACATAAGTATCATCACCCGCAACAATCGAAAACGCCTTATTCCCCGGATTTACATACTTCCCCATGTGGCACAGCCTCCTTTAGTTTCTGTTATTAATTATATTATATCATAAAAATTGTAAAATTGCAATAAATTTAGATAAATTAATCCCATACCGATGACTCAAAGTTCATCGGTATGGGATTTTGTTTTGTTGAGGATATATCCCTAATCTGCTGGGTATCCCAATCTCTTGTGCATAAACCTTCATCAAGCAATGACTGCTCAATCATACGAGCATCATTAACAGCCTGAATCCTAATAGCTTTTTTGAAATTCTCTGCATCGCTAGCACTTAAAGAATTATAAAAGTTTTTTCTTGAATCCACAGAAATAGTATTATATAATTGGCATTTTTGTTTTGTTTTTAATCCATCAAAGATTTCTTTTTGCTCTGAAAGTGTAAAAACATCATTTTGAAATATTTCAAATATAGTTTCCTTATTATTAATATATAAATTATCAAAATCATTTATAAAATCCTGGATATTAAGTGTACCCATTTATTTTGCTTTTTCCTTTCTGCCAAAAATTTTTTCCATTTGTCTACTACTGCCTGAATTTCTTCTTCATCTTGTTTAATTTGTTCAGGAGTTCGTAAAGCTTTTCTCGCTTCTTCAGCGTGTTCAATGATACATTCCTCGCATTTTTCAAGCAATTGCATCAATTGATATTCAAAATCGCAATCTTCCTTTACGCCTTCCCAAAACATATAAATGTTTCCGTCTTCCATTGAAATAGCCATTCTTTCAGGAACACATTCAATAGAAGTAATTGGAAGAAAATCATCAGGAACATAATCGTCAGGCATTCCAATCATGCCAAGTTCATATATCTTCAATTCATCTATAATCGCACCATTTGAAAATTTCAGAAATTCTCTGTACGCTTCGGGCAATTTAAAGCCAAGACGGCTTTCATATTCTTCTAAATCCTGTATTTCTTTTTCTGTTAAGGGTGGATTGAACTTTGCATATTTTGAATATCCGTATTCATTTTCAAGTGTTTCACATGCTTTTTTCATTCTTTCAAAGCACTCATGCAAGTCCTTTGGTTTTTCATCATTCATAAACATACTAATCATCCTTTCAACTTGATATTGTTCATATTGCCTGCATACCGTACATTTGTATAAACATCATAGAGATATGTAATGCCTATCTTTTTGTCGAATAGTTTTCTTTCGCCTATTCTATTAAAAGAGGCTTCTTTAATAATATTCTCAAACGAATCATAGGTGTTTACAACACCTGCATTTTGATAACACATTCCCTCATCATTAAAGTTGTATATTTCTCGGATTTGCTTTAAATTCCACGGGAAGGAAGCATTGCTGTCATCAAGGAATTTTCGTTCACGGTTGAAGTAATTATCAATAGCTCTCCTTCGCATTCCTCTGATAAGATTGTCCGCTATAACCTCATCTTTATTCTTCAAGTAGTTCAAAAACTCCACACACATGGCATTTTCAAGGGAACCAAATATTGCTGCTCTGATGATAATTGGCAAATCGAACATCATCACTTCCTTGTCAGCATCACCCGCTTGTAAAAATTTATCTGCAAGCTCTCCTATTGTGACTGATTTCAAATTATAGATTTTCTGAATAGTCTGTAATATGTCAGAACGAAGATCTAAACAAGCAGCCATGTCAACTTTCGACATAAAAAATCCATCCATACACTGATCTACACAGTATTCAAGAAATCCTCTGACAGAATATCTGAAAACCCGTCCATCGTGGATAGTAACAATTTCTCCTGTATTTTCATGAAAACACAGCTTTTCTCCATCGCCAACAATTTCACCAAAGACTACATATTCATCTGGGATATCTTTGAGTTTGCATCCCACATTACTTAAACTGTAAATGTGTGCTGTCCTTCCGAGAATTTGGGAACCATCTGCTATTCTATAGATTTCCTTTAGTTCCTCTGGAATTTTAAACGAAGCTGTCTGTTCAAGGCGACTCATTTCATCATCATTCGCTGCACTATTAAATGAGGATTTATCGTATTTTGAAAGCAATCGACACATCCTCCTGATTTCATTAAATAGTACATTGTTTTTTATTTTATCGTACATTTTTTACCTCCGGTTCAGATTGAAATTAACCTATTGTGTTGATTTAGCAAATTTAAGTGTCTGCATAAGAGTGTATAATACTCCATTTTGCATACTGTTAGTATACCATTTTAAAAGAATTCTGTCAATATTTTTCATATTGCATGTTGTATTTGTATAAAAAAATTTCATCCCATACCGATGACTCAAAGTTCATCGGTATGGGATTTTGTTTTGTTGAGGATGTATTCACTTACAGCATCTTTTGGTATTTTCCATACCTTGCCTATTTTGAAAGCACGCAGTTCTCCGCTGTTCAAAAGCTGATATGCTGTGTTTTTCCCGATATAAAGCATCTCCATAAGTTCATCAACAGTAATGATTTCGCTGTCAAAATTATCGTACATTGTAATGCACCTCCGCAAATTACTATTCTTTTTACATCATTGTTCAACTTTATTCCGTAAAGTTGTTATCTTCATTTATATATTATAAACGTAGTATAATGAAAGGAGCAATTTATGCAACCAGGAAATCATATTAAAGTGTGGAAAGGATGTTACTATCACCACGGCATTTATGTGGGAGCAGGTCAGGTTATCCATTATAAATCCTATGGCATCGTTCTTACCACACTTGAAGAATTTTCACAGGGCAGGTCTGTGGAGATTGTTCGTCACAAAAATCAGGACTTCAACCGTACTGTTGAACGTGCCTATGAAAGACTTGGAGAAGATTTGTACAACCTATTCATTAACAACTGTGAGTCATTCGCTAACTGGTGCGTTTACGGTAAAAACGAATCAAAGCAAATCAACGGCATTATGTCAATGCTGATTGACTTGCTTTTCAGATGAAAGGAGCATACAAAAAATGTTTGACAACAATAGATACTTAACCTGTGGCGTAGATTCAGCAGTTCCCCTTGAATTGCAGTTATTTCTGTGGAATTGTGTTGATGAATTGCCTGCCGAAAGGGACTACTTGCAAGTCTTTAAACTCGAACCGTTTGGAGAAATGCAGCGAATCACCCACACATCAGAAAATCCCGAACACAAAATGGAATATCTTATTCCGTCAGAAAAGCCGATTGCCGAAAAGATTTATATAATCGATGATGGCGATCACTCAACAATGCTGCTTGCAGAAGAATATTAATGACAATGCCGCTCCTTCGGGAGTGGCTATTTTATGTTATTTTGGAGGAAATCAAAATGGAAGAAAATAAAATTATCTGTTCCCATTGTGGAGCAGAAATCACAGATGATGACTACTCAATGATCAACGGTCAGATTGTCTGTTCTGATTGCGTAGAGCGTTTCTGTTGCACTTGTGACAGATGCGGCGCTACTATATTTGACTCTGATGCTTATGGTGACGAATATACGAATCTTTGTCGTTACTGCTACGATAATTATTATACCCGTTGCGAAAATTGTGACGCACTCATACACGTTGATGACGCATATCACTATAATAATTCAGATTACTGTTCCGAATGTTACCACGATATATTCAATGAAAACTCGTCAATCAAAGAATACGGTTACAAGCCCGAACCTGTATTCTATGGTGAAAATCACCGATATTTCGGTGTAGAACTTGAAATTGACGGAGCAGGTAAAGACTGCGACAATGCCCGAGAAATCCTCGATATTGGCAATGAGGACGGAGATCATATTTACATTAAATCAGACGGAAGCCTTGATGACGGAATGGAAATCGTAAGTCACCCTATGAGTCTTGACTATCACAAAAATTATTGCTGGGCTGAAATCATGAAAAAGGCTGTATCCCTTGGTTATCGTTCACATCAGACAAGTACCTGTGGACTTCATATTCATGTCAACAGAATATGCTTTGGTATGTCCAGAGAGGAGCAGGATGAAGTAATTTCAAGGGTATTGTATTTCGTGGAACATCATTGGAATGAGCTGCTAAAATTTAGCCGCCGTTCTGAATATACGATTAACCGCTGGGCTGCTCGTTATGGATATGAGAACTCACCCAAAGCCATTATGGACAAAGCAAAGAAAGGCAATTTCGGAAGATATGCCGCTGTCAATCTCTGCAATTACAGCACTATTGAGTTCCGCTTGTTCCGTGGAACGCTTAAACTGAATACATTTATAGCCACATTGCAGCTCGTTAATGAGATTTGCAATGTGGCTATTTCTATGTCTGACGAGGGTTTGCAGAAGCTGTCATGGTCTGAATTCGTATCAAACATCAAAGATACTGAACTCATCCAATATCTGAAAGAAAGAAATCTTTACATCAACGAAAAAGTTGAAGAAACGGAGGAATATTAAAATGTGTGCATTATTCGGTTGGCTTGATTACAAGGGAATTATCCCTCACAAGATTTTGAAGAAACTTACACAGGCATTAGCTAACGCTGCCGAGGAACGTGGCACCGATGCTGCCGGTATATCCTACATAAAGGACGGCAAAGTTACGATTTACAAACGTCCAAGGGCAGCACATCTTATCAGATTCAATACTCCCGATGATACAAAAGCTATCATGGGGCATACCCGAATGGCTACACAAGGCGATAAAAAGCACAATTACAACAATCATCCGTTTTCCTGCGTGGCAGGAGATACGGCATTTGCTTTTGCCCATAATGGCGTATTGTGGAATGATAAAGAACTCCGCAAGAAAGGTTTAGTCCCTGAAAGTCATATCGAAACAGATAGCTATGTTGCTTGTCAGCTGATTGAACAGCAGGGCAGGCTTGATTTTGACAGCCTTAAATACATGGCGGAAACAGTTGAGGGAAACTCTACTTTCACCATACTTGATAACGAAAATTCTCTATATATCGTCAAAGGCAGCAATCCCATGTGCCTGCTCCATTTTGAAGCACTGGGAATTTACATTTATGCCTCAACTGAATCTATTATGAAAAACGCTTTAAAGAAAGTTGGATTACACAAGTTTGACGCTGAAAAGGTTAAAATCGTTGAGGGTGATATTCTCAAAATTGATGAAACAGGCTGTATATCAAGGGCGGAATTTGAATATCTCACGTCTACAAGTCATTTCGGTTGGTATAACTCCGCTGACTATTATCCTATACATGAAGAACTGCTCCTTGCTTACTGCGGGTGCTATGGTGTGGACAGCTCCGATGTAGAACTTCTCCTTGACTACGGCTATACTCCAGATGAGGTTGAGGATATGCTTGTTGATACTGACCTGCTCCGTCAGACTTTACAGGCGATTAGGTTTGAGGAGTGCTTGTGTTTCTGAAACGTTTAAATATTTATAAGAACTTTTATATTTACCGGAACACTGGAACATTGGAACACAATAGTCCAGTTCAATTCAATCATGAATCAGATTTTCCGCTGAAATGGCATTTTTAAATCTTTTCATGTTGTGCAAAATCTTCGGAGCAATAAGTTTCTGCAATGTTTCAGTGTTCCATCAAACAAAACTCTTTATAAATCCAACCATTTATAGGAGTTTTATATTTACCTGGAACACTGGAACAATCACAATTATTAATAACCCAAAACATGTTCATTTACTACTTTTGATGCCATATCCTTTCCGAAAGCACATGTAACATACTTTTCAAAATTGGTAATAAATAGATGTTTATCATAGTAATTCCAAATTCTTTTATATATTTTATCTATTTCCTCTTTACTATGCTTTAAATCAAGTTCTTTAATATCTTTCGTACAGATTTTTATATTATTCCTGGACTTCATAGTTGCAAACAGCTTTCTTGTTATCTTCTTTTTAGCATCAACTTTTTCAACACCCTCAAATCTTTCAATATACCTATTTAAAGTGTATTGCACCACATGCATAAATAATGGGTAAAAAAATTCTGCTTCATATGTTGCGTAGTCATAAAAATTTGCGTCAGATGTCCTCATATTAAAAAATATATCACGCATATAGAGATTTTGATTCTTTATTAATCTGATTATTCTTTCCGAATCACCTTCATTAATACTTTTCTTTGTTGCAACCAAATTATGTATCTGATTAACTGCATATAACCGCTCTATCATATAATCCGCACAATATAAAAGCATATTTAAATCTTCCATAAATTCGTCTGGGTTGAATTTCTTATTACTACATATTTCCAAGTTGTTCGATTTCTTCTTCCTCACTTTTATCGATAACTTCTCAGCTTCATTAATAATATAAGGAAACGCTTCGATAATTTCATTTCGGGATTTGTTTAAGCGATCACATAATTTATTAAAGTTAACTTTATATAAATCAGTTATTTCGCCCTTGTAATTTCTTTCTATAAGGCTACAAATTTTATCAATGTTCTTTTCCACTATACAAGACATCTGTTTATATTCCTCTTTTTCATCAAGATTTTCATCAACAGCCATAAATTGATTGTTAATATCATTATAAAAGTCAATATCATCTTGAGTCATAAAATCAGACTCATATAAATTTGCAAATGCAATAATGATCATTTCCCTATCAAATCTTGAAAACAAGGTTGTTCTCATCACCATATACTCTAAAAAGCATGTTGCGTTATAAGTCTGACGTGACTTTTCCTCCTCTCCCCCATATAAAATGCTCCTTAATCTTGAATTTTTGTATTTCTTATATAAATCATTTCTTACTGCATCCACATTATACAACGAGCCAACGTAACTTTTAGTAAACTTAACTTTATCATCATACACATCACACAAATAGAGCTGTAATATATTTCTTGCAGAAAAAAAGCTCATTTTTCACTGAAGAGTTCAACCTTATTGACGCCAAAGAATGTTTCCTGCACACAGAGAGGACTATTGTTCATCTGCAGCAAGCAGCGAATGTGAGTATACACAGGAACAGTCACATTCGACCGCTGCAGAACCCGATTCGCTCATAGGCTACAGCGACCTGTTGCAGCAGAAAGTCGATTTGATTAATGTTGATAACAAATTGTACTACCACAGCGGCAAGTGCTATCTACCGTTGAACAAACGAGAACTTATCCGACTATATCGACAAAAGGTTGATTATACGCTACATAACGCAACAACCTTATCACATATTTCTCCGCTGTACAACTTCCTGCTGAGTGATCCAAACATCATCACAGAGGCTGAAGAAAATCAACACCTTTGTACACTGGAGAACGGCGTATACGATGCAACAAACGAAAAACTGTACCCACACTCACCAGAATTTATTACTTTTTCGTATGTAAAATCAAGATTTGTAAAACACCCTGATTGTCCAAATTTCGAGAGATTTCTCGCTGAAACTTTTGACGACGATGAGGTTTTAATTGAACGAGTATGGCAAATGTTGGGATATATTTTTATGCACACCAACGAGGGAAAGTGCTTTTTCGTAATGGGTGAAGCACCCAATAGTGGAAAAAGCTTATTAGGCAATTTTGTGCAGTACCTTTTCCCAAAAGAGCATGTAAGTAACATTGCACTTAACGATTTCAACGGAAAATACTCGCTTGTAAAACTTGTAGGTGCTGCGGTGAATGTCTCCCTTGACTTACCATCAAGTGAGTTAAAACCGACCGCCGTCTCAAAGCTAAAAATGCTTACCGGCGGAGATGATATCGATGCCGAGGAGAAATTTGAACCGTCATTTAGTTTCAAAAATAAGGCTAAGCTTCTTTTCGCCTCAAACTCACCTGTGCGAATTACCAAACCCGACGAAGCC
The DNA here is from genome assembly GCA_017437285.1 of Ruminococcus sp. GTDB lineage: Bacteria > Bacillota > Clostridia > Oscillospirales > Ruminococcaceae > Ruminococcus. The sequence continues at coordinate 421 of JAFSBM010000202.1, read as the reverse complement.
TTCTGGAATCGACTGATTCATATACCGTTTAACAAATCCATTCCACTCGAGTTGCAAGATAAAACGCTTTTAAATAAATTTATTAGCGAAAAAGATTCAATCGTTACCAAAGCCCTTCGCCATGCGAAAAAGCTTATTAAAAACAACTTCAAATTTTCTTCAACCCCTGAAATCGATCGAAAAATTGCGGAATTCAAAAATGAACCTCTACCAACCGTCAGAAATTTTATCGAAGAAAAGTGCGAATTCAATCCTGAATTTAAGGGTGAAGCACTACAAGACCTTTACGATGAATATGAGAACTATTGCTGTGAAAACGACTTCTCTCCCGACGCTTACAATTCTTTCAAGGCACAGTTTGCGAAACCTGCTGGTGTTAAACATATCAAAAAGCGCTTTGGAAGGTCAAACCCCATATCGG
>JAFSBM010000201.1 GCA_017437285.1 Ruminococcus sp. | reverse complement strand
CCATTTGTGACTTCCTTGATGTAGCGGCTGTCGATATAGTCCCAGCCTGTTTCAGAAGTACCGCCAGCACCTGCAGCAGCGATGACGCTCTTGTAGGCATCATCAGCGGACTGTGTATCCACATAGGATTCAAAGAACGGAGAATCACTGCGAACATCATCGTTAGTAGAATTTTTGCCGCCCGATTTTGCTTTGCCCTTTGCCCATGCATCATCGGATGCCTTCAGGAGGTAGTTGCCGCTGGTATCAAGCATGACGTTGCCCGAAGCATACAGCTTCTGCATATCATAAGTGCCAAGCTCATTGCCGTCCACGGATACAATGTGCATATTAGTGTTGCTTACAGCACCTGCCTTATAGTAGTTATTGACGAAGTTGACACGTCTTGCGCCACCGTCCGTAGTACGGTCACGCCAGTTGTAGACAACGTTGTTGCGAATGTCAACAGAACCGCCGTAGGTGATCGCATCCTGCTCCATTGCACCTGCGAGAGACCAGTTACGTCCGGTACAATTGATCAGCAGGTTATGATGGAAGCTGCCGATGTCGCCGCTGATGGAAGCTGCAAATGCGTGTTCCTCAGTCTGGGTTCTGTCATCGCCATTGTAATGCACGGAATCATGGAGGGATTCGCCAATGATGTTCCACTGGAAGGTGATGTTCTGGGCATATCTGGAGCTGAAGCCTTCATCCGTTGCCCACGAAATGGAACAATGATCAACGATGGAATCATCGCAGCTGCCGAGACCCATACCACCCATTGATTTTCCTGCATAGTCACCGACTCTGGTACGCACATCACGGATGATGACGTCGTTTGAGCCGGAGAAGCCAAAGTCATAGCGTGCAACAGTGATACCGTCGCCGGGTGCTGTCTGACCTGCAACATAAACATCGCCGCAGTTATTGGACGGGAACAGACGGCTTTCGAGATTGATCACACCGCCCACATCGAACACGATAATTCTCGGAACACCCTCGTACTCGTCCTCCTGCCATTTGGAATCACATAGTGCCCAGCGAAGCGAACCCTCGCCCGAGTCATTCAGATTGGTGACATGGACAACCACGCCGCCCTGACCGCCTCTTGCATAACGTCCATAGCCTTCCGCTGTGGGGAATGCAAGACGCTTGACATAGAAGGAATATACAGAACCCTTGATGACATTGCCGCTGGAATCCACCGTATCCACTCGCCAGTAGTACGGTTCAAGGGAGGTATAGCTTTCATCGAGTGTATAGGATGTGCCGGACTGATTGCCCATATATTCAGAAGAGCTTGTGGTTGCCTTGAATACGCTGTCGTAATCCGTACCGATGTAAACATTATGACTCTTGGCATTCTTGCCTGCTTCCCAACGAAGCTCATAATCGGCGTGTTCATCCTGATCAATCGGGTAGGTGTGATTTACGCCATTGATCGGGTCGCCGCCGTCGATCTCAAATGCATTGAGCCACGCATTGCCGCTGGATGCCTTGATGGTGATCTTGGTGGAAGTTCCGCTGAATGTCACATAGCCCAGACCTGCGTCATCGGCTTCCTTTACCTGCTGCGGACAGCTGATGCCGCTCATGGAAGTACCATTGCTTGCGGATACAGAAATGCCGCCTGCCGACTCACTGCCGGTTGTGGCGTGGTACGTCTTGACGGAATGCGTGCCATTGGAAAGACCGCTGATCTCCAGCGTCAGCGTACCACCGCTGCTGGCATCGACCGTAGCAGCATCACAGGTAAGATGCGAAAAATTGCCGTTCAGAAGATGGAGCTTTTTGTTATCCTCCATACGCAGAGAACCGCCGCTGGCGGAGAGCTTGATTGTCACACCATTGATCGTGGTGGACGCACTGGAATCGCCAGTGACGATCCAGTTGTTGGCGTAAACGGCATGTGCCGCTGATCTGCCGTCGTTCTTGGTCAGGTCGACCAGAATTCTGTCGCCGGTATCGCCGGCTGCGGATACTGCCATTTCAGGGCTTGCCAGATTAAAGGCAGGCATTGCACTTGTGAGCATTGCCAGAGCACTGAGCCATGCGGCAGTTCTGCGGATAAAGTGTTTCCTCATGATAATTCCTCCCTGTTTTTATGTTTCTTTGTAAAATTGCCTGGACTTACGAAACTATTATAGTTTTAATATATCATACTAAAGGGACGGATACAATGGCAAAACGCAACACGATTGTTGCATTTCACAACATCCGGAAGCTTCGAATCCTGTTCGCCGCTCAGTAAAGCCCACATAACAGATTTTCTGTTCTCGAATGCATATGCTGTAAAATGCAACATTTTTGTCGTGAAAAACGATTGTCTGAATTTGTGAAGTGTGCTATACTTATATCAAAATGCCACATCTTTACAGTGGCGTGTGACAGAGGGATTTATGACATTCCTTCTCTGTCAGGCGGTCGATATGTTCAGATAAGAATAAACGGAGGGAATTGTATGAAAACAAATATACTCAGGCGAATCTGCCCGCTTGCGCTTGCAGCCGCTGTTGCTACGGCTTCGGCGTATAAATTGCCGGATATGCAGGCTTCCGCAGCGGAACAGATAGTGGATTTACAGGTATTTGATACCGAAAATGCGGCCGACTGGTCCGTGCAGTCGAACCTGCAGGAGGGGGATCTCGTGTTCGGTGATCGTGATGTGACCTACGAAATGATCCCCGGCTTCCTGGTCGGTGCGGAGTATATCCGTACTGCGTGCGATTCCAAGTCCTTCGCCGGTGATCTGGCTGCATTTACCGCAGGCACTGACATGAATGCCTATGTCTGCATGGATGATCGTGTGAATCCCACACCCGACTGGCTCTCCGGCTGGACGGATACGGGAGAAGATCTGTTCAATTCCAGCGATGTATCGTTCAGCATCTATCAGGCGGCTTTCGACCAGGGTGAAACCGTTACGCTCGGCAGCAACGGGCAGTCAGGCGGCTGCGTCAATTATACGGTGATGGTCACGGAAAAAGGCAGCTGGTCGCTTCGCGGCGATGTCAATGCAGATGGTCAGTTTTCGGTTGCCGATGTCGTGATGCTGCAGAAGTGGCTCATATGCTCACCGGGTATATCGCTATCCGACTGGAATGCCGGAGATCTGTGTGAGGATCAGAGAATAGATGTATTTGATCTGTGCATTATGAAGCGTGAATTGCTGGCAAAGAATACTGAACCTGATGCACCGGATACCCCCGATACTCCTGTTGTTCCACCGGAGGACAGAGAATTCAGTTTTGATGTCAAAAATGATCTGTTCAATCAGAATAACACGGACACGCTCGGTCTGTCCTATCCGGAGGGGCTGGAAACTGTGACCGTCTGGAAAGCGGATGATGACAGCGACCATTACTGCAACGGCGTTTGTCTGGTCGGCTACAAGGGCAAGCTCTACTGTCAGTGGCAAAGCTCTGCTAAGGATGAGGATGCGTCCGATACCCGTGTAATGTATGCAGTCAGCGAGGACGGCGGCAGAACATGGAGCGAACCGATCGAGCTGGTGCAGGATATTGCAGTATCCGGTGTCACAAGTGATGATACCGCCTATTGCTCTTCCGGCGGCTGGTTTGCAGCGGAGGATCAGCTGATCGCCTACATTAACGTATGGCCCGGAATTGATCCCCGTGGCGGCTTTACCTATTACATGGCATCACAGGACGGTGTGAACTGGTCGGATCCCCAGCCGGTAACCATGGCCGACGGTTCTCCCATGAAGGCGATTTTTGAACAGGATCCGCACGTTCTGGCATCCGGCAGGATAGTCAACTCGGCGCATTTCCAGGAGGGTCTGATCATCTGTCCGATCTATACGGATGATCCGAACGGCATTTCCGGATGGAAGAAGGGCGATTTCACGGCATCCGGTTCGGGTACGACATCCACAGAAATGGAACCCAGTCTGTTTGTACAGGATGACGGCACGATCGTCATGATCTTCCGTGACCAGAGCAGCAGCTACAGAAAGATCCTGTCCTACAGTCTGGATGACGGTGTGACATGGAGCAAGCCGCAGCAGAGCGAAATGCCCGACGCACGCACCAAGCAGAGCGCAGGCAATCTTTCGGACGGCACAGCGTTTATGGCAGGCTCGCCTGTCACAAACAGCCTCCGCAGTCCGCTTGCGGTGGTGCTGTCGGCGGATGGCAAGACCTTTGATACGGCCTTCCTCCTACGCAGCAATGAGAGTGATCCGGAGCTGGTCTATGAAGGCAAGGCGAAGCGCAAGGGTTTCCACTACTGCAAGAGTGCAGTGTATAACGGCTATCTCTATGTGGGATATGCAACCAATAAGGAGGCGGTGGAAATTTCCATCGTGCCGGAGGAAAGTATTATGCTTAATTAACTCCCCCTGACAATCCTCTCTGCAAAGGCATTTTACCTTTGCGGAGAGGATTTTGTTGTTGGTATCACTGTATTATGAATGATACTTCCTTTATACCGAGCTCCTGTATATGTTTTGGAATCATACTTTACTGTATATTTTGAAGAGATTTACAAAATCAACTCATAATCCGCTATGTATGCCTTGCAGGCTGTTTCTAATTCCTGCAAGGTTTTCTTTGAATTTATACCGTCCTTATTCAACCACACTCCAGATATACAGCGGCGCAGTCAGCGAAAACAGCAGACATCCGAAGATAATTGCCACCGGAGTCCACTCGAACTGTCCATGCTTGCGATAGTCCATATATAATGTTGCGATCTTCACGAACAGCAGGATGACAAGTACGACATCCACTACCGGGAACACCACATTGTTGACGATGGACTTGATCTGCGACTTTGCGTCGTTCCATGTGGACTGGATCGCACCGGACACATCGCCATCCGCATAGGCTGTCATTGCCATCATGTTGGCAACCGCCATAGAGCTGATCACCGTCGCAATGACCTTGTTTTTGATCTTTGTCAGCTTATTCATTCATATCACTCTCCATTTCTGTGAGTTTTCCGGTCAGCACCGTTCTCGCATTCTCAAACTCGTATGAACAGGTCGAGAGAGAGATGAAACGGTCTGTGTCCGTAAACTCACTTGCTTCATAAATTGCCGATACTTCCGCAAGATGAGGAAGCCAATCTGCTGACAGCACAGAGCCGTCATACAGAGAATCATAGCGATCCACCACTGCTGCAGAGAAGAAATCAATCCTGTACACAGTTTCCGAAGTGGCAAGCCAGCCGTAGCGGTGACTATCAAAATAGCCTGCATGCTTGAATTTTGTCACACCTGCGAACATCGTGCCGTTGTTCATGTTATGAGCGTACACAATATTCACACCGTTCATGAAGCGATTTTCACAGCGGAAATCAAGGAACACAGAGCCTGCCTTCAGCGATCTGCCGTCAGGAGCATGGTGCAGATAAAAATCATTATCCGCACTCTGCATGATCGGGTAATTGATATTCGTACCGGGGATATACAGCCAGCCGATGGCATCGGGATAGGTGTTGTTCAGTTCCTCAGCCTGTGCTGTAAGCTCCTGCATCACTTCGGCAGGAAGTGTTTCGCTTGTCACAAAAGGTGCAGGTTCTGTAGTTGAAGTGTCGCCGTTTGTTTCCACGAGTGTTTCCGCTGTATCCTCTGTCATCTGTGTACCAACGGCGGTTTCCGTCTGAACAGAAAGCTCATCCAGAACGGTCAGTACCGACGGATTGGGCTGGAACTCATCCATCCTGCTCTCGGACATTTTCTGTGCCGCATCGTCCTTGAAGAGCAGCACTGCTCCTCCTAAAAGGAGGGCGGCAGAAACTGCCGCCAAGATCCATTTGGTTTTCTTCATATATTCCTCCGTTTCTTAGTCGTTTTTCTTCTTTCTGCTGATGATGCCGAATGCCGTCATAAGCACGGCACCTGTCGCAAGGAGAATCCACGCAAGTGTGTGGTTTGTGGTATCGCCTGTAGGTGTGTCAGGAGTATCGGGAATCGGCTCGTCATACATTACAACAGGTGTTACAGTACCGTCCTCATTGACAGTGAAATCAATGGAGTTTGCAATGGTATAGCCATCGGGAGCGATGGTTTCCTTGAGGGTATAGGTCTTGCCTGCAATGAGTTTTGCCTCAATGATATGAGGTTCGTTTGTGGATACCCATTCCTCAATGACTGTGCCGTTCTCGTCGATTACCTGAAGTGTTGCACCGGCGAGTTCCATGTCATTGGTAATGTCACGCTTGCTGATTTCTACCTTTGTGGTATCGTCCACCATCACGATGAGCGGATGTCCGTCCTCGGTAGCTGCTGTTGCGTCCACATTCTCAACCACAACAGAGCCGTCTGCGAATACTTCAAAAGAAATATTCGTTGCGATGACATATCCATCGGGTGCTGCAATTTCCTTAAGCACATACTTGCCCACAGGAAGCTCGGTTACGACATGGTTTGTACCATCGGATACCCATTCATCCACAACATTTCCCTCAGAGTCAATAAGCTGCATTTCTGCACCTGTAAGCTCTGAACCGTAGATATCCTGCTTGCTGATTTCTACCGTAATCGCCTCGTTTTCAGCGGTAATCTCGACAGTATCGCCGTCCTCATTGATTGTTACAGGGTACTGCTTATCCGAGAGAATATATCCATCGGGAGCAGCAATTTCTCTGATCACATACTCACCGTAAGGGATTTCTGTGAACTCAAAATAGCCTGTTTCATCAGAGACAGCAGTCTTGATGGCGGTATCCGCAGTGAATGTTTCTGTACCAATAGCAAAAAGACCGAAGACTGCATTGGCAAGAGGTTCATTGTCCTCATTTACCTTGTAGCCGTTTGCATTGCCACGCTTGAGGCGGTTTTCAAAGGTTCCGCAGTCAAAAGAAACTGTGGTAACCTCCTGTCCCATATACTCAAAGTTCACGAGATACTTCTCGCCGTTAAGCATATAGTGTTCATCGGTTGCGATTTCCTGTACATAATATCTGCCAAAAGGAAGCTGTGCATCGAACTTTGCAGTCATGTCCTCGCTGAGCGATATCTCTGCAATCATGCCGTCAGCAGGAATGGTAGTGCCGTCTGCCGCAGTGATGACTTCATCTGCAAACAGACCGAAGCGGACAAAGCGGTATTCATCGTTATTGCCGATTTCAAAGAGTTCATCATACTCCATAAACTTGGAGAGCGTAATCTCTACATCCTGATAGTCATTGACGAATGCCTGATTCACTGTATCTCTCACCTCGATTTCCTGTCCTGCATAGGTCAGTTCTACTGTCTGAATTGTGTTGCTTTTCACATATCCGAACGGTGCAGTAATCTCTGCAATTTCATACTTGCCGAGATAGAGCAGATCGCTCTCTGCATAGCCGTTTTCATCGGTTGTGAGGGCTGCAACAACGTCACCCTTCTTTGCACGGATTGTGTCGTCAGCGGTTACAATATCCTCTGCGGCTGTGATTTCAAACACCGCACCTGCAAGTCCTGTTTCCTCGAATACGGGAGTGTAAATCGTAGGGTTTTCAACGAGATTGCCATCCTCATCGGTATAGGAAGAGGATGCCATCGTAACGTTTGTAAACACATCGCCGGTCTTGGATACAGAAATCTTACCCTTCTGAGGCTTGTTGGTCTTTTCAACTACCACAGTATCCACCGTACCATCAATGGTGAACGGTACAGGTGTGCTGTCGAGAACATAACCATTTGCGGACTGTACCTCGTGAAGCTCGTAATTGCCGTAGATAAGCTCATTCGGGAGCATAAGTGTGCCTGTTTCGTCGGTATAGAATGTGTCAATATCCGTAGGTGTCGGGTAGTTTACGGTCTGAACAACATAGCTCTCAGTGTCACAGTTCCATACCTTGAAGCCGATACCTGCCACAGGAATGATATTGCCTGTTTCTGCATCCTTCTTGACAATCTTCACATAGGATGTGAGGACTGCGTCGTTGATGATATAGAAGTAATCTTCTTCGTTTTCACACACATTGACCTCGAAGTCATCCACCCATTCGGTGTTGTCCCAGCCGACTGTCTGGTGTACGACATACACACCATAAGGAAGCATTTTTGTCTGTGCGAAGCCGTTTTCGTCACATACAAGGTAATCTCTTTCAGATTCCTTTGCTTCTGCATAACTGCCTGCAGACTTGAGATATACCTCAAACTCTGCACCGACTTCGGGAGTTTCAATACCTGTTGTACCGTCATCGCTGTGCTTGATGATAGAGATCTTGCCCTTGACAGGTGTTTCGTATACTGTCATTTCGATTGCGTTGTTCTCGATGGTGTATTTCTTTTCCTCTGCCCCTACTTCATATACGGTAGAGTCGAGGAGATAACCCTCGGAGGGAGTCAGTTCCTTGATTGTCCAGTTATCGCCACATTCAAACTCATGTGTGGTGAAGCTGCCGTATTCGTCTGTGGTGTAAGTGTCGATGAGTTCATCGCCGTTGTAAATGCCGTAAACCGCACCTGCAAGGCTTGCATCGCCCTGTGCTGTGCCGTTCTCGATGTCCTTCTTCACAACCTCTACTGTGAACTTCTTGAGCACATTTTCGAATGTTACGTCCACGGTTGCATCTGCTGTGAGTGTTGCTGTCTGGTTTGCAGGCACTACATAGCGGATAGGCACATCCTTCTCGGAAATGGTATACTCAATCTTTTCGTTTTCGCTGTTGTACACAGGAATGTCCGAAAGAATTGCGATACCATCTGCACCGGTTGTGATAGTGTAGGTTTCACCGTTGCCTGTGATAGTGAAGGTTCTGTCGCCATTCTGATTGTCCTCAGACTGCTTGTTGATGCGAATGGAGCCAGTTTTCAGCTCGTTGACGAAGTTTGCTGTCACCGTAAGGTCTACTGTACCACTTGTGAGCGTTACGTTCTGTGCCTTCGGTGTTTCGTAACGGGTTTCGACGTTGATTTCGCTGATGGTGTAGGTGATTTCCTTACCTGTGGTCATATCATAGACAGGAAGTCTCGTAAACTCGGCAATACCATTTGCATTTGTGGTCTTGGTATAGCTCTTTCCGTCAGAGCCTACTACCTTAAACTCTCTGCCTGCAACAATGCCGTCCTCGGCAGTCTTGTTGATTTTAATAGTACCGTCAAGCACTTCTTCGGGTACGGTTACCGTATTTCCTGCCGAAAGCGTATAAACAGTTTCATCCAGCGCATATCCTGTCGGAGCTTTGATTTCCTTGGCATAATAAGTGCCGCTGGGGAGCTTGGCAGAACCTCTGCCGTTATCACCGATTGTGATTTCTGCTACCTTGTTTGTGCAGCCCTTGTCACTGTAAACACCGTAGACTGCCACGGAATTATCCACAGGAGATTTGCCAATAAGAACCTGCGTATCCTTATCTACCTTCAAAAGGGAAAAGGTTACATCCGTCTGCGTAATGCGGAAAGCCGACATTGTCATTGTGGTTGCCTTCTTACCGTCCGTATTATTGTTGATCACAACACCCTGAGAGCCGTTGGATTCAATACGCCAGTGCTTGCCGCCGTCACCGTTGCCGCTGCCGACAGTTGCGTCTGTAATGAGGGATTCTGCCACACCGATGGTCTTGAGGTAGTTCACCACATCAGCTCTGGAGTCAAATTCGCCCATATAGATCCACGCATGGTCTGCGGTGTTCGGATGCTCTGCTACAATGACAGAACCGGGCGTAATGGTAGATCCATCAGCGCATTCCCAATAGGGGCGTTCTTCCGTGCTGATCTGCTTTTTCTCCACATCTACCTTAGAGGTCACGCCGCCATAGGTGATGGTGCAGTTATCTCCGACACTCAGCCAGTGAGCGGTATCTACAGGAACAGGATTGTTCCAAGAAAATCCGCTTGTGCTGTAGCCGAGATGAGTGAGGGTGTAGTATACAAGTCCCGAACAGTCGATACCCTGATTTCTGATGAAATCCTCGGAAAGCGGCTTGTAGCTGTCCTGATAGTAAACGCCGGTAAAGCCCTTGTAGCCGAACAGATACTTCGTACCAAGCAGCGTTGCCGCCTGTGCGATGACCTCATCAGCGGACGGAAATGCCGCATTTTCGGTAGTGGAAACACTTGCGGCTCTGGCGGGAATTGCACTGCTCAGATTCGTTCCGAGCATAGAAAAAGCACAGAGTCCTGCCATGAACCCTGCGCTGAGCTTCTTCATCATTCTGTTTTTGATCATAGATTATCGTTCTCCTTTTCAAAATAGAAAAGAGCCGATCGCTCGGCTCTTTGGTTTAGTTGTACCAATCATCTGAGATGGTAACCTGAATTCTGTTTTCATAAATATCCGTCACGATGTCCAGTCCATCGGGATAGGCTGCACCTGCGGCATAGGTCTGCGGTGAGCCTGTGATATTGCTCATCGGCTCCATGTAGTACCATTTACCATCAAGTCTGATGACATTTCCTACATGACCGTACCAGTCGTACAGGGAGCATCGTGCGATATAGCATTCGAGTCCTGCGCCCTTTGCAAGAAAGTACGCATTCAAGGCATATTCGATGCAGTTCTGACCGCCGCTGTTGTACGCATATTCACAGACTGCCTTTGCTTTTCCGTAGTCCGTTCCATCGTGATGAAGTCCTGCACCTACTGCATACATCTCATCATAAGCGATGCCGTATTCTGTGAGAAACACCCACATCTGGTCGCTTATCTGATTCAGATCTACAACCGATGGCGATGCAGGTGGCTGTGTTGCTGTTATTGTAACAGTTGCTGTGGTAGAAGTTGTTTCTATGGTTGTCTGCTTCGCCGTGGTCGTTGTCACTTTCTGCTTTGATGCTGTGGTTGTCACAGTTGTTGTTTTCTCCGCAGTTGTCTTTGTCGTCATTTGTGTTTCCAGAGCTTTAGTTTCAGTGGTGTTCATTCCTGATGAAACCGTTTGACTCTCAGATTCGTTGATGTTCATTGTGGTTTCCGTGCTGAAAACTGCATCCTGTGGCACTTCTGTTGTGACTGTCGGCTGACTTTCTGAGGATGTCATATCCGAACCTGTTTCTGTGACTTCGCATGATATATCCTCGGTCGGCTCTATTTCTTTTTCTGCGGATTCTGTCGGCTCTGTTTGCGTCTGACTAACCGTCGTGGTTTCCGATGAAACCGCAGGCTCTGAAGCATTGCCGCAGCCTGTGAGCAGTACCGCACACAGCACTAAAATATTCCAAACTTTCCTCATATGGATTCCTCCTTGTGGTATTTTGATTATACCATACCACAAGAAGTTTTGCAAATCCAGTCTTTTTTGGAAAGTTCTACCTTAGTGACAAGTTACACAGCTTTCTTTTTCGCAAATTACATAGACATTTCCGGTTCGGGTTCTTCCATTTCCTCCGATTCCTCCTCGGTAGGCTCCACCTCAATCTGCGTTGCCTGCGTCTGCTGCAGTTTGAATTCATAAGCGTTCAGCACAGCCTGACTGATAGCTTCACGGGCGGACTTTGTGATGGCATGGAAGGTGTCGTTGTACTGGGTATTGCCATCTCTGTCCTTGTAGGAAGTAGACGGCATATTGACAAATCTGCCCTTTTCACCCTCCATCACTCTGAGTCCGTGTACGGCGAACATTCCGTCCAGCGTCACACTGGCATATGCTTTTGTTGCAGAATCGGGATTGTCCACCATCTTATTGATACTTGCACTGATTTTCATAATTTTCACGCATCCTTTCAGGTCTGAGAAAGCCCGATATCTTCGGACTCCTCGCATTCTTCTTCGTTCTGCTGCAGCATCTTTTCAAGTGGTACAAGATATGCCCAGAACTTTTCTGTGTACTTGGCGATCTGCTCTTCGGTGAGAGAACAGGACTCCCACTCTCCCTCATCGTTTCGGGTATTGCCGACAACAAAGAATGTGCCATGAACAAGAATCTCTCCCACAAAACGATTGGGAGCGAAATCGTGGAGGAGAAACTCCTCGTTGCAATACACAATGGCATCATTCTTCGGTTCAAAATAAATCGGCTCGATGAACCCGCCAACGATTTCCTGCATCTCATGGAGATCATGGGAGATTTCCTTGACGTAGGGTGTTTTTGTCGGCTCCATGACAAGCACCTTCATTTTACTCATCAGCAAACTCCTTCCCGCAAAAATCGTTCAGCGGACAGTCGGAGCAGTCATCGTGTGCAGAACACACCTTCATGATTTCTTCCTCAGAGATGCCGCAGTCTTGCTGATGTTCCTCTTTGTTCTCAGACGGAAACATCGCAATTTCAAAGCGTCCTGCCTTCACCTTGATGGCAAGATCCACCTCTGCACCTTCCTCAAGAAATACGCCGGGGACAGCAATTCTGCCGTCATCATCGACATATCCTTTGGTATAGACGATATTTTCGTTGTTTTCATTCATATAATAAGTCCTCCGTTCTCATCAAAAAACGAGAGCTGTTTCACCATTTTTGCTCTCTCGCTTGTGTCGTAGTTGGATATTAACAGTTCAGCGTACTGACAGCCGCCGTCATATCGCTGTGCAAGGTTGTTGATTCTGCTGATTTCCTCAATATAGATGCCGGGCTTATCCCACAGCTCTCGGATTTCGGGGCAATCGTTGTACGAAACAAGGAATTTTCCCGAAATGCCAAGCAAGGTATCTCGCAGTCTGATGTGGTCTTTTGTTGTGAAACCTACATCCTTGTAATAGTTCTCCGTTGCAAAATACGGTGGATCGCAATAGAAAAAGCTCACAGGGCGGTCATACTGCCTGATGAGCTTCTCAAAATCCTTATTTTCCACGATAACTTTCTGCAACCGCCTTGCCGCCATATCGATCAGAGGAAAGTCAGACCATATGGAATGTGGCTGACTTGCAAAGCTGTCAAGCCCCGATGCATAGCTGTATCGGATCAGCTGATAAAACTTCGCAGCCCTGTCATAATCCCGAAATCTCGGAAAAAGCCCACGCTTATGCAGGCTTGCAATCCACTCGAAATCCTCACGGGAGTCGAGTACATATCTCAGCTTGTATTTCAGCTTATTGGGATTATCTCTGACACAGCGGTACAGGTTCACCAGATTGCTGTTAAAATCGTTGTATACCTCGAAATCGTTTCCCGGCGGTTTATGGAACAATACCCAGCCTGCACCGCCGAACACTTCGATATATCTTTCGTAGTAGGGAGGGAATCTCGCAAGAACCGCATCTCGCAGCGATTTCTTGCCGCCCACCCATGACATAAAACTGTTCATTCGTTTCCTTTCTGCCGTTTATGCCAACAGCAGAAGGAGCGTACAGGCAACACAAAGTCGCTTTGCAAGCAACAGAAAATTTCTGCTGTTGGCAAAACGACTTATTGTTTAGATTCGGCTGCGGTCAGAGCCTTTCAGCTCTCTGTTCAGCCTTTTGATCTCATAGTCGGAGTACTTCACTGCCACACTCAGACCGCCGATGGCAAGCCCGATGAACATGCCAAGAAGCATTCCGATGAACAGATGCGTCATGTTGTCACCTCCATCCCGATTTCTTCTTCCTGCCCATAATCTCCCGCAATGAAATCTTCCATCTGGCAGCGTTCACCGAGAAAATTCGGCTCGGATTCTTCGTTGAATTCAATGCACTGCTCTCTGCCGAGGTCAATGCATTCCTTTGTAATGACCGTACCGCCGTAGTTCACAGCAACTCTGCGTTCCAGAGAGATAAAATTCGCACCGTCATCGGAGTGACGAAGCTGATAGCAATGCAGTCCCATGGGAACATCTGCATCACTATATCTGTTCTCCGTGAACAGTGCTGCCTGCCCAGCAACCTCAATCAGCTCAAAATCCTCATCGGGCAGCTGAATGAATGCTGTATTTGTTTCATTGAGGAATAGTCCGTATTCCTGCGGATCAACCTCAAGCACCTCTGCTGCAAAGCGGATTCGGTCAAATTCGCTTTCGGGGTAGAATTCGTCGGTACGTTCACCGCCGTAATACCTGTGCTGACCGCAGTTGTAGCCGATGTCCTCATCTGCCCACTGATGCTTGAACTTGATTTCGGGGAACATCTCAGTGAGCTTCTGCAGAATCGGGTGCGGAGCAGACCAAGCGGTCTGGAACCACAGACTGTCGGTCTGGCTGTAGTCAAAGCCTTCCTGATAGCCATAGGCTGGCCACTTACATCCCCAGTTCGCCCTGCGCCAATCCAGCCAATTCCTATCTCCGTACAGCTCACGCTCTTTCGGGCCAAGATCGCCTGTATAGATGTCATCAGGCATTGGAATAATCTTATTAAAATCTACCGTTCCAATGCCGAATTCATCATTTTTGATTGCTTCAAGCATTTCGGCAATCTGCTTTCTGTCACCCTCATAGGTGATGATGTTTGTTACATGGTTGGGCATCAGCATCCCTCCCTGAAATATTCTTTCAGCAGTCTGATGATATACTGCTGTCCCTTGCCTGTAACATAGGTCTGCTGATAGGTTTTCTGCATCCCATGCTGCTCGTACACGGACTCCTTCACAACAAAATATCCTCTGTCGATGAACTGCTGATAGGGGATGTTGTTGCTCATGAGGATTTTTCTGCCCTTGAGCCAGCGGAACAGCGTATTGCGTCCAATGCGGATGTTTTCCTCATTGGCGAGCTTTGCCATTCTGCCGATGTCGATGACATTCTCCGTGTCCGCTACCTGATTGGCGAACTGCACCAGAGGTTCGTCCCTCCTGATCTTCTCGTTCAGCTGACGGATTGTCATGAGGTTCAGGCGGAACAGGTTCTTCACAGCGTCATCCGCAAAAGGAAGATAGCTTTCCACGAACATATCCTCATTGCCCACATAACCTCCGGTTCTGCGGATGGTGGGGAGGATTTCACTTGTTACCCAACGCTTGAATCTCTTGGCATTGGGCATCCTGCTTGCAAGAACCAGGCTGTAGAAGCCCGATTCATTCACAATCGTTACATTCTGAGTTCTGCCCATGCTATCGATGACGGGATGTTTCATCCCGTCATCTTCATCCACATGTCTTGCAATGGCTTTATGCGGCTCATTATAGCCAAGAATTACTGCTACATCTTTTCCCACGAACCACGGCTGACCGTCCTTCATGAGTGTTCTCACCGTGCCGAATTCCTCATTAACAAATGTCTTAATCATATTTTCCATTTACTCTCAACTCCTCATCAAATTTCAAAAGATTTTTTGCGATTGCCTCAACCACAGGAACCGTGATAGAATTGCCTGCAAGCTTGTAAAGCTGCGAATCAGATATGCCTGCCGCTTTCACTGTTTCAAACTGTTCGGCTGTAAATCCCTGTAATCGGAAACATTCCTTCGGGATTAAACGCCTGATTCTTCCTCTGTGAACAATGCCGTGCCTGTCCGTCACAGTGATAGTGAACATCGGCTCTCCGGGTTCTTTGATTCTGCGTCCATTCTGGTATACTTCCTCTTTGAACGGATTGATGATCGCTCTCGGTTCTTCAAGCAGTACACCCGAACGCTCTCCCTTGTGAGTGCCTTTTCCCACACCGATATCCATTCTCGTGTGCAGACACCTTGCGTTTTCCGTAATCTGCGGATTTTCATTCAGATCAACAAAAACAGCGGAATGTTCACCCTTATGGTTACTGATTCCGCTGTCCTGTCTTGCTGTGATACACCTTGCAATCTCCGTCAGGTGAGGAGGTGGGTTGTAGTCAATCAGATACAAGCCCGTCTTACCGCCTCTGCCACCTGAACCGCTGCACTGCGTCACAGCTGTTCCGTTTGTGGAATACACTCTTGAACCCTGACTGCCTGCAATCAGCTGTTCAGGTTTTCCTGCTGTTCCATTTTTCGCATAGCTTCTTCCGAAAGATAATACTTCGCCGGGACATCTTTCTCCAAGATGTCCGACAAGGAATAGCCTTTTTCTGGACTGCGGTATTCCAAAGCCGGCAGAGTTAAGCACACGCCAGCACATGCTATACCCCAGTTCTGAAATCGCTTCAAGGATTGCCTGGAAGCATTTCCCCTGCGATATGCCCAGCAGGTTGGGTACGTTCTCAGCAATAAAGTACTTGGGGCGCTTGACTTCAAGGATTCGGATAAAGTCGAAAAACAGGGTTCCTCGATCATCCTCAAAAGCTCTGCGCTGCCCTGCGACGCTGAAGGACTGGCAGCATGGTCCTCCAACGAGCAAATCAAAATCCGGCATACCTCCGTAATCGATTTTTGTGATGTCCTCATAGAATTTTTCGCCTCCTGTGTCATACAAGGCTCTGTAAGCCTTTTGCGCATAGCGGTCAATTTCGCACCATCCGACGCACTCAAAACCGCCGACCTTTTCAAAAGCCGAACGGAATGCGCCGAGACCTGCGAATGTCTCGAAATATCTTATCATTCTCATTTACTCCTTTCGTGTTTTAGGTATAGAAAAAGCCGTCTGTGATTGTTCGTCACAAACGGCTATGTACAGGTGCAGAGTTGAGTCTGCACCACTTATTTTACATCGTCATATCCACATCTTCCGTTTCGTCCATGTCCTCATCATCCGAGAACGCAGCATTTTCTACCTCATGCTGCATTGGAACCAGCACTTTGAGAAGCTCCTCACGATACTCCACATCCGAAATCTTGTTGATATAGATTCCAAAGGTGTCAAGCAGTTCTTTACCTTCCATAGTTGTGATTCTCACATCGCCGTACTGACCGTGCTTACAGATGAACTCTGCAACCTCCTGAACATTGTGGAGTCGCTTGTTGCCGTCAATTTCGGAGCCAAGAAGATAAGCGTAACGCTCAGCAATGGGAACATTCAGCCTGTCAATGACATGAAAAATATCTGCGTCGGTAACAACTCCCAGACTGCGGCCATTGTCAAAAGTGCAATGAAGTGTGCCTGCGTCATCCACATAGTCAACAGTACCTTTGGTTCCACGTTCAATCGGATGATACGGATCATTCATTCTCTCAATCTGAATTCTTGTACCCTTGGGATACATTTTTTTGATGCGTTCTACTTCTTTCCGACTTGGAAACTGACTCATAAAATCCCTCCTACATAGAAATACCGCCCATATCAAGGCTTTCTTCTTCCTCAATATCGGCGGTGTCCGTTGTATCTGTCATCTCTGCTTCAATATGCCAGCTGTCGGAGGGGTTCCAGAAGCTGACGTAAATCGTGCCGAATGCGTCAGTCTTGATTTCTCTCTGCTCAAAGCCCTCAGCCCAGCCATCTTTATGCGAAGCTGTGCATAATGATGGTAATGCAGGGCTGCGGTTAATGTAAAGTAAAAGCGGAAAGAGGATGAAGATACGGCTATTTACCCCAAAATGCTTTGCATTAAAATTATGAATTTGTCTTCTCAAAAAAATCTCCAAAAATTTAAGGCTTCGGACAGTTCCATGTCCAAAGCCTTTTGATTACATCATAGTTTTTTTAGAAATTCCATTAACGAATCATCTTCTTTCCAGTCTGAAAGTCCTCCAGTAGGCAACTCCGGATAGGCATCTTCCAGTGCGTCACGAAGAAGCTCAATATTCATCTTTGCATATATTTCAGTAGTCGCTAGATCCACATGACCGAGGAAATCCCGGACGTAAACAATATTTATTCCAGCCTGACAAAGGTGCATAGCTTTTGTATGACGAAGAATATGCGGTGTTATCTTTTCGGGAAATGACGGTGATATCTTGTGTGCGGTGGCAGCATATTTGGAAACAATATACGATACCCCTGCGCGCGTGAGTTGTTTCCGCTGACTGTTAAAAAACAGGGGCATATCTCGGCACTCCGTGGAGGAAAGCCTGTTCTCAGCAATGTATTTTTCAACTCTGTGGGCAACATCAGTAACAATAGGGACATTACGTCCCTTGTTTCCTTTTCCGTGTAATAAAACATAGGGATTATCACCGAGATGTACATCTCTTACCTTCAAATCGCACAACTCCTGTACTCTGGCTCCGGTATCGTATAGCAGATAAAGTAGCGTGGCGTGGCGTTTGCCCTGCGTGGTCGATTCGTCTACCTGCGAAAGCATAAGATACAGGTCGTCTACCGATAGATAACCAATTATCGCTTTCTCGGCTCTTGCCATTTCTACCGCCATGATCTGCTGACACTGAAAGATATACTGAGGCTCTCTGTTCTGGAGGTATTTGAAAAACGCGTGTATCGCCGCAAGGCGTATATTAGCGGAGCAAACGCTTGATCTGCGCTTTTCCTTCAGCCATTCAAGGAAGCCCTTTACGGCATCAGGAGTCACGTTTTTAATTTGTATCTTATGCGTTGGGATGTTGAGTTCCTCATTAAAATACAGAAGAAACAGTTTGAAGGTATCGCGGTAAGAGCGGATAGTGTTTACACTGTAATTCTTGATGAACGGCAGGTACTCTCCCAAGTATTTGGTGAGATGGTACGAAAAATCCGAAGGTTTACTCATCAAAGTCACCCCCGCCGCCGATATTGAGCTGGTAATACGCTTCTGTCTTCTGGCGTATATCCGGGAACATATCGTTTGTGAGCCTAAGATAATACGCTGTATATTTGAAAAAGGAATGCCCCATATATGTTTTCAAAGCTTGATGATACACCGAAATATCCTTGCCGGACAGCACCAAGCGTCTCAAGCAATGGACAGCAAAGGTGTGACGAAAGTCGTAGATACGAGGTCCCTTACCTTTGCCTCCGTAGGAGATGCCGGCTTTGTAAAGAAAACGGTGAAAATTACTGTAGATATTCATCGATGAAATCATACCTTCATCAGGGGCAGGGAAAAAGTATTTATGCACGGTTTCGTTACCATGCACTTTAGATGCGTAATCCCTGCAGATCTCCGTAAGTTCATATGACATTGGCACATAACGGTCGTTATCGTTCTTAGACTCCCGTATGAGGAGAACACCTTGATCAAGGTCTACATCCCGCACCTCAAGCCGCAGCGCTTCGCCGAGTCTCAGTCCACAACAATATAGGAGGCGGAACAGTACCGGCATGATAAAATGACGATTTGGCACTTCCGAAGAAAAATGACAGCAATCCACCTGCCGGAAAAAACGTACAAGCTCGTCCTTCGAGAATATATACGGAATATATTTTGATCCCTTTGGAAGGTCGTTGGTCGGATAGATATACGCATCAAGCCCTAAAGCTGTCATATACTGTGCCAGATGTGATACCACCGTTACCCTTATTCGAAGAGTGCCCGGCGATTCGGTTGGAGCTTTGACCGCCCAAATATCCAGCATATTTTTTGTTACTGTACACTCATCAGGGAACTTTTCCACGCAAAGTGCATCAAAACGCTTCATTATCCTTACTTGTTCTTCATATTTGTAGCCAAGAGCACGCTTTTGCTCGACCAATCCAACCATATATGGAGAAAGCTTACTGCGAAAAATATATTCTGTCATATCTCTACCTCCGATGGATCCAGACAACACTCACGCAGAAGCTCAATATCCGTTTTGATATATACTGATGCCGAATCGGGGCTTGAATGTCCGAGAGCCGAGGATATGGTATGCAGGGATTCACGATTTTCCTGAAGTCTGTTAGCCAATGTGTGCCGGAGGGAATGCATACCGCGTCTCTTTTTAGGCTGATCCTGTATGTCGGTCAATTGAAGATATTTTGTAATTGTTGCGTGAAGATGATTCCCATCTGAATAGTTTTTAAAGGGCGGGATATGTGTCAGGAATATATACTGTGAATCAATATTTGGGCGTCCATTCCTAACATAGTCGATGATCGCCCAGCCAACATCCTTGAGGAGCGGCAGGCAAACGGAGTGATGTGTTTTGCTTTGGACAAAATTTATGTATTTTTTATCCCAGTCGATATTTTCAAACTTCAGCTT
>JAFSBM010000200.1 GCA_017437285.1 Ruminococcus sp. | reverse complement strand
GACCACCACAGAAGCCACCACGACAGAGACCACCGAAACCACACCCGGCAGCAGCGAAATCGATGCTGAATGGATCATTGGTACCGGTGCTGCCAAGGCCGGCGAGACTGTGACCATCTCTGTCACTGTCAAGGGCGACACAGACGGCATCACAAGCTACATGCTCGACATGACCGCAGATGCAGGCCCCATCGCACAGGCTGATCCCGCTCCTGCCGCAGGCGATGCTTATGCAGCCCTCGACTTCATCTACAACCTCGATACGCTGACCTTCAACGGTACGGATTATGATGCGGAGCAGAATTACATCGCTGAAGACGGCGCTGTTGTCTTCGAAATCACCTTCCTGATTCCCGAGGATGCCGCTGCCGGCACGCGCTACGATCTCGCATTTGAAGAGCTCTCTCTGTTCAATGCCGATATGATCGAACTGATTCCCACCACAACTTCCGGCTGGATCGAAGTGCTTCCCACCGAGGAAACCGAGGCTTTCACAACAACTGAAACATCCGCAACAACGGAAGCGACTACGACCGTTGCTGAAACAACAACCACTCCCGCAGTGACAACCACGACTTCTGCAACGACCACGACAGCCGTAATGACCACCACAACATCTCCCGCAACATCCACAACACCTACAACCACAACTTCCACAACACCTACAACCACAACTTCCACAACACCCACGACTACAACTTCTACAACTCCCGCTACAACCACGACTTCCGCAACAACTACTACCGCTGCGACAACCACGACTCCCGCAACAACCACTACAGCAGCAACCACCACGACTCCCGCTACAACCACCACAGCAGCAACCACCACGACTCCCGCGACAACTACTACCGCTGCGACAACCACTACAGCAGCGACAACCACTACAGCAGCAACCACCACGACTCCCGCTACAACTACTACCGCTGCGACAACCACGACTCCCGCAACAACCACTACCGCTGCGACAACCACGACTCCCGCAACAACTACTACCGCAGCAACCACCACAACTTCCGCAACAACCACTACCGCAGCGACAACCACGACTCCCGCAGCAACTACTACAGCAGCAACCACCACAACTTCCGCAACAACCACTACAGCAGCGACAACCACAACTTCCGAAACCACTACAACTGCTGAGACAACCACAACTTCCGAAACCACTACAACTGCTGAGACAACCACAACGGAAGAGACTACAACGACCGAGCCGCCCACAACCACCACAGTTGTTGGCTACACCTATGAGGTGACCGGCAAGGACAAGTTCTACTTCTCTCACGACCCCAGAGCATTTGCTGCCGAGGATCTGATCGATGTGATCACAAGATACGCACTGTACTCCGATGGTTCTACAGGCGAAGCAGAGATCGTATCCGACTGGACGACTCTGGACATCGCATTTGACGTGGATAGCTGGCAGAATCCTGAAACCGTATTCGAAACCCAGGTGCTCGATGAAAACGGCGTTGTCAAGCCCGAGTATGATTATCAGGTTTGCTACATCGGTTCCATTCCGGTACGCATTGATGGTCAGGTTACAGAAACCAACGCAACCGCTTACATCGCAGTGAAGGGTGACGCAACACTCGACGGTATGCCCGATGCCGTTGACGCAGCCGAGATTCTGATCTACGCTGCCGCAAAGGGCGCAGGTCTGGAGGCTTACCTCTATTCCGAAACCGACACCATGCTGGAATACTTCGCATACTTCCTGGCCGATGTCACCGGTGAATCCGAGGACTGCGGCGCAGACGGTTCCGTGCTCGATGCACGCGATGCCGCAAACATCCTGGTTTATGCCGCACAGTACGGCGCAGATCTCGATCCCAGATGGGAAGATGTACTGGAAGCACCGCTCCCCAAGTACACCTACAGAATCGCTGAATACAACGGCACACTCCCCGAAGGCAAGAAGTAATTCCTGACTTTGCAATGACATGCTGAAACAAAAGAACGCCTCCCTTCTGGGAGGCGTTCTTGCTGTACTATTTATTCCATTGCCATCTCCGGCACAGCGGGTTCGGTGACGATGGCACTTGCATCATCCGTCTCAGGGATGACGGCGGCCTTTTCGATGCCGAGTGCATCAGCCAGCGCAAGTGCTGTCTCCTCGCCGATACAGAACGTATAGCGGCGCTCCATGAGATTCGTGGTCAGATAGCCATCCTCCGTCACTGCCAGCGACTTATTCACAATACCCAGAAGATCAATGTTGGTGCTGACACCGAACAGCTTGCGGTGATGCGTATCGTCCTCCAGCAGGGGGAGATCCCTGTGCTGCTCAAGCAGTGACAGCAGCAGACCGCGGTCATAGTCCGTGATGCTGCCGCCCTGTTCGGCATAGAGCGTGTGGAAGGATATCGTCTCAGAAAGATGCAGCGCATCCATCATTTCACCAAGCGTTTTGGGCATATAGTCGTGGTGATTTGTGTAGACAAAGTCCGTGTCACAGCCCTGAAACCGGACAGCAACGGCGCATTCCGGTTCGATGCCGCTGATGCGATAAACGGATGCATCGGCATAGCGGATCTCATCGGCATAGCCATCATAGCCCTCGATCACCGTATCGTACAGCCTTTCACCGAGATGCACACGGTCGATCTGCGTGCAGCGGCTGACAAATTCTCCATTTTCGTTTGTAAACGTCACAAACTGCTCGGAGATCGTCTTCTCGTCCCACCGCGGTTCCTCAATGTATTCTTCCGTTTCTGCCGTCGGAGCTTCCGTCTTCACTTCCACATTGTGCGCTGTTTCCGATGACACCTGTGTACAGAATGCCGTTCCTTCCGGAACGCATACTGCGGTTGTGGACATCGGAGCATCTGCGGCGGGTTCACATTTCGTAAATGCCGCCGTTGTTTCCGGTACTGTGTTTTCCTCCGGCAGCAGCGCAGTCTGCACGGCAGCCTGTGTGCCTTCCATTTCGGCTTTCTGTGGCACCGAAGGCATTCTGTCCGGCAGTCTGCGGCCGTATCCCACACCCGCTGCGGTCAGGCAGATGGCACAGGCTGCTGTACCAATGACAGCAGAAGTACGGATTTTTCTGATTCTGTTCTGCTGCGCTTCCCTGTGGGCATCCCGTGCACGGAACACAGCATCTGCAAGTTCATTCGCATTCTTCATAAACAAAGCCCATCCTTTCGAGTTCAAGTTTCAACGCATTCTTGGCACGGTAGGTCAGATCGCCGACCTGACGGCATGACTTCTTCATGATCCCGGCAATGGCCTGCGTGTCAAAATCCTCAAAATATTTCAGGTACAGAACCTGTGCATAGTCGGGCTTGAGCCGCTTCATGGCGGCATGCAGCTGGATTTTCCGTTCTTCGATCAAGTACTGCTGTTCGATATCCGTTTCATCGGAAAGCTGAAATGCCTCATCGATCGGTCTGTCCGCATAACGTGCACGCCTGCGGAGGTAATTGAGCGCCTCATTGCGTGCGATGGCATACAGCCAGGTCTTGAACGAACTTTTCCCGTTGAATTTTGGTTTTTTCACAGCGAGCTTCACGAAGGTGGCCTGCATGATTTCCTCCGCCTCACAGATATTCTTCACAATGCTGTGCAGATAGAGCGACAAGCCCTGATAATAGGTCTCAATGATCACAACCAGTTCATCATCATCACCAGCCAGGAAACGGCGGTAGCGATCCGCATCGTTGCCCATTTGATTCCCTCCCTCCGGATCTGCAAATTTGCTTTTCACTTATTAGACACAGCTGCGGCCATTTTTTCGCAGTCGGATCTAAGATTTCATAAAAAAGGCTTCCGGCACGCCGGAAGCCCTTCCCTCTTACAAAAAACACTATTCAAGCACGCACGCCGCATGTTCTTCCAGATACGCCATCGCCCAGGCGAGCTCATAATCCTCTCCCCTGAAGAAAATCTGCACTGCGGCATCATAATCAAACGGAATGCGCACCTCAACCGGATTGCGGCTGATGCGGTCGGGCGCAGTATCCACATTCGGTACGCTCTCTTCGTTCAGAATCAGTCCGACCGGATAGGAAACAACCATCAGACCATCGGAAAGCACGCAGTTGCCGCCGGTTTCCTGATTGCAGCCGTTGGGATCGGTCATGCCTGCCAACGTCACATTCGGGAGCTTGGAAAGATAGAGCGATGTACCATCACCGGCACTTGCGCAGTTGTAATTCGTCAGTGCCACGACCTGCAGATCGGCAAACTCGCCGTCGCCCTTGATACCATGATCGGAAACGCTGATGTATTCGCCGTTTCTGCGGATGCCGAGGCCCTGGCCATACCAGTCCTCTTCGGTCAGCAGACTGGTCAATGCACAGCCGATCTCATCAAAGCCGCCGAAATTATTCCGCAGATCAATGACAAGGTACTCCATGCCCTGCGCCCTCAGCTCACGCAGATTCTCACGGAACATCTCCCTTGCCCAGATATGATCGCCCATGATATAGGCAAGCGTATCCTGAAAATCGCTGCTTGTTACCTCTGCATTCAGTACCAGATAACCGCATTTGTCATCGAGCATGCGGACACTGAAATTCGCATCCAGAAATGCTTCGAACTGTTCATCCGTTTCCAGCTCCGGCATACGGGAGAATGTATCAGCGGCCTTCCTGGCGGGGGACTCTCCTCCGAGATCGGAAAGCGTCACGGTCATTTCCGTGCCGGTCGCATACTTCACAGTCACATCGATGGTCTCACCGCCGATGCCGGACAGCTGTATCGGTGCAATGCGGTCGGCATTGGCTTTCACAGGAAAGCCCTGATCCCTTGTGTCCTCCAGAAGTGCCTGCCCGATGGGTTTGCCGTTCCAGTGGGTGATGAGGGTGCCATCCTCGATGCCGAGCTTCTGCACCTCTTCCGTTGTGCAAACGGCAATGACATCGCCGTTATCGAGCTGCACCATTGAAAGGCCGTAATTGCGGGGCTTGTCCGGCAGCGGATAAGTCTCCGTATCAAAGCCCGGCGACACCCAGACATGGCCGTCATGCAGCTCCATGCAGAACTGATTCACGGCATCGTAGAACTTTGCAGGATCCTGTGCTTGTTCCGCCTCCTCGACAAGGGGCATGTACTTTTCTTCCAGTGCGGCAAAGTCGACTTCCTTCCAGTCCTTGAGGACATACGTTCTGTCCATCTGCTCTGCAAGCGCATGGAAGGAATCGGTATAGCTCATATGTGCATAATTAAAGCAGTTCGGGGATGTGGCGCAGAAATAGAAGCCGAGCAGAGCGGACAGCACGCCGGTGAGGCAAGCGGTCACCCTGTAGCCGATACTTCGCTTGGCAAAAGGCACGGGCAGAAGTGCCAGCAGCGCAATGGCGTACAGAAAAATGAAAAAGCTGGCAATGAGCGGTTCACCGAGCGCATAGATCAGGAAATGGATGACGGCAGCGGCAAGCGGAAGAAGGCAGAGCAGCCGCCAGATTCTGATTTTCTTGGCATCCTCTTTCCAGAAGTGGTGAAGGATGGCCAGAACGGCCATGATGAGCAGGATGCCGACACACCAGATGATGTGCGTCTTGTTCGCCATGTCAAAGGCATGGCGGAGCGAACCGAAAACTGTATCCATGTGCAATCTCCTTTCAGATTCAGTCAAAAGACCGATTACAATCATCATTTCAGGCAGTTTATCCGCTCATACCCGAATGTGCGTCTGGATTCTGTCGGACATGAGCGATGTGCCGTGCATGAATTTGACACGGCTTGTCATCCCTAACACGGACTTCGTGGCTAAACTCTGATAGACTTTGCCTATCGGAGTTTAAGGGATTAGTATCATTATAACATACTCAAAATCAATTTGCAATGGTCAAATCAAAAAGCCCGAAAGCCATCATGCAGCTCTCGGGCTATCATTGCCTCCAATCATTCCTCCTGCGCCGTCTGTCCGCTTTTGGACTGATGCCTCACGCAGCATTGGGAGCCATAATCAGACCATGATTGCGCTTTGTGATTCCAAGTGAAAGAGCATAGTCATAGACTTCTCCTCCGGCATCCGATAAAGCACAGCACATGATTTCCGTGAATACAGAGGCATGGGAAGCAAGCATATCCTTCTGTATTTCTATGGAAGAACTTCATTAACAAGAGAAAACCTCTGATGCAGCGCATCAGAGGTTTTTGTGCTTATTCTTCTGACTCAGTAAAATAGCCCATTTTTGCCAGAATGTAGAAATCCACGCCGACGCAGTCTGTCCAGAAGATGTAGGGAGGGCATTCATGGACGGAGGGATCCCATACATACCGCATGAATTCGCTGTCTGCAAGCTCCAGATATTCTTTCGCATCACCTGCCTCAGTACCCATCTGATCTAAAATGATTTCGCTGTATTTCGTGATAAGATCTTTCGATAGCATCGCTTCGTACATATCAAATTTTGCTTTCGAGACTCGCTCATATTTTACTGTAATCTTCTTTTCGATGGGGATGTCCGGATTATATTCATGAATGTTGGTATCGGTAAGCTGGTAGGATTCCCATGCAGAAAACATCTCATAGATTTTTTGATTCGTGAAATCAGAAGGCGGAACATCGTCGGCAGCATAGCCCGTCAACTCAGACAGTATCTGGGTGATTTCTTCCTCCGTGAAATAAAAGGGAATTTCGTTGACGATCGCCGCAAGCTTGTAGGAAAGTGCCGCAGACATCATCTCGGAGATTTCTTCATCCGTATATTCCACAGGCTCACCGTTATCCAGATGATAAATGTACACCGGCATGTCACCCAGAACCGCCAGAAGGGGTGTCATCGGCATCAGGAATTTTTCGTCTGTGAAATCGTCCATCAGTTCATGGCCGCGAATTGCGGCATTTCTTAATTCACGGGTGGCAGTAGTGCCGATGCCCATAAGACCGAAAATGTCCTCAATGACAACGATTTCTTCAACTGTATATCCGAGATTTCTTGCAGCTTGGATGACATTGTAGCGAACACTTAGAAAATCGCTGCGTGTATCGTAGCCATACCCCATGGATTTATACCAGATATTGGCGACATCCTCCTCAGTAAAGCCGCTTTGCGTCATCTGATACGCAGCACGGCTCAGGAGGATACCGTCGATATGTCCGTCTGAGAGGCTCCAATGCTCGCCGAAATATCTTGTAGGGTATTTATAGTCACAAAGAAGCTCTGTTTCTGTACCCGTAGGGTCACGCATCACCTTATCGGCAACAGTTTCTCCCATCTTCCAGTTGCCTTCCACCAGACATCCGAAAATATCGGCATAGCCTTCATTTATGGCTTCACTCATATAACCGCCGTCGCTAAGATCTCCGACTACATGGTAAAAAACGCCATGGGTGTATTCATGTGCCATCGTATCTAAAGCACCGCAGGGAGGGTAAGTGAACAAAGTATCTTCAGGTGCGGCAATAAAGTATTCGCCAATTGGGAAAAAAGCAGCGTTATCTTTAACAGATTTCATATCGACTGCACAGGCAATCAGTTGTCCTTTTCCGTCAAGGGAATTTCGATTCAGATGCTCCAGATACCAGTCATAGGTATCACGAAGATTGACATAGGAGGATACCGCACGTTTATTGTCAAAGTTTTTTACATATAACATTGGCATAAAATTGGCTTTGAATGCACCAAGTATAACTTCTGTGCCGTTCTGAGCGAGCTCGATGGCATCGAATGTATTTTGAATATACGCAACAAAATCTTCCGGCGTAAACGAATTATTTGATAAAAATATGTGCATTTGCTCCAAAGCCATGATTTGTGACAGGACTTGATTTCCATCAAAATTACTTCTGACAATCATTTTGTAAAACTCATCCATATCTGCATGAGCAACTGAAATTCTACGGAAGGGATCATGCATATAGTAAAGATCGGTGATCGGCATATCAATTCGACTCACTATAAATTCACGTTCGTTTCCGAATACATCCTCTGCCTGCACAGTTTCTGTTGCACATAAACCGTTTAACAATTTAGCCCAGCAAATCAAATCTGCTTCCTCACTCGCCCCCGCCGTCTTCGAAGAAGCCGTTTCGGTTTCCGCTGCATCGACAATTGCCTGTGCAACCTGTGTGTCCAGCAGAGTATTGATCGTGCTGCTCTTGCTGAGAATCTCCTTTGTTTCGGCATCTACTTCCAATTTGTACGTCTTGAGCGTTTTTTCATTCTCAAATGCATCCATGGATGCCGCATAGAAACGATATGCAGGAGAGGGGCAGCCGTTCGTATCCACATAGATGCCCTTTTCGGGGACAGCAACGACAGCTTCTTCGCCAAGCTCGGCGGCTGCAATCGCAGTCAGCTCCTCCTCCGTCACGGAGAAGTCGCAGTTGACCTGTGTATCTCTGCAAACATGCAGGTTGATTGCCTCCAATTTGCCATCCTCTTTCACCGTCATCGAAACCGAATTGTTCCAGTAGGGGATGCCGTTGCACACCTGCCGCAGCTTGTAGGTCTTGGTGCCGTTGCCGGGCATAACATCCTCTGCAACGAACTGGTGGGACTCATCGAGATTGAATAGGGGACGATACAGCTCCATGACATAAAGTGCGTCCTCCATGGAAGTGACCTTCGTCTGTCCGAAATTGCCGTAAACACTGAAAATGTTCTCCTCGTCTTCATCTTCAAAGCCTACGAACAGATGATGCGTTGCCTCGCCCGATGCGACTTCCTCTTTTGTCAGCACATAGACCTCGCTTCGGTGGACGTGATCGGTCTTGATGACATTAAAACTGAAATCCGCCTCGCCCTTTCCAAGACCGTAGCGGATGGCAGCAGTAAGGGTAACCTCCTGGTTCTCGGACTCAGGACGCTGCACCTTGCCTTGTGCATCCAGTACTTCATCGTTCTTCGAACTCCACTTGATCGGTACTGCCTTGCCGTTTGCAAGATAAATCTCCGTGGGAACGTAAATGTCCTGCGTGACGTATTCGTGATAATCATAGCCGCTGTATCCAAAGGAATAGGGGGTAAGATTGCTGCTAAGCAGATCGGTCGCTTTTTTGTTGCTCCACCGAATCAGTAGAATCACGCCGACAATCAGCAGCACGATGATGAGGAAAATCCATAGGGCTTTCCCTTTTTTCTTCTTTTTGCCCTTGCCCTCCTGTGGTGCATACAGTGCCGCATAGGATGCGGATGCAGCATTCTGCGGAGGTACGGGGGGATTCATAGGTGCCTGACTCATGCTCATCCTCCATTCTGAAAAGTATTATTATTATACCATTTTCAGTATGATCTGTCAACAGGATTTACATTTAAAGGGCAGAGGGATTCTTCAGCATAAAAAACTTCCGATATCAAATGTCGGAGGTTTGCTGATAGGGTAACCCTATTTAAATCATGTTCCCGTATCCATGCAAAATTGTTTTGACAGGCTCATTCCCGTTCTGTGGATGCATCGCTTTTCGTTTCATAATACAATAGCAACGCAGCGATAAACAGGGTGGGGATGACACCGATCAGCCCGATCTCCGATGGACCGAAAATGGAGCGTTCCGGATGCAGGTCGTTTCTGAAAAACCACAAACCCGGAGATGCGTTGATGCAGGCGTGGAACAGAGTGGGCAGCCATATGCTTTCTGACTGTTCGTATAGAAAATCCGCAATGATTCCTACTGCTGTGCAGAAAAGGGGAAAGGCAAAAAGGCCGAGCAACGGTGCGCCTATGTATTCTCTGCCGTATTCATATCCTGCAACCAGCATAGCAGGGAAGTGCCATGCGCCCCATATCACACCGCCCAGCAGCCGTCCTTTGATTCTGCCGAATTTTTGCTTCAGCTCCGGATAGAGGAAACCACGCCAGCCGATTTCTTCACCAAGTGCCAGAATACAGGGAACAAAGAGCATGAACGGCGCGAGGGAATCGGAGACCAGGTTTAGGAATCCGTCCGAGTGAACATAGTCTTCGGGGAACACCAGGTAATATAACACGCCTCCCATGATGCTCATTACTGTCGGCAAAAGCCACGCTGTGAGCAAGAGCAGCAGACTTTTCAGTTCCAAGCGGATACCCCATCCCATTTCACTGATGTCTGCACCTGCAAAAAGCGCTGCGATCAATGGGATAAACATTGCAATGGCGAGCGCGAAGTCAAATACATCTTCTCCACAGAACCAACCGCATATCGTGATGACTAATGTAATTGCAAATGTGATGATGAGATATTTTCTGCACTTTGACATAGCGTCACTCCTTTTTTGCGGTTGTCAATTCGTATTGATCAGTCTGTCCGACCTCCTATATTATACCGCATATTGCCTTGGATTTCAATATGTAAAGCCGAAAAATCGGACTTTTCTGACCTGTGATCTTTCGGTATGGGAAACCGTATCGCAAAAAGAAAAGCTCCCGATTACTCGGAAGCTTTCAAATGCGTCTAACGGCACAGACGCTGTGCTGGCAGGGGCGGAAGGAATCGAATTTTCCTTTCTGCCATGAATCGCTCCGATTAAAAGGTTCATTTTCATTATATCATGTTAATAACAGCTCGTCAACATCCAATGGTACAACGTTGATTTGTTTTTGTTCTTTTGGTATAATGGATTTGTAACCAACATGAATGGAGTGATCAAATGAAAAAAAGTATGAATGTGCTGGAATATATGCGAAGTCTTACTCCAATCGACACGCATGATTTCAGCCAATCAATTCTCTCAGAATGGACACAGCATTGGTTGACACATTACTGCAACAATATAAAGGAAAGTACGCTTTCCTCCTATGATACAGCTGTAAAGCTGCACATCAATCGTGTTTTAGGCGATGTTCGGTTGACCGAACTTACCTCCGAAGATGTGCAGCTTTTTGTTAACAGCTTATCAATGGGTGTGGGCATCGATGAATTGCTGTCTCCTAAATCAATTCGGAACATCCATGGAGTGCTGCACAAATGCTTGTCCGTTGCAGTAACTGCAAAGCACATCCATGATAACCCTGCTGACTCCACAATCCTTCCTCGTGTGATCAAGCCGGATATACAGCCTCTGACACCTGCACAGCTGCAACGCTTTCTGAAAGCAATCAAGGGGCATAACAAAGAATTGCTCTTTACTGTGGCTGTGTTCACAGGACTGCGACAGGCTGAACTGATTGCACTGACATGGGATTGCATTGATTTCGATAGCGGATCAATTTATGTGTACCGGCAGCTCGTCAAGGAAAAGGGCAAGGGTGGGACTTATAAGTTTACCAGTCTGAAAAACAATAAGACACGAAGACTCTACCCTGCCTCCTTCATCATACATCAGCTGTATGCAGCCAAATGCTCACGGCGTTCTAATAGTGAATATGTATTCACCAACTCTAAAGGAACGCACTACACTCACTATGCTGTGTACAACAGCTTTATCAAGGTTGCAAGGAAGATCGGTCTGGAACACACGCGATTTCACGATCTCCGGCATACATATGCAGTGCTTTCGCTGCAAGCTGGGGACGATGTAAAAACACTGCAAGAGAATATGGGACATCATTCTGCTGCATTTACTTTGGATGTTTATGGGCATTGTACTGATGAGATGAAACGTGCCAGCTCGTGCAAGATGGAACGGTATGTATCCCAACAGTTTCAAACGGTATTGAATACCGAATAATAAAGAAAGGAAATGAAAAATTATGGTGAAAAACAGATTGCATTATGTCGGTGGGCAGCTCTATGTATCTATGGATGCTGCTGGCAGGATTCTTCTGCCCAAGAAGGTATTTTCCTTTCAAGGATACAGAGTTGTCCACGAAGGGAACGATGTACACATCCTCTGTGACAAGTATAACAGTATTCCAGAAGATCGGCGAATCACCATCCAATCCCCTATCCGGAAGAAGCTCAACCTGAAACCGGAGTGCATCTTTCGAGTAGATAAAGCAGAGGAACGGATTATCCTGACAAAGGTTGATCCGGCATTGATTGAGGGGAGCAGGAACACATGACAGATATTTTGAACCAAGATGACTTTGCACTTTCTTTTTCAGAAGAAGTAGATGAAGGTCTAACTGCAAAAATTCAGTCCGTATTCCCTGATACAACGGCAGCGGAATTGAAAGCATTTGCAGCAAATGTGTTGATCGGACATATCCCTGCCCGCAAGCTGAATGAATGTGTCGGAGACACATTCGAACTCTGCGGATTCTATGTGAAGGATGTTATGCTGGTTGCTGGAAATCAAAAGAGAAATGGAAAGTATACAGTACTGTTCGGGCATTGCGGTAAAGAACCTCGTGCTTATGCGACTACATCGGATAAGATCTATGAGGCACTCTCCAAAATCATTGCAGTGTACGGCAGTGCATCAGATTGGAAACAAGGTATTCCAGTCAGAATTCGAGTAAATACGCTTGAAAGCGGAAACAAAACCTATAGTCTGGAAGTCATCTAAAGGAGGATGGACATGAAAACAAGAAAAATTGGAATCTTTAATAACAAGGGAGGTGTGGCAAAAACCACATCAGTCATCAATCTGGCGTACAGCTTGCAGAAGAACGGCAAGAAGGTGCTGGTTGTTGACTGCGACACACAGGAAAACTGCTTTTCGTTCTTTCTGACAAGTACCGTTCCCAATGCCATCCTGCCGACAGAGTATGAGAACATCTCACACACCACATGGGAACGCTACTCGGAGATCGAGGAGAGCGAAACAGACAACTATGACTACATCCTGTTTGATATGCCCCCTGCAATGAGTGATGAGGTCAAGAGCATCATCCGTCACTGCCACAAGATCTATGTTCCGACAATCCTCGGTGAGTTTGAGATCGCCGGTTTGAAAAAAGTAACGGATGAGATCAACCGGCAGGGCGTGAAACTTGGTGGTGTATTTGTTACCATGTATCAAAAGGCAAACGATGAAGAACTGATTGGAGAATTTCGGAGAATCCTGCAAGACAGACTTTTGCAGACAGTAATTCCCTATTCCAAAACGGTGCGTGAAAGCCTGAAGAACGGAATGCCGATCGAGGCGTACTTCCGTGATCGAGCTGTACCGCCAAGCCCTACTGCATGGAAGATCGTCCATGCTTACGAAGATCTTGCAAACGAAGTAATGAGAGGTGAATGAGGATGGCAAAAACGATGCTTTCTAACCTCGCTGCCATTGCAGCGAATACCATGACGGACAACATCAAGATGATTGACATTGCCGAACTTCACGAATCGGCTGACAACTTCTTTGTTGTAGAGCGTGTAGAAGAATTTGCGGAAACCATCCTCGGACAGGGTGGAGTCAAGGACAATCTGATCGTCCGTCCGTTGGAGTCCGGCGGTTATGAGATCATCAGCGGACACCGGCGTAGAGCTGCGGTGCAGTATCTGCTCGATCAGGGTGAGAATGTATCACGCTATCTCCCCTGCCTTGTGCAGGAGTATGCAGATGATTCCGACAGGCTGCTTGACATTGTGCTGATGAATGTTAGTGCCAGACAGATCTCCGATGCGGAAATGTGGAAGTCCTACGAAATCGTGGACAAGATTTTGAAGGATAAAAAGAGTGCCGGTGAAAAGTTTGGTCGTGTCAGGGAAAAGCTTGCGGAAATTTTGGGTGTCTCCCCTGCTCAGGTCGGAAAGATGCAGAATGTAGACAAGAATGCAATTCCGGCAGTCAAGGAGGCTGTCGAAAGCGGTGATATATCCATCTCCACTGCAAGTGAGATTGCAAAGATGGATGTAGAAGATCAGGTGGAACTGCTGGAACAGACAGGCTTTGAGGGCATCAAGCACAAGGATGTCAAGGCAAAGAACCAGAGCAAGCCCAAAACACCAAAGCCAAAGAAATCTGCCACAAGCAGTACAGAATCAGTTGCCGAACCGGTTGCAGAAGAAGTTGATACATGTAGCACATTTTCATCGGCAGCAGATGATTTTGGTGTGATGGATGCAGACATGGAAATGGATGCAGATATGGATTCTGCAATGGAGGATGCTGCGGAAACGGCAGAGCCGGTTGCAGAAGAGGTTGCAGAAGAAGTTGATACATGTAGCACAATTTCTGAAAGCAAGTCCCCTATGGATGCCCTTGCATCGTTTGTCGGTGAGAAAATGATTGAGCTTCAGACAATCTTTGCATCCTACTCCAGTATTGGAACAGAGTATGAAGAAGATGTGCTGAAACAGCTTTTGAAGTTGCTTAACGCCATCAAGAAATAATCAATTTTCTTTTTCAGATAAGCATATGAAGGCTTTGGGTAAAATTAAGCAAGGAAGTGATACTATGGATTTTATGTTTTTGATTCAGGGCATATTGGCAATTATCACAGCGATTTGTTTTGTAGGATGGATTATCGCCTCTTGGGTGGAACGAGATTTATTTATTGGGAAATGGCGTGGTAGCTTTATGGGAGGGTGGATTGTATCTGCTTTTGCCTTCATCGTCATTGCCCTTATCCGGCATAATGGTTTGATGTAAAGGAGTACCAATGAGAGAACGAAACAGGCTTGAAGATGAAAACCTCCGAACAGCCAGACAATGGGCAACTCTCGGCTATGTTGTCAATCCCGATGCAGCCGGTGAGGAAATGTGGGCGAACCACAATCACAACGGAAATACCTTTGTGTACTTCACTGAAAAAGAAGTACATGAGGCTACGCCGGAGGAACTGAACGCATTCTGGAAACCGTATCGGGACAAGAAGAACGCCAGAAGAAAAGAACTTGCTGCACAGCGTCAGGCAGCAGCAGAGCAGGAGCAACAAAGACAGCAGGACTACATCACAAATCTGGAAGAGACAGTTGCCCAGCTCGATCAGATGCTGGTGCAGCTTGTCAAACAGATTCAGTGCGAACCAGATGCAGCTGCGGATGAGATTGTCATTGACATCGAAACGACTGGTCTGGATTGTACGGATGACGAACCGCTGCAAATCTCCATCATTGACGGAAACGGCAACACCCTGTACAACAGCTATATCAAGCCGATCTATGTCAAGGAATGGAAAGGGGCTGAGAGAATCCATCATATCAGTCCGGAAATGGTACAAGATGCTCCAAGCATCTACCATGAGATGCCAAAGATCAATGCGATTCTGGGCAGGGCAAAGAAGATCATCGGGTATAATCATGATTATTTCGATCTGAATATGCTGCGTGGTTATGGTGCTGTAATTCCGAAGGATGCAGAGATCTATGATGTGATGATGGAGTTCGCCCCGATCTATGGTGAGTGGAGCGATTTTCGAGGCGATTACAAGTGGCAGAAGCTTGCTACTTGTGCAGCGTACTATGATTATGATTGGGGCGATGATGTGGCACACGACAGTCTGGCAGACTGTCGTGCTACGCTGCATTGCTATCGGAAGATGATGGAAGGAGTTATAAAGTAAAATGAAAATCTTCGTACTTGTTTTAAGTGTAATCTTTATGATTATTTTCTTCATTTCATTTATTGTCTGTTTTGTTTCAAAACAGAATGGAAAAGAGGAAAGAGCAAATATTGCAGTGCTTGTTGCCGGTTTATCGTTCGCCATTGCTGTTTTGCCCATGATTATTCCAAGAGTATTATCTCATATGCCATCGTCTTGTCCTGCCTGTGGTGCAATGTATCATCCCCAAAAAGGCCACTACTGCGAAGAGTGCGGATACGCACTGAACGAAGGTAAATTTGAATGTGAATGCGGAACGATATACTATGCTGATGGTGGTGAAAAATTCTGCAAGAACTGCGGGACTGAAATTGTTTATGAGGAGTGAAAAGAATGAACATTTTCTTTTTCAATGAAGAACACATGACTGCCTACTCCAAGCTGTTATCTATCATGCAGCACAGAGACTGCTATCACCAGTCGCTTGCATATCTCCTGACGCTGGACAGCGTATGCAGAGAACACCTGAACGATCTGTTTGACATCGAGGAAGATCTGATCAAGCGGAATGGCTTGCATTGCAGCTGGCAGACCGGCACATCCAAGAAAACAACAAGATTAGCATTTAATTTATGGAACGGATGTCACACGGATGGCGAAACCTACAACAAAGATGGCTATGAAACAGAGTTGCCGTCCAGATACTATGCAGTTGACGAGATCTTCAACTGCTGCTCCTATGCCCCCTACTACTGGCAAGCAGTACGGCTGCGGTATCAGTTGTAAATTTAATATGCAAACAAGAAAGGAAAGAATACTATGAACAATGTACATCTGATGGGTCGCTTCGTAGCTGAACCCGAACTAAGAACTACACAGAGTGGCGTCAGCCTCTGTAACTTCCGTCTGGCGGTGAACCGTCCCAAGTCCAAGAACAGCAAGGATGCTGAAATGCAGTGTGATTTCTTCGACTGTACAGCATGGAGCGGTACCGCTGAATTGATCGCAAGTCATGTCCATAAGGGTGATAATGTAGTGATTGTAGGACGGCTGCAAAACGACAACTACACAACCGCTGAGGGCGAAAAACGCTATACTACAAAGATCATGGTGAGGGAGTTCTACTTTGCCGGAAGAAGAAAAGTTGATGGACAGCAGACAGATACCGATTTGGAAGAAATGGCAGCCGATGATGAGATGGTGTAACTTATGAGAATGGAAAGTAAGGAAAAGCCCCCGAAAAGAGTGGCAATATGTGTAGGGTGTGTATGTGCGAAGATCGCACGAGAACACAAATATCCCCTGATGTGTCCAGCAACCAAGTACCCCTGCTTTGCAATCCGTTCTGACATCATGGATGATCCGATCAAGCGTGAACAGATGGCACGGAAGTATTATGAAGGTATCCCTCACGACAACTACGATGTACTGGACAAGCAGTTTGTCGATCGAATGAAAGAGGCAGAACAGGAAGTGATACATGCCGGATACATCATGCGGTATGAGGAGGCTGATCAGTGATGTATTACATCAAGTTTCATTATTGTGCATCGCCTTCTGAAATCTATTCTGGTGGGACTTATGCTGTGCAAGGAGAAAAATTTGCGGCATTTGACAGTCTTAACCCCAAACTCTACAAATCAGCGAAAGTTGCTGAAAATACAGCGAAAAAGCTGGCAGCCAGTTGTTCAAATACCAGTCATGATTATGAGATCGTTGAATTTACAGGAGTTTATGGTGCGAATGCAACGCAACATAATGTTCTGCAAAATAAACGCCAAAGTCAGAATACTGGGTTTGCATTCGGAACTGCCGGTCAAGGTAAAGGCTTTCGTGCTATGGCAACTATGACGGAGAACAAGGAATACCACATTAGGATTGAAATCGCAGAAGAATCAGAGATTGACGATATTGTCAGCATACTGAAGCAAGTATTCAATGTAGGAAAGGTAAAGACCTATCCTCGCAGGAACGGAGGCTATCACCACTATCTGACTGTGGCAAGCAAGTTAGAGTCAGACTAAAGTTGATACATATAGCATATTTCATTTTCAAACAAGTAAATAACAGAAAAACAGGGCAATCGAAATTGTCCTGTTTTTTATGTCCAAAGGAGGTAATTGATATGAGCATGGGCGATGAAGTAGCTGGTGCTACCTTACAAGTTGGTACGAAACTTGCAGAAGCATCAATTGATACTGTAGCGAAGGCTGTCGATCGTACAATTGATAACATTGCAAAACTGCTGCAAGCACTGAGTGTACCACGAGCCAGTAAAGAGAAACCTGTAAAATCCACTGATCTGACAGAACTGAAAACCGGTGAAGTAAAAATC
Source organism: Ruminococcus sp. (assembly GCA_017437285.1). Lineage (GTDB taxonomy): Bacteria > Bacillota > Clostridia > Oscillospirales > Ruminococcaceae > Ruminococcus. The sequence goes on along the minus strand of JAFSBM010000200.1, from coordinate 38,748 downwards.
AAAAAGCTGCTCGAAAACGCAAGAAAAACTGGTGATTCAGTATCCTCTTCCGATCATGGATTGACTCAGGCTGATATGAAATACGTTGCAAGGAAAGCAAAAGAGTATGGCATTCCTGTAGCATTCACCGGTACCAAAGGCAAGGATAATATCTATGCCAATGTGCGTTCCAAAGATCTACCCATTTTGCAGCGTATCTGTACAGATCTGATGAAAGAAAAACTGGAAGTCCGTCCGCAAGAACTCGGAAACTTCAAAGCAAAGCAATGGGAAATCCCCTTTATTACTGCTGAACTGAACAAACACGATCTGGCTGCACAGTTTGGTAAAACAAAGAATGGAGAGTACTTCTGTTTGTATGAAAAGGCAGACGAAAAGGCGATTTTGATCGCAAGAGGTGAGTTTGTCCGGAAATGTGACGAGATCAAGAAGGATATTACCTTCGACAGAGATGAACAAGGCTACTTAACTATCAAGGATGTGCGTTCCGGTAAGGAAATCAGCTTTGAAGAACCGCCATCAAGAGAAGAATTGTCCGCTATGATTCAGGAGCAGTTCGATTACGATCAGAGCAAGGCAGATATTGTCTGTGCAAAGTTCGGAGAAGAAATGCTTGAAGGTGAAGCAAAGCAGAAATTCTTCAGCAACGCTCCCCAGAACGCCTTCTCAAAGGTGGATGCCAACATCGAAGTGCAGGGTGAAAGTGTACTTACAAAAGAATACAGCTGCTGGCGAATGACTCCTAAGTCAGATGGCGTTCCCAGAATCGTATTTCGAGATAATGACGGAAATTTTGCCGTATTGAATCCCGAAAAGATGACACAGCGACAGATGGCAGAACGGCTGCAAACACAGCTGAAGATTACTGATGCAGCAACCGTACTTGCATTAGTAGATAAAGCACAGAAGGTATCTGACTACTACGCCACGCAAGAAAATCACAGTCTGGATTACACATTCAAGAAATCCGACTTTGATATGCGTGATGAAAAAGTGATCAGCGGTATGCATCGCACGGATGCAGCTGGCAACGCCTTTGCTAAGGCACTGCCTGTAAGCAGCATCAGCAATGAGATCGAACGCACCAGCAAAAACCACTTTTTTGTTACAAGTGCTGTGACATCCATCGAAACAGATCAGCATGGAGTAGATCATTCTACGACAGACACACAGATACTTACCCTTTCTTTTTCAGATAAGAAGAATGGTGTGAAGGAACTGATGGATCTCTACAAGAAACAGGGTGTACCGGAACATATTGCAAAGCAGATGGCACAGGATGTTTTCCGGCAAGCCGAAACACAAAGTGCCGAGAAAATTCTGCTTGTTGAAGAAGTCCGTGCTGAATCTGCCGTCATTTCTCACGCCGGAACCGCTGTAGAGATCGATACCACAGACCCTCAAGCTGCTGCTGAAAAGCTCAAAGAAGAGTTTGAAGTATCAGAAGGAACAGCTGAGGCGGTTGTTGCAAAGACAGCAGATGCAGTCAATCCGCTGGCACTGGAAGAACTGGTGCAGGATGATATTAACAACACCTTTGGATATGATGCAGATGCTAAAGAAACTACTATCCCCGACATGGATGGACCGCCGTTGGATGATGATCCGCCTTTCGATGAACTGCATTTGAATGGACACGAAGCTCATGTAACAGATGTACTTCATGGTCTGAAAACAGATGCTTCTGCTCAACTGCCTGAGACACCAGAAATCACGGCACCCAAACTTCCAGACACACCGCCGACAGCACCTATTGGAGGCAGACACTAATGGGAAAGGCAAAAGTAGCACAGCCCAGAAAGATCAGCAAATCTACGATTATCATCTATGCAGCAATCGCTGTTGTGATACTCGTGCTGTGCTGGATTCTGGGTGCAGCCATGGACTATTCACTGAAGCCAGATGGCTCTGTGGATATAAACTTACTTGGTGATGCGTTCAATAAAGTCACAGCCAACCCCGATCTTATCTTTGCTGCACTGAAAAAAGAAGACAGCTATGCTCCCAAAATGCTTTTCATGGGTGCTTGTGTTGTGGGCATCTATGCCCTGTACAAGTACACCGAAGAAAAGAAAAGACTGCACCGCCGTGGCGTGGAACACGGCTCGGCAAAGTGGGGCGATGCAAAAGAAATGAAATCACTTGCAGATCCCGACAAGCCGGAGTTCAGACCAATCTCCAAAGATGGTAAGAAGGTGTTTGATGAGAAAGGAAACTTTGTTGGTGTGATCGTGGACAACAACATCTTGTTGACAGAAGAGGTCTTCCTCTCACTGAATGCAAGACACCATCTGCTGAATCTGAATGTCCTGATTATCGGTGGTTCCGGTTCTGGTAAAACTCGTTTCTTTGCAAAGCCGAACATTATGCAGCTGAACACATCCTATGTCATCACAGACCCGAAGGGTGAAATCCTGCAATCAACTGGACAGATGCTGCTGCAAGCCGGTTATAAGCTGAAGGTGTTCAACCTGATCGAAATGCAGCACTCCAACAACTACAACCCTTTCGCCTATGTCTACGATCATAATGGACAGGTATCTGAGGACAACATCAAGAAGATGGTGGATGTGCTTTTCAAAAACACCAAGGGCGAAGGTGAAAAGGATGACTTCTGGAGCCAGAAGGGACAAACCATGCTCGAGGCGATTGTGTTTTTGCTATTCGAAGAAAGCACCTACAATGCCGAGTATGATGCAAACGGCGATATCATTCCCGAAACTCGGGACACTTCACATTTGAACTTCTTCTCGGTGACAGAGAAAATGCGTAAGCTGCAATATCCTCCGAGAGGCGGTCAACTTCCGGATGGATTCTTTCTTGATAGAGAACCAGACGAAACAGAAGAGGCATTTCGGGCAAGACAAGCTGCTGCGTTCCTTTGTCCCTTGGACAAGGATTTCATCGAACTGGAGAAACGCCGAGGGGAAACGCTGGCAGGACGGTTATACAAGGAAGTCCGCAACGCACCTGAAGAAACCGGACAATCTTTTCTTTCTTCAGCCAATGTCAGAACATTCATGTTCAATTTGACGAACTTACAGAACCTGACCTGTTGTGACAACATCCATCTGGAAACGCTCGGAGATGAGAAAACAGCACTGTTTATCATCATTTCAGCGACAAACAGTACTTACAACTTCTTGGCAGCAATGATGTATACACAGATGTTCGACACGCTGTCCAATCGTGCGAACTTCAAATATGGTGGCGTTCTGCCAGTTCATGTACGCTGCATCATGGACGAATTTGCGAACATCGGTCAGATCCCCGATTTTGACAAGGTAATTGCATTTGTCCGCTCCATGGGTATGTCACTGAATGTCATCATTCAGAACCTTGCCCAGCTGAAAGCTAAATATGAGAAAACATGGGAGGTCATCACAGGTAACTGCGATAGCCTCCTTTTCCTTGGTGGTAAAGAGGAAAGCACTCTGAAATCGATCTCTGAATCCCTCGGAAAAGAAACAATCGATATTAGAGGACAGAACCGGACGAAGGGTAAGCAGTCCAGCACATCGGAAAACAACAGCATCATGGGGCGTGAGCTGATGCAGCCCAATGAACTGTCAACCATGCCGATCAGTGACTGTGTACTGATGATCCGATCACACAATCCATTCTATTGCAGTAAATTCCCGATCGAAAAGCACCCCAACTTCAAATTTCTTGAAGATTTCGACAAAAAGAATGCATTCGATGTATCTACAATCCACGCTGTCAGTGTCACGGAACTGGAAGAACAGAACCGTCAGAAACAACCGGTAGAAGTTGATACATGTATCACAAATCCAGTTGATGAAACTGAAATAAATGCTGGGAAGATCGATGCTGTATTCGTGAGAGAAGAAGTGGAAGTGACTGCTACTCCCATCGAACTGGAGACCTATGAGGATGCAGAACTGTATGCGGAACTGCCGATCAGCGATGGCATCTTTGAGGAATACATTGACAATTCGCCAAAATTCGGAGAGGTATCAGATCTTGAAGCGTTTGAATTAGGTGAACCGATCAGAGAAAGAAAGGAGGTTGAAGAAGATGAAACAGACTCTGCCGTCATGCTTTCCTTAAGCGGGGATGAGGAAATGCATGAGGAACCCTTGGAAACTCACTATACAGATCCGGAAGGCACTGTGCAGCATATCGAAGGTCTTGGTGATGATGGTGAGATTCCTGAAGCCTTCATTGAAGCAGAAGAATTTTTTGCCGAAGCAATCGAAGGATTCGCAAGTATGACTGAAGACGATTACGGATTGTCGCTTGATGACATGATGTAAGCACAAAGAAAGATGAGGTAATTAACATGAAAATGAAGTCTATTTTTGCAAGAATCGTGACCCTGATGATGATGGTGTTCACACTGACCATTTGCTTTTCCATGAGCACAGTTACCGCTGCTGCTGCTGAACCGGTACAGGCAGTTGCCGTGGTGGAAACTGCTAATGCTCCTGCTGCTCCTACATTCGCAACACTCGACGCATCTTCCTTCGCAACCCTGAAGGCAGCTGCATTCAACCATACGATCATGCCGTTGGCTGGTGGTGCTGCTGGTGGTGCTGCTGGTGGTGCCGGTGGATCATCTACCGAAACTACATACCAGACAGTAATCAACTTCTTTGTAACGTGGATTCGCCGTATCGGTATGATGGTAGCGTTCGTTGGTGCAATTATGTTCGGTCTGGCAATCAAGAATAATGACGCCGAGCAGAAGCAGGGTGGTCTGATGACACTGATCGCCGGTTTCGTTGTTGCAGCGGTTTGTGCTGGTGTGGACATGTTCGATCTGTTCTCCTAATCGCTCTAACTGAGTAAGAAAACTGTTAGTATGCCCCGACATTTCCCCGTTGTCGGGGCAAATAACACAAGAATGGAGGTTACATTATGGAGATAATGTCAGTCCTGATGAATATCCTTCCGGATCCTCCGAGTGGTACTCCCAGCGAATTGGCTGAAAGCGGTCTGGAATTCTTTAATCTTTGGATTGGTCGTATCGGTGGTCTGATCGCCTTTATCGGTGCTGTAAAGTTTGCATTGTCTATCAAAGCTGACGATGCCAAAGAACAATTGCAATCCGTTCTAACAATGGTTTCCGGTTTTATGATTCAAGCTGCAATCAGTGACATAGGTATATTTAATATTCCGTCAACTTATACCTCAGCGGATGCGGACGTGGAGTTTCAGTCAATTATGAATTTCATTGGCAGCTGGACAGGCAGAGTAGGTGCATTAGGTGCGTTTCTTGGTGCAATCATGTTCGGTCTGGCGATTAGATCGAATGATGCAAGCCTGAAGGTATCAGGGCTTAAAACAATCGCTGCTGGCGGTATCGTAATTTCGGTATCTGCACTTCTTTCATCTTTCGTGTAGAGGAGGGATCTACTTGAGCAAATGGAAACCACAATGTTTACAGAGACCTGTATTTGCCAACAACTTTGAGCGATGGCGATTTTATATCTATTTCGTTGTGATTACAGTCATGATTTTTCTGGTTTGCGGTATGCCTGTTTTTGCATCACTGGGCGACTTTGAAATTCAGGATTTGTATTTGGGTATTACCGATAATGTTGCAGAAACCAACGATCTGCTTGAAAAGGCACTGGAATTTTCTCAAACCTCTCCCTATGATGTGGTGAATAGTATCTCCAGTACTACACAAGGCACGATCGCTAAATCTATCAGAACCGCCTCACAGACTATGGCACTGGTTGTCGCAACGCTCCTCCTGATGGTGGATTTCTTCAGAAAAACCACCAATTTTGAATGGGCATCCAAATGGGAACACTTGCTGATTTTTCTGGTGAAAATCATCGTTATCAAACAAGTGGTGCAGAACGCTGATACAATTGTAGGATACGTCTATGCCGGATTCCAGACAATTAACGCTGCTGCAACCAATAACGCAACCGACTTCTTACCATGCGGTAATATAACCGTGTATAGCATGTCCTATCCTTATCGTGGTGACTCGATCTTGGAATGGGCATATAGTCAGATATGGCATGTTGACTTGCCATATAACTACGAAATATCTCAGGATGCAGTGAAAATGTTCTATCCAAATGCAACATTCCCTGCTGCTGGCGAATATGCAGCGGATTCGTATCCGTTTACAGTACCTGTAGAATCAGCCAATTTCACGCCACTAATCGAATACATTCTGCTTCAACCATACTTCCTTATCATGAAGGCTATTGCAGTTGTTGTATTTGTCATTTCGATCGGTCGTGTGTTCGAACTGGCAGTATATACAATTTTCGCTCCCCTGCCCCTTGCTACTTTCGCCTCAGATGTATCAAGTGACGTTGCTAAAAACTTCATCAAGAATTACATTGCAACGGTGTTACAGATTGCGGTAATTGTAGTAATGTTCATTGTGTATGTCGCACTGAATAATTATTTCGATGCCGACACTGCATGGTCAACAAAGCTATTGCATCTAATCGAACTTCTGGCACTTGGACTTGGAGTAATCAAATCTGGTTCATGGGCAAAGAAAGTTTGTGGAATGGGATAATTTCTTTTTCAGTATAGAAATGTGATACATATAGCACATTCGGAAAGGAACAGAGATGATTGAAGTAAAAATTCCAGCTGAAATTAAAGACTACAAAAGTAAGCTGGTCGCAAATCTGTCAGTACGACAGATCATTTCACTTGCTGGTGCATTACTCGTTGGCGTTCCATTAGGCGTATTCGGCAGCAAGTTCATTCCGGCGGATATTCTGCCGTGGATCATTATCGTTGCTGTCGCTCCGATACTTGGATACGGCTGGATAACATTCATGGATATGAAATTTGAGGATTTGGCTAAATCCGTCCTTGCGTTCAATTTTCTTCCGCAGAGGCGAGTGTACGAGGATACAGATGTCAACTTATTCCATGAACTGCACACAGAAATGATCGCAAGGGACATCGAGCAGCAACGCATTGATAACGGCGAATTTGAAATAGAGGAAGAATGGAGGTAAAAGGAGTGGCAGAGAAAACAGACCGAAAGTCTGCAAAGGTTCTTGACAAAGAGCGTGAAGCAGATCTGAAAAAATCGCAAAAGCGTGAAAAGGTACAAAAGGAAAAGCGAAAAATTAAGCGTACCACAATCCAGACCATGCCCTATGAATGCTTTGTCAGCAACTATGTCATGCTGCTGAAGAGCAACATTAGAGTAGATAAACAGACCACAAATCTGTATTCTAAAACCTATCTTGTACCGGATGTGAACTACTCCGCACTAACGAGACAGCAGCAGCTTGAAAAGATGCAGCTGTTCATCGATCTGCTCAACGGATTTGACAGTTCAATCAGCGTCCAGCTCACAATTATGAACAGCAAGATTAACAAAGATGAGTTTGAAAACCGCCTACTGCTGAAGGATAAACCAGACGGCTTAAACAGCGAACGACATGAATTCAATGGCATCCTGCATGATAAAATCATGCATGGACAGAACGGCTTGCAATGCCGGAAATTTATTACAGTTACAGTATCAGCAATCAATTTCGAGACAGCAAACACAAGATTCTTCAACATTGAGGCTCATCTGATTAGCTGTCTTAACCGGCTCGGCACCGAGCTGATCGCACTGACAGCTAACCAGCGTGTCAGACTGATGGCAGATATTCTGCGTGATGTAGACTCAAAAATCACTTCTATATCTCGTGAAGAATTCGCAAGAAAAGCGGAAAAAATGCTTTGCTGTCCAGACTACTTTGAGTTCAAGAAAGACTACTTTATGTTCAACGACAAGTTTGCTCGTTGCTTGTATTTCAAGAGACTGCCTCAGTCTATCATGGATACAATATACAAGGATATCATTGAGTTGAACCAGTCAGTCATTATCAGCGAAAACATAGAGTTTGTAGAGCAGACTGAAGCTCTTACACTGCTTCAGCGTAAACTGACCGATATGAAGCAGGAGGAGATCACCAAAATCAATCGTGCAGCCAGCAGTGCTAAGGGTGCCTTCGTTGATCCGATCGAGGGTACACAGCTTGCTATCGATAAGGCTCAGGCACAAGAGTTTTTGGAAGATCTTCGTGAACGTAATCAGAAGATGACATTATGTCAGTTCCTGATTATGGTGACAGCGGACAGCTATGACGAACTCCAGAAGAATACAGAAGCAATCCAGATCGTGCTGCGTAAACACCAGATTGAACCGATCAACGCACCCTATAGACAGGAACAGGCATTTGCAAGCGTTATTCCAATTGGCAATTCCTTCTCAATCGATAAAGAACACAACATTCAGGTCAGACGTACTATGTCATCTGAATCGACTGCTGCATTCATGCCGTTCAACAGCCGTGAACTTCTTCATGAAGGTGGTCTGTACTACGGACAGAATGTTATGACGCACAATATCATCATGTTTGACAGAAAGCGACTGAAAAATCCAAACGGCTTTATTTTTGGCGTTCCGGGTTCTGGTAAAAGCTTTCTGGCAAAGCTGGAGATGATTTACTCCATTCTCGCAACAAATGATGAAATCCTGATTCTCGATCCGGAGCGTGAGTATACCGCACTGGCGGAACTGCTCGGCGGTGAGGTTGTCTACATTTCTGAGAATTCGGCTACACATATCAATCCACTTGACTTGACGGAGAATCCGGATAAGGATGATAAGGAATACAATCCCATTAAGGCAAAGCTGGACTTCCTGCTTTCCTTCTTCTCCTCGATCTTGGGAAATGTAGAAATCACACCTATTCAGAAAACCATCATCGACAATGTAATGCACATTGTCTACAAAAAGCACAAGGCTCCCACGCTGAAAGAATACTATGCAGAACTGGAAGAGTACGAACAGACTGCTGCGGATGAAACAAAGTCTGCTGTAGCGTACTTGCGTCAGACACTGCATTTGTATGTACACGGCTCGATGAATGTATTCGCCAATCCTTCCAATGTCAATATCAACAAGCGTATTGTGGTGTACGACATCAAGGAATTGGGTAAGAATTTGCAGACTCTCGGCATGATGATTGTGTTGGAGAATCTTTGGGACAGAGTGGCGAAAAACCGTGCAAGAGGTGTAGGAACACGAATTTACATCGATGAGATGTATCTTCTCTTCAAGTCAGAGCAGTCCGCAAACTTCTTCTACGAACTCTACAAACGTGCAAGAAAGTGGGGCGGAATTCCGACCGGCATCACGCAGAATGTAGAAGATCTGTTACGTTCCGAATTGGCAAGGACGATGCTTTCAAACACACAGTTTGTGGTGATGCTTTCGCAGAATGCGACTGATCGTGAACAGCTGGCACAGCTGCTCAATATCAGTCATGAGACGATGATGTATGTTACAAATGCACGTCAGGGCAGCGGTCTGATTTATGCAGATGAATATGGCACGATTCCTTTTGAGAACAAGTTCCCGACAAATACACACCTGTACCAGATTATCTCTACAAAGTTCGGTGAAGATCTTGACAAACTGAAAGAAGAAATCACCGTAGTATCTTAATTCTTTTCAGTAAAGAAAGAGGGTGAGACCGATGGCAAAAGACATGAACCAAGCTTTGGATTCCATCGATCAGAGAATCAATACGGTGCAGAATCGACTGGAAGAATGGTTAGATAGCGATGATCTGAATGACAACTCCGGTGAGGGACTTCAAGATGAACTTGAGGATCTAAATCAGGTCATCGATCGCTACATCAAAAAGGTCGAAGAAGAACACGAAAAACTTGAAAAGCAATTACAAGATCTAAACTCACGCATGGATGAGATCCAAAAGAAACTGGGCAGTATAGATGAATCTGATGATGCCCGAATAGCACTGGTAAATGAGTACAACTCATTACAGTCTGAGCGAAGCGATCTCAACCACACGATGTATAAGCATTCTCGCCAACTGTCTGATCTGAAAAGAAAACGTGATGAAGTGCATCATCTTACCGAAAGGCACGGCGAAGTAGTATCTACGCTGCGTGAGTCCACTGAAAAAGCAACTGGACGGCTTGGAACTGCTGCAAAGACGATTGTCAAAAAAGCTGCTATCGCACCAGTCAGTATCATCAAAGGCGGTGTTGTATCCACAATAAAATCGACTGCAACAAAGGTAAATCCTCTTGATAAGTCGATCACAAAGGAAGACGTATCAGACACTGGCATGGAAGCTCTTCGACTTGGATATGGCACTGCCAAAAAAGGTGTGCGTGGTATCAAAACTGTGGGAAGATCGATCAAGACAACACAGCGAACCATTAAAACTACTGGTACGGTTGTCAGAGGCAGCGGAAGACTGATATACCGCACTGCCACAACAGCGGTTAAAGTAATAACAACAGCTGCTCGAGTTGCTGGCAACATCGCTGCTCATGCCGTAGCTGCCGTTATGAATCCGTTGTTTTGGGTGTTTGTATTTCTGATCATCTTATGTCTGCTGATTGCCGGCACTGTGGCAATCATTTTTGCCGGAGATAATACAGATAAAGCTGCATATACCGGTGCTGCCGGACTTACTGATGTATCCGCAGAGTATCAAGAGGCATTGAACTACTTCAATATCGCAGTTCAAGCACAACGTGATGGATTCAATGGAATAATTGATTCTATGTACTACAGCTACTCTGACTTGGGACATAGCGATCTTGTGTATATGGAACGCACAAAAGCAGATGATACATTGACAATATACAACAAAGCCTACGCCTCTGACACTTATCGTGGAGCACTGAAGAGTCAATGGATTCTTGGTATTACAGAGCAAGAAGGAATTGCAATTGCCTATGTGTATCTGCAAAAAATTCAGAACACTGCTAATGGCACAGAAAATGCAATCTATGGTGTAACCTACACACAGGACACTTTCGACACGATTGTATCTAAATGCGTTAGCTATAGTGACACAACATATACTGGTCAACAATGCCCATCCGCAAACTGCACAGCACACATAGAGTACAGTCCAAATCCAGCATATTCTGATGCGTTAGAGGCGAATAACAAAGCTGCTGCTGCCTTTAATGACTGGTTGCCAATTGCCGATATGTTGTACTACTATTATAATAAAATCCCAGTCAGCAACGGACAAATTGCATACTGGAACAATTACATCGTTCCAGCTGTAAACGCATGGATTACGAAATATAACAGGTACGATATCGACTACACTAACAATGGAAACACGATGAAGGAAAAGCTGGGGGCTGAATATGAGGCTGCCAATGCAGCTCTCAATTCCACGCCTGCAACAATCGAAACCACTGTATATAAATGTGATCTGAATCACACGCTGCATTCACTCGGACTGTTTTTTTACAATAAGGAAGATGTTATGAATGCACTGGGATTTACAGATGCAGAAAAAGAGTGGGTAGATCTCACTGAGCTGGGATTCCAGAATAATTCAGAACTTACTTCAGAAACAACATAAAGGATAAAGGAGGAACGAATGGGAAAGCAACTACAGAAACATAAAGAGCGAGTAAAGAAAGTCAAAAACTTTACTAACAAGAATAAACTGTTCACGCTGATCGCTTGCATCACAGTCATTTTCTTAATTGGCAATTTTGTTTTCAGCAGAGTAAACCAATCGGATTCCAATGTCAGCCATTCTGAAACAAGTCAATCTGAAATGGTCGAAACTGCGACTGATGTTGCAGAGACCGAAACTCTTGAGTGGCGTTTCTATTGGATAGATCTGTGGATTCTGCTTGTCGTAGGTGGTTTCTGCACAGTTATGATCATCCGTGAACGGAAGAAAGCGAGGGAAAAATTGTAATGTATTATTTTTGCAAAGTGCATTTGCAATCTCGAAAAGACGAGGAAAAGGACATCTTTGTTGTACTTGAACAGTCAGATTCCACTCCGAATCTGACCAAAGAATTCCTTATGAAGAACGGACAGTATCAGGATTATTGTCTGAAATACAAGCCGAAAGCAATAGCTGCTGAATACACTGTATATGCGGTAGAAACAGAGATCTACGCAAATACACAAGACGATGCGTTCCAAAGCTATATTGACAGGGAAGATGCCAAGAAGATTGCACAGGGCGAAATCACGATCGATTGTATGAAAGATCGCTCTACCAAACGGAAAAAGAAAAAGAACTCTCCTGTGATGCTTATGGGAATTGCCGGTGGTATACTGCTGGTTGGAGTTCTGGCATTCGGTCTTGGCAGCAAGATGGGAGCCTCCAATGCAAATACTGAAACCAATGTTCAACCGGCTGGAAACGCTGCCGAGGATGGTATGATCGTCCCAGAACAAGTAGAGATTGCTGACGATGTACAACAGATCACAGTATCTATTGATCGATCTTATTCAGCAGTACCAACAGAAGATTTGCAGCTGAAAGGTGCGGTCGTAGATGGTGCAGCACAGATCACACTGCCAGAGTTTGATAAAACTGATTTTTTCACTCATGTATCTGGATACACATGGGGATTCAGTACTGTTCCGGACGGAAAGCAGATTGAATACTATGGCGGTGCTACATACACGTTCACAGCTGATACAAAGCTGTATCGTGTGCTGGTGAAGTACGGCGGTGGCAGCGGAACAAAAGAAGATCCGTATTTGATTGACTACTATGATCAGCTGGAACTTATGGCTGAGGAAAAAGCAAGAGGCTACTTTAGGCAGATTGCGGATATTACATTTCCTTCATGGGCAGCCCACAAGCCAATTGATACAATCAATGAGCTGAAGGATGATCCGACTGCGGAATACTTTGAATATGATGGAAACGGCTTTCTGATTACCAATCTGACAGCACCTTTATTCGGAAAGGTGTCCGGTGCCGTTATCAAAAATGTAAACATTCAAAGTTCTTTCATTGACTCCATCGAGTACAAAAACTACGGATTCATTGCAGCTGAGGTATATAACTACCAGTACACAGCTGAAGACGGCAAAACTTATGAAACTGGTGAAACGCTCATCCAGCATTGCACTGTATCACATTCAGCGATATATGCACAGTATCCCAAGGCTGATACAAATCAACCGGCAACTGAAGTCGTAACGGCTCCGGTTGTTGTACCGCCTGATCTTGTAGAGTACGATGAAAACGGCAATCCCATCACTGAACCGACAGAACCGCTTGTGATCGAACCGACAAAATCTGCTGAATATGCAATTGGTGCCATCACTGGTCTTGGTGGTCAGATCGAGAACTGCTATGTGACAGACTTCGGAATTTTCGCATATCTGGATGATTATTTTCTGTACGCTGGTGGCATTTCCGGAAAGCCTGCAAGCGTAACAAATAGTGGCGTATATTATTACTCTGCACAAGGCAAGATCTTTAACGCTGGTGGCATTGCAGGAAGTGGCAGCGGTGCAAAGATGCACGATCCGACTGGCAAGGAGTTGCCGGTGTATTACGGTGGCAGCATTCAGGGCTGTGTTGCTCGCAACATCATCCTGTCATCAGAAGTAGCAGGAGGCGGTATTGTTGGAGAAGGCAGTACGAATGCAGAGACCGCAATGATCACCAACTGCTATGCGAACGAATTGAATCTTACCATCGGTGAATACGATGAAGACGGCGTACTGCTCAAAGCTGGTATTGCTGGCGGTATCATTGGTTGCGATGGTGTAGAAAGCAACGGTCACTATGTATCAAACACAGTGTCACTTGCCAATCTCAGCGTGATCGGGAAGAAGACTGTATCAAATTTTGATGAGACAGTCAGACTTGCCCCCGATTATGCATATTATCAGCAAAACATCCTGACTGTACTTAATGCAAACTCCATCCATCCGGATGCTCCCAAGGCGATCTTCACAGGAAATTTTGAGTTTGGTGACAGCACAGTGTTCGGAGATGAAACAGGCGGTAGTCTTGCTTATCCGGCAGAAATCGCTGATCTCTTTCAGAAAACAATTGTAGAGGAGGAATAATCATGAGTGAAGAAAAAAACTACACACTGAAGAGTGTGCAATCAGAAATCGGACGCATGAAAAAAGCAAAAGCTAAGAAAGAGGAGAAAATAAAGGAACTGAAAGTCGAAATCAGGGACATCAACAAACAGCTGAAGGCACTGGAGGCAATTCAGGAGCAGCTGTATCATGATGATGTACAGCGTCAAGTCTCATCCGTTCTGTTCAAGGGGGAGAAGCTCACGCCGGAACAGCTTGCAAAGTTCATGGAACTGAGTAGACAGATTCGTGACAAGATTGATATTCTGGATGTTGAGACTGCAACACAGGCAATCAGCCTTGCTTGCGATGAACAGGATGCTCCTGCTGCATCGAGCATCCCTGAACCCAGCACCAGTACATATGGCGGTGAATCATGAAACTAATCATCGCAGAAAAGCCCTCTGTGGCAAACGCCATTGCCCCCGTTGTGGGGGCAACTACAAGGCGTAAAGGCTACACAGAGGGCAACGGCTATATCGTATCATGGTGCTATGGACATCTGGTCGGCTTATCGATACCGGACAACTACTGTGAGGAGTGGGCAGCAACTCCGTGGACATTTGAGCAGTTACCCATGATTCCAGAACGCTGGAAGTTCCGAATCACAGACAGCAGCAAAGAGCAGTTCATGGTTCTCAAGCAGCTCATGGCGGACAGTCGTGTGGATGGCATCATCTGTGCTACGGACGCCGATCGGGAGGGCGAATGTATCTTCCGGTATGTGTACAACCTGTGCGGATGCAAAAAGCCGGTCATGCGTTTGTGGGTATCCTCTCTGGAGGCTGCTGCAATCCGTACCGGTCTTTCACAGATGCAGTCCAGCAGCAAGTATAACAGTCTGTTCAATGCCGGATTCAGCCGTGCAAAAGCTGACTGGCTTGTCGGAATGAACTTCTCTCGTCTTTTTTCAGTCCGGTACAACACACGACTGAACAGCGGTCGTGTGCAAACGCCTACTCTTGCGATGATCGTCAAGCGTGATGCGGATGTGAAGAACTTCGTGAAACAGAAGTATTTTACCGTAGAGCTGAACTGTGGACAATTCGTGGCAGTGTCTGAACGCATTGACGATGAATCAGCAGCTGCACAGCTGACAGCTGCTTGCAATGGCAGCACAGCGGAATTGACAGAAGTCAAGAAGGAAAACAAGAAAGACAATCCCCCGAAACTTTATGATCTGACTACATTGCAGCGTGATGCAAACAAGATGTTCGGGTATACGGCACAGCAGACGCTCGATGCCATGCAGGGGCTGTATGAGGCAAAGCTGGCAACCTACCCCCGAACGGACAGCCAGTATCTTTCTGACGATATGGAAGAAAGTACAACAGCGGTAATCAATGAAATTCTGAATGCATCCACATTCCGTGCGATCGTGCCGGATACGGCATATACGCCGGATGTGAAACGATGTATCAACAATGCAAAAGTCACTGGACACCATGCCATCATCCCTACAATGTCGGGTGCAAAGGCAGATCTGAATGCATTGCCGGAGGAGCAGCGGAATATCCTGCTGCTTATCGCATTCCGGCTCATGTGTGCAACTGCGATGCCACACCGGTACACATACATGTCTGTAACAGCATCATGTAACGGTAAACTGTTCTATGCAACCGGCAAGGAAGTGGTTGAGATTGGTTGGAAAGCAATCGATCAGAAAGCAAAGGCTGTGTTGAAGAAAAGCGATGATGATGAACCGGAGGAGCAGGAGCAGACGCTGCCGGTATTGCAGCAGGGTATGAAGTTCACGAATGTGACTGCGGAAAAGGCAGAACATTGGACAAGTCCCCCTCGATCTTACACAGAAGATACGCTGCTTTCGGCGATGGAACACGCCGGACAGGACAATTACAATGATGAAACTGAAAAGAAAGGTCTGGGTACACCGGCTACTCGTGCCGGTATCATCGAGGCTCTGGAAAAGCACGGTTACATCCAGCGAAAAGGCAAGAAGATCTCTGCAACAGAAAAGGGCGTGACTCTAATCAGCGTTGTGCCGGAGGAGGTCAAGTCCCCCAAGCTGACAGCAGACTGGGAAATGAAACTCCAGCAGATCGAGCGTGGCACATATAATCCGGCTGCATTCATGCAGGAGATTACGGACTATGTACGCAGCACTTGCAGCAGCTATGGCAGTGCAGACAGCAGCGTGACATTTGTGAAGCCCATGCAGAGTATTGGAAACTGCCCGAAGTGTGGCAGCGAAGTGAAGAAAGGCAAATTCGGTTTCTATTGCACAGCAAAGTGCGGAATGTTTCTTTCCAAAGTATTTGGCAAGGAACTGACAGAAACGCAGCTGACTTCTTTGCTTTCAGGTAAGTCGATTTCTTTTACTCGAAACGGAACAAAGACGATCGTTCTGCCGGAAGTAGTGGAGAACACCTACAACGGTAAGACGAATTGGCAATGGAAGACGAAAAAAGGATAGGTGTAGAGTAATGCATATTGTCTTTTATACATCCAGCTCTGATCTGCACTTCACAATCCCTATTTGGCGGAAGTTCAATACCAAGAAGGAAGCACTCGATTTTATTGAGAAGGTACAGAATTCGGACAAGAAACTCGGTGTAACACGGACAATCGAGTACTTAGGAGAGGAGGAAGAGAAATATGCAAGAAATGCAAAACGGCGAAAGTCTGCGGAGCGATCTTCATGAGCAGCTTGCATCCGGCATCAAGAGATACTATGCTCCCCTTCACATATTCGGAATGAGAATCTAACAGAAAGGAGGCTACACCGTGAGCCGATTCAAAATCAGCAATCATATCTTCACACTGGGACTGGATGCACAGGAAATCAGCATCTATGCTTACTTGTGCAGCCTCCCATCACTGCAAAACACACTGGATGATAGATCAACTGTCCGTGTAAAGCAGTCCACAATTGCACAGAAATGTGGTTTTAAGGCAGTTCAAACGGTTTCCAAGGTAATCAGCCGTCTGGCAGACAAGGGGCTTGTGGAGCCTCTGAGACGCTCTGTGAAGGCGAATCATCACAAGGGTACCTACAGCTATGCAATAAAGCAGCTGCCAACAGACAGCTGCTATTTCTTCGTTGATCGACATATCTTCGGCAAGCTGAGTCCTCGTCAGATGCTGATCTACTTATTCATCTGTAAGATGTACAGCCCCAAGCTGAACGACAGCTGGAACAGCTACAGCGACATTGCAGCACAGACCGGTATGAAGCGTGAGCTGGTGATCCAGACGATCACCGAGTTGGTAGAGCTGAAGCTCATCACACGCTGCCATCGCAAAGCACAAGAGAACCGGCATATGTTCGTAGACAACCACTATCAAATCATATTCTGGGTGCGTGGGACACTCAAGGGCAAGAAAAAAGTGCGACTGTATTGCGAGTACAGTCACACTGGTAGTCTGCATAGCAGACAATCAAAAACCTACAATAATCATAGCACATTTTTATTGAAATGTCAAGAGGAAATGCGATATTTTCTCATGGTTAGAGGTAGTCCGTGAAATTAAAGTCATATTGAGTACCCACAAGTTTACATACTGAAAAGAAAAAATCTGAGATTCTATACAAGTATACTTACAGTATAAAGTAGGTTGCATTCTGATTTTTCTGCGTCTATCAGATCTTTGGGACAGAGAATCATACTTGCAACATTCAGAACTGGCTTTTTTCTTTCAGAAAAGTATGTGGAAAACTCGCAATTTCTGATTTTTTTGCGGATACGAAA
Organism: Ruminococcus sp.; assembly: GCA_017437285.1. GTDB lineage: Bacteria > Bacillota > Clostridia > Oscillospirales > Ruminococcaceae > Ruminococcus. The sequence goes on along the minus strand of JAFSBM010000200.1, from coordinate 21,165 downwards.
AAATTGAAAAATCTGCAAAAAACTCTTGACTTTCGTGTTGTAAAGTGCTAAAATATAAGAGGAGGAATGAAAATTGTCAATGCAAACCCCCATCAATGGCTTTAGTGAAGCCGGTGCAATGAAACTTCGGGAAATGTCCGAAAACAGCGATGTTTACAGAGAATTTCTGAAATTTCAAGGACGAGTGTTCAAGCAGAGTGTCAATGTTGCACTGGAATTCTTCGCCCAAAAGCCGGAAAGCCGATTCATCGCAACTGCACAGCAGTGGGAGAGATCGGGCTTTACCATCGCACAGGGCAGCAAGGCGATCTGTTTTGCCGATCACAGCGGACAGGCAAGTGACTACTATGATTTTTCGCAAATGGAAGAGGAAGTACCGCCCTATCTTTGGACGATCCATGCCGGAAACGCAGGAATCGTCAAGGAGGCACTGAGCATCCCGAAAGAAAAATCACTGATCACTGGAATTATCAATCAAACGCTCACTACATCGCATATCACAGCATGTATGGCAGCACTGCAAGTGCCGATTGCGGAATTTCCTGAATTCAGCAAAGCGTATCTGAATGCCGTGCAAGTAGTTATCGCTGGTCGGTTGGAAGTGGGAGGTAGTACCTTCAAGTTGCCAGCGGATACATCAGTCTTGAAAATGCTGGAGACGGACGAGCAGAAACTTGCATTCCTCACCTACACTGCAAAGGCTGCAAAAGATGCACTGAAGATAATCGAAAATGTAGTCCAGAATGAGGACATCAAGGAAAGGATGAAGCGTAATGACATACGAAGCATGGCTGAAACTGACGGAGGAAGAACAGAATCAGGTGCCGGACGAGGAACTGCCGAGCATTCCGCCGGAACAGCTGAAGAACAAGCTGACAGCAGCACACATGAAGAGACAGGACGGAGAACTGGGCTGGGAGACAACACAGAAGGTGCCGAACGGCAGCAACACGAGATGGTTCCCCCTGTACACGATGGAGATCGTGAGCGGTCAGGAGTTCTGGTACAAGTTCAATCCGGTGAACGGCACTTACACTCTGAATCTGACAGGGATGGAACCCTCAATGGAGGAGGAGCCGATCGGGAGCTACGGCATGAAGTGGATCCACTTCATGGAGGAACAGTACCCCCATCTGGTGACGATCATGAGATTCAAGCACAAGTTCCTGACGGTAGCACGGTCGGTGGACAAGAGGGCATGGGATTATCGGGAACTGCTGGACGAGCAGTACGAGAAGATGAATCCCAGACCGGAGGAGTACAACGAGGTGCTGGCGTGGGAGCAGACCAGAGCGTTTTACACGGACAGCACGGTGATGAGGGAGAGAGTCTTGGTACCGGTGACGGAGCCTTAACTGCAAAAGTGAATAGTGTTTTCGCTGCTGCGGAAACAGAAGAAGCGTCATCCGAACTGGATGACGCTTTTGATTTGGAGAAAACCGCTGAACTGCCAGCTGAAGAACGCCTCAAACTTCTGACAGAAGAGATCGTAAAACGCACCAACCAGTTTACAGCGTTGACAACTGCCGGAGATTTTGAAAAGGCTGCGGATGTGATGGAGGACATCACAGAACTGAGCCAGATTGCTGCCGAGGTGAAAACAGAGGTGCAGCATCAGCCGATTACCGTCGAAGATGTGCAGCAGCTGCGTGCTATCACTCCTAAACGGATATCTGTGCAAAATATGCTGGAAACAGAGGTTGCCCAGACACCAAAGATGGAATCCATGTTATGGTCGGAATTTGAGGATAAGTCTCCATTTGTTATGAGAGAATCGGATAATCCAAGGCGTGATGATACCAAACTTCTTGCAGTTCCGACAATTCCAGATCATCCGATGCCATCAAGAATCACAGATCTACGAAAAAAGAACAACATCAAGAATTTTCCTCGTGGGAAATTTACAAATGATGATACAGGACTTGTGATTGAATTCAGTAGAAGATCCATTGAAGAAACTCTGGCAAAAACTATTCAGGATGATATGCGTCATAGGTATGTTGAGGCTCGGATTGCTGCACTCTACCATATGGAAGAAATCATAAAGAATGCTGCAATTCTGGACAGTGAAATCTCCGATTATGATCCGGTCACTTCAAAAAATAAATCCCCGAACACCATGTTTATGCACAAGATGTATGGGGTGATTAAGTATAAAGGGCAACCGTACCTTGCTTGTCTGGCGGTTGAAGAAATGTATACAACCGATGATGGAAGAATCAATGGCAGCATTCATAACCTTTACAATTACAAGGATATGAAAATAACACCTATAAAGCTGGGTTTTGACGCCCACGACCGTATGTCAGATGACACCGGCAATGCTTCAATAGGTGCTACAATTAGTATAGCACAACTTTACGAAATTGTCAAGACCCACGATCCAAGTTTTTTTGAGAATCCTACGGCAATCGGGCGTGATGCAAGAGAAGCAGAGTTGTACACACAGGCTGAATATCAAGATGCACTGATCGCATTTGAAACCGGTGAAGCAGTGATCCCGACCGAAGCCGATGCACAACTGGAACACTTTGCAGATGCACGGAGCATGACTACGGAAGAGGCAGCACCGGTAATGCAGGATCTGATTGCAGAGTACATCGAGACGATCGAAGAGGAACAGGCAGCAGCGGACAGTGCCTTTGAAGAGAAGATACACGCTGCGTTTACTGAAGTCCGACAGAATCATACAAATCTGAATGAATCACAGCGGAGATGCCTGAAAAATCTTGAGAAATTTGCAATTGAACATCAAGTGCATACAGATCTGGCAGCAGAGGCTTTGAATCCGGAAACAGGTTCAAGCTTTGCAGCTCGATACGGCGGTCGCAGTAGCTTGAGTAGGATCTTCAACAAACGCTGGAATGCAATTGAAAAGGAACTGCATGCTGCACTTGCAAAGCAATTTGCTCCTGCTGAAGAAAAAGTTGATACATATAGCAACTTTGAAGAGCTTGAGCCAGCACATCTGACTTCTGAAGTATTTATCAGCTATGCAGCCAGTGTGATACAGGATGATCGGACTGTACAGAACAGCCATGAAAACTCTGACAAAGAAAATTTTGTACTTGATGTACACGCTGCAATTGATCGTATCACAACAGAACTGATGACGATGGAGAGAACGATTGAGGACTATCCGCAGACAGAGGTAGCGGTCTATATCGATGCTCTGAGTAAGGATGCAGATCTGCACAGCCAGATCTATGATGAAATCACAGAAAGCGTTGACACTGGTCTGATACTCCTTGAAGAGGTAAGAAGGGCAGCGAATGAGGCTGATCTTTCTTTTTCAGATGGGTTCAGCACTGGTGCGGATGATGCAAGTGATCCGGTTGTCTATGATGGCAGCATGAGTCCGGAGGATGCACGAAAAGCACTTGAAAAAGCTGAAGCAACAGACACATTTGAAATCTACCAGCTAAAGCGTGGTGAAGAAAACCGTGACATCCGTTTTGAAGGAATCGATTATCTGGAACAGCATGGATATGCGGTGGATTTCGAGAAATATGAGCTGGTCTATTCCGGAGATCTGACAGAGCAGACTTCACTTGAGGATTTGTTCTATCGGTTCAATGAAGAGCGTCCGGCAGATTTTACAGGACATTCCATGTCGGTGAGCGATGTTGTTGTTTTCAAGCGTGATGGTGTAATCACAGCTAATTATGTGGATTCTGTTGGATTCAGGGAGATTCCCGATTTCCTTCCGGAGCAGAAACAGGAGCAGTTTGAAAGAGAACTGATTACTGACAGTCCTGTGATTGATCTTCCGGAATATGGACTTCATGTAGATCTGGCAGAGGTCAGAAACATTACATTCAATGCTGTGGATGTTTCTGTCCGTGGAACGGATGAGGAAATATACAGCACAACCAGAGAGTTCTCTTATAATCCCGAAAGCAAGCACATCATGCTGGCAGAGGTAAGCAATGATCTGTTTGATATGGGACATGAATCACCGGTGAAGCATGAGGAGGCAATCGCCGAAATCAAGGGCATTCTGGCACAGTACCATGATAATTTGGATGTGACAATCCGGCACACGGATGGCAGCGTGGAGCAGTTCGTTCCGGTGCAGCACAAATCCGAAACAGCACAGGCTACAGAGGAAATTCATCAGCTTTTTATTTACTCTCACAATGATGCTTTTGTCGATGACAAAAAAGAGTATACAACAATGAATGAAGCCGTTGAAGCCGGTCGGCAATATCTTGCTGATGGATGGGACGGATTTGCAATACTCAATACCGCTGAGCATAAGGTTGAACTCTATGAGGGTGACTTCCCATTGGAAGGCGTATTCAGCGAACAAGTATACCAGAACAGCGGTGAATGGCATCGTGTACAAGCCACGTCGAATCTGGTGCAGCCGGTTGAAGAAAAGACTGACAACATCCATGAATTTGCAGAATTGTTCGGTCTGAATGAAGATCTGCTGCGTGAGATGGTAGAGTCAAAGCATGATGAAACAACTATCACACAATCCAAAAAGCTGATGGAATTGCAGGCAACCAAAGATTTAGACAAAGTGAGAGCGTACTTTGAAGAAAAAGAAGGAACAGAACTGTCTACGATCCATCTGAATGCAAGGCTGCATAGAGTACTGCATGATTTTGTGCTGTATGGAGATATGCCGGAAAAGAGTGGAGCAAAGCCGGAAGAACAGGTTGTGGAAAGTACGGATACACTTTCAGAAGCAACAACAAACACAAACAGTGATCCAGAAGTACAACCGGCTCCAGCCCCTGCACCGACAGCAAAGAAACATCTGACACGATCAGAAAGGCTATACAAGGAATTTGCCGAAATGTTCCCCGATCTGGTGAGTGGTACACACATCCATGAACGCTACGGCAATGTAGATGATGCATATGAACCGTTGTCCGTGGAGCATCTGGGCGGTGATCAATATAGCTTTATGACCTATTATATTCAAGAAGGCGATCTGATGCGTGATCCCGACTTTACATTCACGCTCGATCATGAAGCAAAAACGCTGACAATCATGGAGTATCAGCAGGACGGTGTACCGCCGATCGGTACAATCTATCAGCGTGTACACGATGAACACGGCAATCCGGACAGAAAACTGCTTGCAGCACTGGAACAGAACTTCCTGCAAGTGCTGAAGAATGCAAGATATGCTGACAGACCGCTTGCTGCCTACACGGACAGCAACGGAGAAGTGACAAAACTGGAAACCCCTGCACTCGAGGAGACAGAAACCATCGAATCTGTGGAAGTCAGCACCGACAGAACGCCGGAACTTCGAGCAGTTCTGAATGCTTTTTCAGAGAAGCACGGTTTGGGTGAACTGAACATCGAGGACAACCGCTATAACTGGAAACTGACAGAAACCTTGCAGGATGGCACAGTACACCAGCTGGGAGAAATCAATAATCCCGATCCGGAGATGCCGTTCACACCGGAGAATCTGCATACTGCACTGGAAACCTTCGAAGCGGAAGTGGAAATGCGGAAACAGACAGTATCCAATCTGTATGGAAGAAAGGCTCTTGCCTCTACGCATGGCGGTGTATCCGCACTGCCCAAGGTGCAGGCAGATCTGCCGGAAATCACCTATGCCCACAATCCGGCTGATAAGGTTAGCGACAATCTTGCTGCCCTGCGTGAACTGAAGCGACTGGAAAGAGCGGAACGAAATGGACAGCCCCTTTATGACAGATGGACTACACAGCAGGATTCCGAAAATGCTCTGCGTCGCTATTGTGGATGGGGAGGTTTACCGCAAGTATTCGATGAAACCTTCAGCCGGTATGAATATGCAAGGAAACAACTGCAAAGTCTGTTGACACCGGAAGAGTATGCAGCAGCAAGAGAAAGTACGCTGAATGCACACTACACGCCCCAGATCATCATCGATGCGATGTACACAGCGATTCAGAATATGGATCTGCCTCGTGATGCTCGTATCCTTGAACCGGCTTGCGGAACAGGAAACTTCATTACCCGAAAACCGCACAGTCTGAGCGATGCAGAAGTAGTCGGTGTGGAAATTGACAATGTGACCGCAAGAATCGCCAAGCAGTTGCACCGGAATGACGAGAATGTCACGATCATGGAGTGTGGATTTGAACGCTCCGGTCTGACGGACAGCAGCTTTGATCTGGCAATCGGCAATGTACCGTTTGGCAGCTATAAACTCAATGATCCCGACTACGCACAGGACTGGTTAATTCATGATGCTTTCTTCAGGAAAGCACTGGATAAGGTGGCTGCCGGTGGCGTAGTAGCGTTTGTGACATCCTCCGGTACCATGGATAAGGCAAGTCCCAAAGTCCGTGAGTATCTGGCAACACAGGCAGAGCTGGTGGGTGCAATCCGCTTACCTAACACAGCGTTCGCTGATGCTGGTACCAAGGTAACAAGTGACATCATCTTCCTGAAGAAGCGTGAACATCCGCTGCAAGCACATGAACCAAAGCCGGACTGGTGCTACACCATCCCCAATGCGGACGGTCTGAAGATTAACTCTTACTTTGTCCAGAATCCGCAAATGGTACTGGGCAAGATGGAGCAGACAACACATTTCGATATGCTGACCTGTACACCGCATGAGGGTGCCGATCTCAAAGTGCAGCTGAGCGAGGCTATCAAGAATCTGAACGCCAAAATCAGTGTAACCAAGAGAGAAAAAGCCATCCAGCAGCAACGAGGCATGATCGAGCCGTGGGGCAAGAATTTCAGTTATCAAGTGCAGGACGGCAAGGTCTATTACCGTGAAACGGACACGATGCAGGAAGTGAAGGGCAGTAAAAAGGACATCCAGCAGCTTGCAATGCTCTGTGAACTGCGTGATGTGACAAGAAAGCTTTTGGATATGCAGAAAACATCTGCCTCGGATGAAGATCTGCTGCCGATCCGTGAAAAGCTGAACGAAGTGTATGATGCCTACAAAAAGGAATTTGGTGCTGTATCTGAAAAGAAAGTGAAGAAACTGTTCGGTGCAGATTCTGATTTCCCGATCATTCAGTCACTGGAAACGCACAGTGAGGAAACACAGCAGTATGAAAAGGCTGACATCTTCTTCCGGCGTACAGTGAACCCCATGGCAGAGATCACAGCAGTACAGACTGCGGAAGAGGCATTACAAGTATCCCTCGATCAGAGAGGATTCCCCAATATCGTATACATGGCAACACTGCTGCGTGAACAATATCCGGATGCAGAACTGCCGGAAATTGCAGATAAGGTATGCACAGAACTGCTTGATAAGGGTGCGATCTTCCTCGATCCCGAAAAGTGTATGCCGGATATGCCGTACTCCGGTGTTGTGGAAAGAAGCGAATACTTATCCGGCAATGTCCGCATGAAGCACACCATGGCTCTTGAGTACGCAAAGGCTGATCCGCTGTTTGAGAGAAACGCTGCTGCACTGGCAGAAGTGATTCCGGAAGACATCAGAGCAGAGGAAATTGCGGTCCAGATGGGATGCCCATGGATTGAACCGCAAGACTACACAGCATTCTTGCAGCATTTAAGCGGACGCTCTATCTATTCCAGAAACAGTGAAGTCAGCTATTCGCCGGTCACCGGTGAATTTGCAATCATGAACGCTGGCAGCAAGAAGGATCTGAATCTTGCAGAAACTACTACCTACGGCACAGCGGACTACTCGTTGTACCAGCTGGCAGAGAAAATCTTGAATCAGAGACGCATTGCAGTCATGCGTGAAAAGCCCCATCCCAAGGATCCGTCTAAGACAATCACAAGAACGGATCCCAGAGCAACCAAGCTTGCAATGGAGAAAGCAAAACTCATCCGTGAAGAGTTCAAGAAGTGGATTTTTGCTGATCCTGCAAGAAAAGCCAAATACGAACGTAAATACAATGATATTTTCAATTCCCTTGTCGGTCGTGAGTATGACGGCTCTAAACTGACACTCCCGGGTATGTCCGCTGGTTTTGTGCTGCGTCCTCATCAAAAGGACTGCGTAGCAAGAGCAATCTATGGCGGTAACACTCTGGCAGCTCATGTTGTTGGTGCTGGTAAGTCCGCTGTGATGTTCTCGACAGTGATGAAGAAAAAGGAACTGGGGCTGATACACAAGGCTTGTGTAGTTGTGCCGAAGGCACTGACAGAACAGGTGGCAAGCGAATGGAGAAAGCTGTATCCGGATGCAAAGCTGCTGACAGTAACAAGTGATGATCTGTCCAGTGAAGCAAAGAGAAAGCTTTTCACAGCTCGTGTGGCAACCGGCTCGTATGATGCAGTCATCATGTCACAGGAGCAGTTCGAGAAGATCTCCATGTCCAAGGCATACCGTGTGGCATTCATGCAAAAGGAACTCGATAAGTTGGAAGATATGCTGCGTGAACGCAAGCGTGAAAACTCCGGAAAAAGAGACTTCTCCATCAAGAACCTCGAAACAGCGAAAAAACGGCTGAAAGCACGAATCGAAAAGCTGACTGATCCGAAGGCTGCTGCGAAAGCAAAGGATGATCTGCTGGAGTTTGAACAGCTGGGCTTTGACTATTTGGTATGTGATGAGGCACACGCATATAAAAACGGCTTTGTTACCACGAAAATGACAAATGTAGCCGGTGTTACCACTCGTCCGTCCGGCAGAGCCGAAGATATGCAGATGAAAACCGACTACTTCAATGAACAGTTCGGGCAGGGTCACATCCTGTTCTGCACCGGCACGCCGGTATCAAATTCTATGACAGAACTCTATGTCATGACTCGCTATCTGCGTCCGGATTTGTTGGAACAGGCTGGCGTGGCTCGATTTGACGATTGGGCTGCAACCTTTGGCAATGTTGTGACAAAGAATCAGCAGGGTGCGGATGGCACACTCAAGCTGCGTACAAGCTTTGCAAGCTTTGCTAATCTGCCGGAACTCATGGCGATGTACAAAGAGTTTGCGGATGTGCAGAGTGCTGACAAGCTGCAACTGCCTCGTCCTAAGCTGAAAACCGGCAAGCCTCAAATTGTCTCCGTACCGGCAACGCCGGAACAGAAAGCATATGTACAGAGTCTTGCAGAGCGTGCAAGAGCGATTGCAGCAGGACTTGTGGAACCGCATGAGGACAATCTGCTGAAGATCACAGGCGAAGCTCGTCTCATCGGACTGGGCAACGCTGCAATCAGATCGCTGTATGAAAAGCGTGAAGAAGAATTGCCGATTGACTTCGTGGATGGCACTGACAGTAAGGTGGATGCTTGTATCAGAAATGTGTCAGAGATCTACCAGCAGACAGCGGACACCAGAGGCGTACAGATTATCTTCTCCGATATTGCCGTCAATGCGGATCATGGAAACTTCTCCGTATATGACTATCTGAAGGAACAGTTGATTGCAGCTGGCATTCCAGAAGAAGAGATCATCTTTGCACCGAAGTCGGATGCGAAAAACCGTGCAGACATTTTCCGTGACATCAATGATGCGAAGTATCGTGTTGTAATTGCAAGCACCGGAACGCTCGGCACAGGTGCTAACATCCAGCAAAATCTTTGTGCATTGCATCACATCGATGTGCCGTGGAAACCTTCAGACTTTGAGCAGCGTGAGGGCAGAATCCTGCGACAGGGAAATCGCTATGACGAGGTTCAGATCTTCAACTATGTTACCGAAGGCACACTCGACAGCTATCTGTATCAGACAGTTACAGCCAAGGCTCGATTCATCGCACAACTGCTGGATGATAAGTGTCCGGCAAGAGTGTCCGAGGATTGTGATGAGAAGGTACTGACATTTGGTGAGATTCAGGCAGCAGCGGAAGGGAACCCTGATTTCAAACGCCGGATAGAGCTGGCAAATGAGATTGCGGAACTGACAATGCTACGGACAGAGTACACCTACGAAACGGGACAGATGCAGCGAAAGGTTGAATCGATTCCTGCACAAATTGAAAAGAAAAAGGAAACACTGGCACACATCCAGAGCGACAAAAAGGCAGCGGAACACATTTCAGAACTTGTGCTGCGTTCACAGACTGGACATACGCTGATTGATCGAAAAGCAATCAATGCCTATCTGCTGGACATGGCACAGAAAAAGGCTGCTGATCCGAATGAGAATGTACCGTCAGTAACGATCAATGGCTTTGAAGTATCGGTCAGAGCAGAAGATCATCTTGCACTCGGTACAGAAGCATTCTTTACAGTCAAGGGTGAATACACCTACACTTGCAGTGCCGGTCTGACAGAAAATCAGGACAATTATCAGAGACTGTGTAATCTCCTTTCGAAGGGAATTGCGAAATCGGAAGAAGATACAGTCAAGGCGATTGCCGATCTGGAAACCAATCTGCAACAGGCAACAGAGCGTGTGGGCATTCCGTGGCAGTATGAAGCAGAGCTTGAAGCAAAAACAGAAGAACTCAACGAACTGGAATTGCGTCTTGCCGGACTCTCCGTGCAGGAAGATGATGTTTGTGATGCAGAAGAAGTACCGATCGTTGAAACTGCGGAAGAAGTGCAGAAACGAAAGGAAACTTACGGCAGCACGGACGATAACGACTTCCAGCCAGTTGACGATGACATGACACCGCCAACAAATGGTACACCAAGAAAATAAAATCATAGAATGGATGCCCTTGCTGAATACAGTGAGGGCATTCTCATTACACAGAAAGGAACAATCATGAAGAAAGAAGAATTCGACAAATTGGTGCAAGCTGCAAGAGAGGCTGATCTGGTAAACTACTTTCAGCAAAGTGGTTATACGGTCACACGAAAAGGCAGCGAATACTATGTGAAGGAGTTCGCAGGGCTTTGCATCAAGCCTGATTCACACCAGTGGTTTCACCACTACACCAATCAGGGCAGAACAAACAACTCTATCGACTGTTTGACTTTGATTGTCGGTCGGGATTTTAAGCAGGCTGTGTATGAACTGACAGGGAACGACATCACAACCACACGATCTGCACAGTATGAAAAATCGCAAGCACCACAATACACATCACCGCCAAGAGTACACAGAACTCCTCCGTCAGAGCGGACATCCGCACCGGCTGAACATAAGGATTTGCAGATGCCAGCACAGGCTGCGAACATGAGAAGAATGTTTGCATATTTCTGTCAGTCCAGAAAAATTCCTGCTGCAATTGTCGAAGAACTGGTTCATGCAAAATTGCTGTATCAGTCAGAGAACACAGTGAACACAACAGTGAATGGCGTGAAGCAGACTTTCCAAAATGCGAATGCAGTTTTCGTTCACAGAGACAGCAGCGGAAATGTGATCGGCGGTGAAGTGCAGGGCTGCAATTCTTTCAAAAGATTCAAGGGCATTGCAGCCGGAACTGGTGACAGTGCTTTCATGTTCACTCCTGTTCCTGCCAAAGACGGAAAACTGAAACGAGCATACATTTTTGAGAGTGCGATTGACCTGATGAGTTTTTACACTTTCTGTGACAAGAAAAAACTCGAAGGTGCGGTTCTGGTTTCCATGGCAGGACTGAAACCGACTGTGCCGAAAAAACTGGAGGCAGAAGGTGTGCAGATCATTTCCTGTGTAGACAACGATGATGCCGGAAGAAAGTTCGAAGCAGAGAATGGCTTTGTGAGATCCGCAAGTGTCAAGTCCCATCTCGATGACAGAGGTTTCAAAGACTGGAATGAGATGCTTGTGTTCAGATCAGAAAATCCCGATGCAAGTATCACACAGCAGCCGATTGGCGATGAAAAGAAATTGGAGCGTCCGCATTTCCAGATGAGAGGTAAGAAGTGAATTACAAAAATACAAAATCCAAAAGAGGGGCAGTTGAAGTTTTTCTGACAAGGGGATTCTTCAACTCCCTTGTTTCGGTTCTGTCGAATTTCATTCAAGCAGACGAAACAAATAAATACGCTGTCTATGCACAGCGACTGAAGAAAAAGATTCTGACCTATGGCAGAACTTTCACACACGAAGGAGAAGAAACAGCCGTCATTTATTTTTATGAAGATGAGGCTGCACTGCTGATCAAACTGATGGCAATCTACTTGAACGCAACAGAAGATTGCAGTGAAGATTTTTTCTTTCAGATCGGAAAGGGTAAAAATAAAAATGAGAACAGTTGATACTACACTGAAAGAAAAAAGCTGCAAAAGGGGTTTGGGGAGTTTCCCCATCTGCGGAGCAGTCAGAATTTCCTTCACTGATTTTTCGGAGAAAAATTTCTTGTTTTCTGCTGAAAACGTGGAGGGGATTCTGTGCCGTCAAGGTCGCAGACTTTGCCCAATAATGCAGCGGAGCGGAATGATCTGTTTTGCCCGTTCCATTTGGGACGTGCAAAACAGGTATTGGGTAAACACTACCCAATATGCACATGAATTATGATTTTTACAAAAATCATCACAAAAATACCGTTTTTGAAAAAAGAAAGGAGTTTCCAAAATGGCGTCATTGAGTACAAGCTTCACGCTGGGCAAAGCAAGTGTCCAGCATGGAGCGAATGTCGAACACAATAACCGGAAATTCATTGCAGGAAATATCAAGCCGGAAAAGATGGCTGAAAATATAACCTATGTCCGACAGGATGTAGAGGATGCTTACCAAGAACTTTTCGGTGAAGCCATTGCAGCATACAATGCCAAACAGAAACAGCCATGTCGAAGAATACAAGACTACTATAAGCACATTTCTGACAGCAAGCGTGAAGAAGCCTACTATGAAATCATTGTGCAGTTTGGTGATAGCCGGTCTGCACCATGCGGAAGTCAGAATGGAGAAGAAGCAAAAAAAATGCTGGACGAATACATCAGAGGATTCAAAGAGAGGAATCCAAACCTTCACATCTTCAATGCCGTCTTGCACATGGATGAAGCCAGTCCGCATCTGCATATTGACTTCATTCCGTTCTACACAGCTGGCAGAAAGAATGGATTGAGTAAGGGGGTTTCCATGAAAGCTGCACTTGACGAACAAGGTTTTACCGCAACGAACTTCAAGCAGAATCGTTTGGTTGCATGGGAGGCAAGTGAAAGAGAAGAGATGGAACGCATCCTGCATCGGCATGGCTACACTCGAGACGATAAAAATGCAAAGTACGCACATCAAACTGTGGAACAGTTCAAGAAAACACAGGATGAGAAAAAGATCGTTGCTGCACTCAGAAAGTCCAGACAAATCACAGATGCAGATCTGGAAGTCAGTCATGTGCAGCAGCTGCGGACAAGACTGAATTTGTTGGAGCGTGAACACGAACTTCTTGAACAGCAGCAGCAGTCTCCTTACCGTTCGTTCTTCTACGCTCAACCAGAAAAACAAGCATTCGTGCAGTCACAATTGGACGATCTGGGGATTCCCTACCACGAAACTGAAAACGGATTCGAGGCACAAGAATGTTTTGTCGAAGAAATTCGGAAAATTGAAAAAGAATACAAACCGAAAAGAAGTGCAGCTCGTGACAAGCTGCGTGAAGATATTGACAGACTGCTCATGCAGTCCAGCAGCGTAGAGGAATTGCTGGAAAAGCTGAAAGCCGAAAACTACACCATCCGGAACGGCAAATATCTTGCAGTGAAACCTCCGCACGGCAATCAGGCAATCCGATTGAAATCCCTCGGCGAACACTACAGCGAATATGCACTCCGGAACAGAATCAATGCTCGCAAAAAATACGAAAGCAGCATTGCACAGAAAATCAGTACAGCCAAAAAGAACACACCGGAATTTGTTGTACTGCGGACAGTGCAGTTCTACACGATCGCATTCGGCAATGGAGCATTGCCAATGCGTAAGAGAGACAAGACAAAACCATTCTCATGGACAAACGACATTGAACTTGACAAACTGACGGCATTGAATGCAAAGATCAATGCCGGTGCAACGGTTGAAAGCTTACGCCGAGAAATGGAAGAACTGGAACAGGCTGTTTCTGAAAAAGAAAAACAGCTGGAGCGTGAGAAAGCAGAACTGAAAACCTTCTATGATCTGAAAGAAAAAATTGAAATCGTCTTTGAGGGCAAAAAGTCGGATGTGTTCACGCTTGAACAGGCACAGCGTACATTGCAGCAGTACGGTACAATCAATGCAAGCAATTACCGGAATGTAGACATTCTCATCAATAATCAGATGGAGAGTGTACAGCAAGCTGATGCAGCCCTGTCTGAAGAAAGAAAAAAACTGCAAGAAGCATCCGATACTCTTTCCGCAATGGAGAAAGTCATGGGTGGTACTTATGTGCAGTCGCTTGTTGGTGCAGAGCGTGAACGAAGAGAATCGAAGTTTGTACCGAACGGCGTAAAACCGGTATGAGGAAATGAAAATGAAAAATTACAAGATGCTTTCAAGGAATGCACTCAAATACATAGCCCTCATTGCTATGACAATCGATCACACAGCGTTTTTGTTCGTTGCACCGGATACTCCCCTATACTTTCTCATGCGGACGATAGGAAGGCTTACAGCCCCCATTATGTGTTTCTTTATTGCTGAAGGTTTCCGTCACACCAGAAACCGCAAGAAATATTTCTCACGGCTTGCCCTATTCGCTTTGATTTCACAGCCGTTTTACTTTCTCATGATTTTTCGCCGTCCGCCGGAAAATGCAGTTGAATTTCTGATGAACTGGAATGTGATGTTCACATTTTGTTTATCTTTCCTTGTGCTGCTGATTTCAGAAAACAAGAAAATGAAGACTATGACAAAACTGATTCTGAAACTCATCTGTTTTGCCATTGCCGATCTGGGTGACTGGTCATACATTGCTCCTATCTGGGTGCTGCTCTTTTACAAGTTCAGGGAGAATCCAAAGAAAAGAAACATCATTTACATTTGTCTGTCAATATTCTTGGTGGTTGAACGGTATGCAATGACATTGGATGGATTGAGATCTTCTTTCTTTCAGTTTGGTATACTGCTTGCCCCTCTGCTGATCGGGATGTATAATGGAAAGTCTGGCAGCGGAACCGGCATAACAAAAAACATAAATCGCTGGGTATTCTATGTGTACTATCCGCTGCACATGGCGGTGCTGGTGCTCCTGAACGCAATGATAAAATAAAAGGACGGAGGCTTTCACCTTCGTCCTATCGTATGGCATCATATCTTGACAAAAATCGACCGCTGATGTATAATGGAATCAGAGAGTGCGTCTGAAAACGGATGGCGGTCAATCCTGCTCCCAGAAATGGGGGTGAGATCATGGAACAATACATAACATTAGCTGAACTCACACAGATCGGAATTTTTCTGGTTGGTCTGGTTTCGCTCCTGTATGCGATTTTTCACAATGATAAAAGGAAATAACCGCCCAAGCGACCAAACTTAGCGGTTATTTCTTAACACTACTTTGGGAGCGACCGTCAACCGGTGCACTCTCTTTAGTTTTATTATACACGATCATGGCAGGAAAGTCAAGAGGTTTCCTGCTTTTCTTTTTCAGTAAAGTATGTTTCAGCTATTACAGCATATCCGAGCAGCAGCATCACATGATCTGGTGACTTTCGTGTACCGTCTCGCCAATTTTGTACCGTTCTGTATGGTAAACCGTATTTGTCAGCAAGTTTTGTCAACAGCATATGCTCTGCCCTCATCATTCCTACAATTCCCTCATGGACAAACGAGTAAATGGTTTCTAACAATGCCTTATCGTGATCCCCTTCGAAGGTTGTGATATATGTATCAACTTCTTCATGGTCTTTTGCTGATTCGTACAGCTTTCGATAATCGCTGAATGCAATCATGATGTTTTCTCCTTTCAAATTGTTATATATATTATACACTCATTGAGTACGGAAGTCAAGATTTCCCTTTCCAATTGACAAAACCAGTTGTCAGCATTTCAAATTCATCGTTGAATGGATTTTCAATCATGTATTCAAACGCACGATCACCGTAGTGCATTTTTGCTGCCTCGATCGCCTCCTCTGGTGTTCTATAGCGTCCACAATATTCAGCATATTGCCATTTCACACGGCGGTTAGTTCGGCAATAAATTGCGTAGATTCTATCGGTTTCAATTACAATCATAATTCCTCCATAAAAGCAGCAGGACAGTTCTTCTGCCCTGCTGCACTGTTTCTCTTACTGGGATTACCGAGTAACAACAACAAAGCCTCTGTGCTTTGTAACGATATTTCCATAGTTATACTCCATTACCCCTTTTTTTAGACAGATGCTTGTGAATTCCATCCGCTGACTCGGTGTCATTTCAAGACATAACGCTCTAAGAACTTCATCATTTGGAAAATCACATGCTGGGAGACCCTTGGCATTTGCCACTATAGTTTCAAACAAAATCTTTTTCATGTCCGTCTCTCCTCTCTCACGCCTGAATCTGATAAAGCTGAAGCAGAAAATCCGCAAACTCCTGATCGGTGGCATTCGGATGTGCATCTCTCCAGCGACTGCTGATAGTCAGCCGTCGCATCTGTTCAATTGCCTTAGCCGGTGTAGATGAGATTGCCATCTCCCCATACATCAGCGGTTTAGTCAGTCTGCCATCATCCCCAATGTACTTATAGTCGATCAATCCGTAGGTTCGACTTCCATACATATCAACCATATTTTCAGGCGTATCGAAACTGATGAGGGCAAAGGTGTCGCCCTCGATCATTACATACTTCGTCAGCACTTTTAAGTTCTTCATGCTTACTCTTCCTCCGTTTCTTCAAAATATGTGTGGCAGCATTCAGCGATCAGATACATAATATCCTCGATTTCAAAGTGCGTGTCGCTGTACTCCTTGACCTGTGTTGCCATTTCTACCAGATCATCGGTTGTCACGGTTTCGTTCGTTGCATAGTTAAGGAACACTGCGTATTCCTTATTTGTAGCCTTGACGAACCAATTCATCTTGATACAGAGGGAACGCAGTGCCATCATGCTGACACGTCTGATTTCCTTGTAGCCATACTTTGTTTCCATAATCCATTTCCTTTCTGTGGTGCTTATTCGAGTTTTGCTTACATTCTAATTATACACCCAATGAGTATAAAAGTCAATAGCAAAACGTGATTTTTGAACTCATTGAGTGTATTTTGTGGTGTTGCACAAAATCAGAGGGAAATCTTGTCTAAAATGTCATGAATCCACATGTTTGAGAAACAGGCTGAAATCCTCTTTCTTTTTCAATAAAGTAAATCAAAGCTCGTATATCTTGACAGAGAATATAAAATCTGCTAAAATAATAAAAGAATCAAACGAAAAAGGTGAGCATATGGAAGAAATGAAATTCAGAACGATGTCCCCCGATGAAATGGATACAATATTAGCCAAAGAGGAATCAAAAAAGGGGAAAGTTGCAGAGACCTTCAAAACAATTGGCGGAACATTTTGCTGCATAATCGCACTTGCAGCTATCGCCTTGTTTGTGTATGTGATGTTCTCACTCCCCGCTGTAGAAACAGAGTGTACGTTTGCGAAATGGGCATTTATCAATAGGTTATGTGAATTTGGAATGCGTTGTACTCAAAATGACAATGGTATGATGATCGTTCCGATTTGTCTCGTAGCAGTGCTTGTTGAACTGCTATGTGCAAGACCGATCAATTATGTGCTGCAAAAACTCCCCTTGGGACGCTTTCCTGCCATATCAACTGACTCACTGCCCAAAATTACTGCCCTTTCTGGGGTGCTCCCTGCCTTGATTGTAGGTCTGCATATCACAATTTACGCACTGTCTACAGAATTGAACTGGCAGGCTGGGATTGACTTCTCAAAGAATGTATTGATTGTTACGATAATTCTTGTCGGCATCGTGCTGCTCGTTTTGCTCGCAAACAGCGTTTTACAGGCAGGACTTTGGGGATTCTTGTTGAGAGGATCTTTGATATTGACATCGAATTTCGGTCTTGCAATTGTATTTGGCATCTTAGGTGAAGCATTAGGAGCTATGCTGATTTCTGTAGGGCTTGTGCTGCTGGTGATTATCATCTGCTACTGTATCCTCCGGTTCTTTGCGATTGCATCGCTGTTCTAATTACACATTTTTTCTTTTCAAAATAGTTGATACAACAAATCGTCCCCGATAAGTATTATCAGGGACGAATTTTTTTGCAAAAAATTTCTTATATCTGGTTGACAATCCAAGAAGAATGTGTTATAATAGAAGGGTAACAAAATAAGCACCCCCACAAGGCACAAGATGTTTGGCGACAACTTGTACCTCGTAATCAAACAGATGCAGGAACATCTGGCTGACTTAGTGAGAATGCTATTTGTGTGCGTTTTAATGCAACTTCTTTCATTATAGCACAAGAAATAGATTTTGTCAAGCCTTTCAGTATGTTTCGTGCATTCTGAAGGGCTTGCATTATTTTTCGACTGTTGCACGAATGTTACATGGAACTTGACAACCGAATATCGAACACCTCATAACGCATTCATCCTCATGCCGGTATGAAATCTCGGCAGCCATAGAAGATGTACGCCACGACATCTGTTCAAAGTTTGCAGACAGACAACAGACGAGCGATCCATACACTCTTCAAACCTCTGGACGGTATCCAGAGAGGCAATGAAAGTGAGATTTGAGTGGTAAGGAGAACAAACACTTCTTATGCAGCGGTGCATTGGCATGAACCAATGTGACAACACTGCCGTTCCGTTATGAATGTTCAAACTATTTCCTGTCAATATGACAATCGGTCAGAGCATACATTTCCTGTATTTTCTGACCGGTTATCAAGTGGCAGGGGCGGAAGGAATCGAACCCTCGTCAAAAGTTTTGGAGACTCCTATTCTACCGTTGAACTACGCCCCTATCAAATTTTATCGCAATGACTCACGACTTGTATATTATATCACACTTCCCGAATTTTGTCAAGCCTTTTTTCAAAAAAGTTTTTTCTTCAAAAAATAGGGAAGCAGCACCGCCGTTGGGGGGCGGTGCTGCCTTCCTATCAGCTCTGCTCGCTCAGATACAAGCTCACACGGCTCTGGATGAGGGCGGCCGTTTCTTCGGCAGAGGCATCCCCTGCCAGCATTGCCTGAAATTCCTCTTCGATAATACTGCGCACCTCTTCGTCGCCGTAATACGACGTGCGGATGCCCTCGAGGTAGCTGCGGAATGCCGCCATCCCCTCCTCGCTCGCACCGCCGATGTTGACCTCTGTGTTGCCGAGCTGCACCTTTGCCCCCTTGAAGCGGACAGTCGTGTCAATACGCTTCTGGAGCGTCTCCAGATGCAAAGGCATGGCATCCGTCACGGTATTCTGATACTCCGCACTCAGCAGGTGCTTCATGAAATCCCACATCTCTGCTTTCCTTTCCGACTCGGGATTGTAGGACACGGTGAAATCGGCCGCAAAAACGCCGCCGTTGCCCGTATCATATTCCATCGGATAGCCGACCCATGTCAGGGGTGCATCGCCGAAGGTGGCACGGCACACCTTATGGTAATCCAGCGGCTCCGTGATCTGTGTAAAGCACACAAGTGCCCTGTCCTCACGGAAGGCATACGGAATCGCATCAAAGAGTGCCTGCTGCTCCTCATCGTTCTGCGGCTGCTCCTCCGGCGGGATGGGACGGTTCAGCTCCAGCACAGCAGCAAATGCGGGATTGTCAAAGCTGCACGCTCCTGTATACGGATTGATCCAGAGGTTCTGCCTCCCGCCGAACCAGTACAGTAAATCATAGTCTTTATAACTCACAACAAGCTCATTGGTCAGATCCATGCCCTCGGGCATGCTGTCCTTGTAGGCAGCAAACTGCTCGGGGGTGATGCCCTCTTCCGTGCCGGCATACTCGGTCTTGGCAGCCGCTGTCAGTACGGTGAAGGAAGGGCCGAGCCGCTGGAGCTTTGCATCGTATTCGTATGCAGTAAAGAAGTTGGAGAGGTAGTCCTCACGGCGGAATTCCTCATCCGCATCCATGAGCGTGTACCAGTCCCCGAACATGCCCTTGCCGGCAAGGCTTGCAAAATTCAGGCCGTCTGCACAGATCATGTCCGCCACAATGCCGTCGAGCATATCGCTCTTGAGCTGTGCATAGCCATTTGTGCCCGGTTCTGCCATGGCACCGTAATCGACCACGATGATGCGGGTATTCTCTGCCTGCCGGTTGTAGGCAATCACGGCATCACGGAGCTTCGGTTCCATATTGACAACGGCAAGGCTGATGAGCTGTGTGTTTGCGATCTCCTCCTCGGTGCGGGGCGTTGCCGACATCATGCCGCCGTCCTGACCGCCTTCCCACTGGTCGAAAATGAACTGACCATTGTCGAGTGCATAGACATGTCTCACCGTGTACAGATTTACATCAGAATTGATCCAGTCGAGCAGCTGCGTGGCCTCGCCGTCCTTGACGCCGTAGATGCCAAAGGCATCCCGATAACGATAGTCATAGTCACCGGCATCGGACAAAAATTCAAAATCATACGCATCATGAAAATTCTGCGTGCTGATCGCTGTGCCGTCTTCGGCACTGACCTCAAAGACCTCCACATAGGACTGGTCGGTCTCCTGATCATACTTGTGAACGGCGGTATACATGGTGCCCGGCCGGCTGCCCTGGGTCATGGAAGCGACATTCTCGACATCGATATTGCCGAGCTTCTCAAAGTCCTTATTGTAGGCAGTATAAAATTCTTCCCCTGTGTCGTAGTTTTCGTTCAGGACATACCAGTTGCCGGCTGCATCCATCCAGGTATATTCCATCCAGTATGTATAGGGCGTGTCGGGCTGGAAGCTGTCGGGAATCTCGACGGTCTCGAGGTACTGCATCTGCTCGTCATAATACTCGATGCAGCGGCGGCACTGTTCCTCGTAGATCGCTTTCGATTCAATGCAGACAATCCCCGTCCGGCCATCCTCAAGATGGAAGGCCATGGGCACCTGCACATAATTTCCTTCCGTACGGTCATCGACGCATTTCGGGCGGAAGCGGACAGCATTTTCAGTTTCGGTATCGTACCAGTAGAGATCGGAATAATTGGCATCCTTGGAGAGCGGCGAACTGAAGAATTCCTCAAGGAGGACACTGCTGCCCCAGGTGCACCGGGGTACGCCGTGCTCATTCGGCAGGAAGCGTGCGGTGCGGTACGAGGTATCGAGGGAGACCTCGAGTGTACTGCCGGATTTTTCCATCATGGAGCCGCAGCCGGAAAGCGGACTGACCGCCAGTGCGGCGATGAGCAGGAGGGAAATATTTTTTCTAAGATGGTTCATGGAATGACTCCTTTCTGATCGGGTAAGATTGGTTCACATTTTAATGACTGCACCGGGACAACCCTCAGCTCTGCTCGCTGAGATATAGAAAGCTTTGTTTTC
>JAFSBM010000024.1 GCA_017437285.1 Ruminococcus sp. | reverse complement strand
TGTACAGAACGGTGATTTGATGTATGACCCGATGATTAGCTTCATTGTGGACTATGAGAATGAAAAGGTTATTCCAATAAGCTATGAAAACAGCGGTATGGGCATTTATGAAAGCTATGACCCAAACGCAGAGCCTACTCCGCAGTTGGTACAGAACATAAACGGTGTCCTTGAATTTATGGATACTTGGCTTGATAACATCGAGCAGCAGGGATATGAGCCGGTTGTGCCTGATGGGGACAAAAACAGAGGGACTAATGACGTTGCTCTTTAAAATCCTATATAACTGATAAAGCCGTTCGTGCTAATTTGGCACGGACGGTTTTTCAGTAATAAAAAACAAAATTATTGTGCAAAACGAATAAGCGTTCTTAATGACAA
The DNA here is from genome assembly GCA_017437285.1 of Ruminococcus sp. Classification (GTDB taxonomy): domain Bacteria; phylum Bacillota; class Clostridia; order Oscillospirales; family Ruminococcaceae; genus Ruminococcus. Next base: position 32,341 of record JAFSBM010000024.1, on the reverse strand, counting down.
CAAAATATTCAGTGTTAGAATAAAGAAAGCTGTAACACCCCTTAACATAGGGAGGTTACAGCCTTTTTTTACCTTTTACGCAAGCGTTTTTAGGAAAGCCAACAATGTATCCGCTTTATCATCGGACAGGTGACGGAAACACTCAACAAGCGTTTTTTCGTTTTCATTAAGATAGGAAACGCCGTCTGTTTCATTAAGGAGTTCGGAAAGTGACAGACCAAGCGGAGCTGATATTTTGGCAAGAGTATCAATAGAAGGATTCCTGTCCCCACGTTCCAAATCTCGGATATGAGTTTCAGATACTCCCGAAAGCTGCGAAAGTTTATAAACGCTTATTTCCTTTGCCTTGCGTATTTGCTTTAATCGTTTTGAAATATCCACACAGCTCATCTCCCTTCACTGTCACAATTTTATTATAGTACAAATCAACGCAAAAATTAAGATAGACAAAGCGTTGACAGTACAAAGATAGAGCGTTATAATTATTATGGGTGATTATATGGAAATATATACTGTAAGCTTTTTCGGGCACAGAGAACTGTCTGACGGCTTTGAAATAGAAAAAGAACTTGAAAAGCTTGTTAGGGAGCTTATCAGAAAAAAAGAATATATAGATTTTCTTGTCGGATGCAACGGTGAATTCGACACTCTTGTTTCATCGGTAATACGTCGGATTATGAAAGAGAACGATTATGGTAATGCATCTCACATCCTTGTTCTGCCGTATCAGACAGCGGAATATCGTGACAATGCCGAAAATTTGAAGGAATACTACACTGAAATTGAAATATGCGGGCAATCGGCAGCCGCACATTTTCGTTCTGCTTTTCAGATACGCAACAGAGCAATGGTAGACCGTTCTAATTTGGTTGTGTGCTTTATCAGACATAAAAATGGCGGTGCATATTCAACAGTGGAATATGCAAAAAAGCAAAACAAAAGAGTGTACTATCTAAATTATGAAGATAACACAATTTCTGATAATAGTTATTTAATCTGACTTTTAAATTATCATAAAACAATGAGTTTCTGTTGTTTTCATATATGATAAATGATGCTGTTATCTGTCTGAATAATTCAAAAAATATTTACAAATCCCCTCAAAAAGCTAAAGTTTTAAACAAAACTGCCGATATATATGATGTATAGTAATGCCACTCTGGTATTATCCAAAAATTCACAAAAAGGAGTTGACAAGCCGATGAAACCGTCCTATAATTCAGACAGACAGACAGACAGGATAGTTATGCTCTTTTTCGGCTTGAATGTAAATAAATATTTTATGCCTTTAAAGTCTGTTTACTCCAAACAGGCTTTGAAGGCGTTTTTGATATGACAGAGGTGAAAATAAATGGGCGTTGTATATAGGGCAGAATGTAAAAATTGCGGCTACAGTAAAAGACTTTTTGCAGGCGGCGGTCGAAACGATTGTATGCCCCAAAAAATTGGCAGGGAGCTTTCCGAGGAAAAACAAGCTTTGCTGAAAGAAATGATTTCCAACGGTGCAAAGCGAGTTATAATCAACCGAATTATCTGTGCCTGCAAGGACTGTGGGGAAATCTATGCCCTGCCGATTGTAAGCTACACCCTTGACGGTGAAAAGCACGAAATAATCGGCGATTGTCCGAAATGCTCGTCGGAGAATGCCGAGGCTGTGGAAAATAACGTGCCCTGTCCGATTTGCAAAGCTGAAATTACTCTCACGCAGGACGGTCTGTGGGATTGAAAGGAGGAACGGTAAGTGAAAATTCAGAACAACATAACTGCTATGAACGCAAACAGAATACTCGGTGTGAACAAATCCAAGACGGCGAAAACCCTTGAAAAGCTGGCTTCGGGTTATCGCATAAACCGTTCCGCAGACGATGCTGCAGGTCTTGCTGTGTCCGAAAAAATGCGTTCTATGATAAACGGTATTACACAGGCGGAGAAGAACTGCCACGACGCTGTGTCCCTCGTCCAGACAGCAGAGGGAGCTTTGAACGAAGTACACTCTATGCTTCAGCGTATGAACGAGCTTGCTAATCAGGCGGCAAACGGCAGCTATGATGACGGCGTTGACCGTGCTTCTTTACAGCTTGAATTTACGCAGATACAGGACGAAATAGACCATATTGCCGAACATACCGACTTCAACGGTATGAACCTTTTCGACGGCACAGGCGGTACATACAAGCTTCCAAGCGGAAACACTGTTACAAAACAGCAAAAATACACTGCTGTTGATGCTTCTGCACAGCAGAATAACGTTACCCTTGAAAGTGTGCTTTCGCAGAAGTCCGAAAAGCTGCAAAATATTATCTACACCGAAACTACCTTTAATTTTGAAACAACACAGACGCAGACAGGCTCTGCCACAAGTACAAGCGGTACAGGCTGGGCAGAAGCCGCTGAAACGCTGGAAACGCAGATTGTTCCTCAGGCTGTACAGGCAATTATGAGCAAATACACAGCCTTCAACTATCTGACAGGTTCAAGCATTGGTATCGGTCTTAATCTGTATTCGGACAGCTCCACAACCCTTGCCTATGTCAGTGCAAGCCCGACAGCGTATCAGAACAACACAACGGGCGAGGTATATGCTACAGCAATGACATATACCCTTTCCGTAAATATGAATTCGGTTGACCTTTCAACCGAGGAGGGCAGAAGTGCCCTTGAATCCACAATTGCCCACGAAATGATTCACGCATTTATGTTTGAGGCAACAACCGCAGGTATGTTCGGACTTTCCTCGTCGGGACAGACCGACTCGTTCCCTGCGTGGTTTGCTGAGGGTATGGCTCAGACAGCTTCGGGTCCCGGCAACTGGGTTCATCACGGTATGGGTATTACGCCCGACAGTGATACTTCCGAAATAAGCACCGCTTTGGCAAACGACCCGCTTACTTCTTCGGAAAGCAATACCACAGCACAGTACGGCACAGGCTACCTCGCTTGTATGTATCTGGGCTACCTTGCCTCGGGAGCAGACGCAAATCTCAGCAGTTCAACAGCGGCAGCTTCGGACATTTTAAGCGGTCTTAATACTATGTTGAGTAAAATTATCAGCGGTAGCTCCCTTGACTCTGTAATCAACGAAATTTCAGGCGGAAAATATTCAAGCACAAGCGATTTTGAAAACGGCTTTGCAAACGATGGCGATGTTGTAAGCTTTATTCAAATAATGGCACTGCAGGGTTACTTCTCAACCGACAGCACACCCAATGACGGATATACTTCCAACGTTGTCAGCGGCGGTCTTATCAGCGGCGACCTGCTTAACGGCGACCCATACTCCAACGCTTCGCTTTCGCTGAATTTGTTCGCTCTCGACAGCACCAATACCGCTGTTAAAAACGAATATCCCAGCGATATAACGGTACTCTCGGGCGGTGTAGTTTCAGCCGACGGCGTTGCACCTACGGAAGATATGACCCCATCTGTCACCTCAACAGGCGATTTCACAGTAACAGGCGGCACATACGGAACTGACTACACCTATGACGAAGACACAGGCACTCTCACCGTATTGACAGGAACAGCCCTCACAATCGAAGGCACAGGCAATGCCACAACCGACAAAATCAAAATCGCTGACGGAACAACCGCAAACGTAACTATCAAGAATGTCAATATTGATGTGAGCGGTACAAGTGATGCGTGTGCATTTGAAGTTGGTGAAAACTCAACTGTTAACCTTACTCTTGAAGGTGAAAATACCTTAAAGAGTGGTGCCTACCGTGCAGGCTTGCAGGTCGGCGAGGGTGAAAAGCTGGTTATTGACGGAAGCGGCTCTCTTGATGCAACAGGCGGTGGATTAGCGGCAGGTATCGGCGGCGTTGACTGCAAGGCAAGTGGAACTATTGAGATTAACGGCGGTGAAGTAACAGCAACAGGCGGCGAAATGGCGGCAGGTATCGGCGGCGGTTACTGCGGTTCAGGTGGAAATATCGTAATCAGCGGTGGCACAGTAAAGGCGATAGGCGGTGAAGATGCAGTAGCTATCGGTGACGGTTATAACGGTTCAGGCGGTACATTCTCCACAGGTGAAAACGGAACAGCGGTAATCAATGTAAGCAACGCAGACGGTGATACCGAAATTGCCGACCTTATTTCCGACACAAGCGGTATTGACGTGTGGAGTGCAAAAATTAATGGCACTCAGTATCCGATTGCCCCCTCAACAGGCTCATTCACCGTAACAGGCGGCACATACGGAACTGACTACACCTATGACGAAAGCACAGGCACTTTAACCGTTCTCACAGACAAAGCAATCACAATCGAGGGCACAGGCACAGCCACAACCGACAAAATCAAAATTGCTGACAATATAACTGCGAATGTTACTATTAAAAATGTTAATATTGATGTGAGAAGTACAGGCGGTGTGGCATTTGAGGTAGGTGAAAACTCAACCGTTAATCTCACTCTTGAAGGTAAAAACACTTTAAAGAGCGAATATGCAGGCTTGCAGGTTCAAGACGGTGAAACTCTTGTTATTACCGCAAACAGCACAGGCTCTCTTGATGCAACAGGCGGCAGGGGTGCAGCAGGAATCGGCGGCAGTATATACGATTCAGGCGGAACTATTGAGATTAACGGCGGTACAGTGACAGCAAAAGGCGGAAGTTCCGCTGCAGGAATCGGTGGAGGCAGAAATGGTTCAAGTGAAAACATCTATATCAATGGCGGCATTGTAACGGCAACAGGCGGTAGCTATGCTGCAGGTATCGGCGGCGGTTATAATGGTTCAGGCGGAATTATTGATATTAGCGGCGGTGAAGTAACTGCAACAGGCGGTTCAAATGCGGTGGCTATCGGTGACGGTGCGAACGGCTCAGGCGGAACATTCTCCACAGGCACAAACGGAACAGCGGTAATTAATGTAAGCAACACAGACGGTGACACCGAAATTGCTGACCTTATCTCCGATACAAGCGGAAAAGATGCTGGTATATGGAGTGCAACTATCAACGGAACCATATATGGTTTACCTACCCCGTCTGCCCCCTCAACAGGCTCATTCACAGTAACAGGCGGCACATACGGAACTGACTACACCTATGACGAAGACACAGGCACTTTAACTGTTCTCACAGACGAAGCAATCACAATCGAAGGCACAGGCAATGCCACAACCGACAAAATCAAAATCAATGACGGTATAACTGCGAACGTTACTATTAAAAATGTTAATATTGATTTAAGCGGTACAAGTAGTGTGTGTGCATTTGAAGTAGGCGAGAATTCGACCGTAAATCTCACACTTGAAGGTACAAATATTTTAAAGAGTGGTGCCCATCGTGCAGGCTTGCAGGTCGGCGAGGGTGAAACTCTTATTATTAACGGAGATGGCTCACTTGATGTAACAGGTGGTACTGCTGCGGCAGGTATCGGCGGAAATAACTTCCGTTTATATGAAGCTGACTATGGTTCCAATGCAACAAGTGGTACTATAATTATTGATGGAGGTATTATAACTGCAACAGGTGTCAGAGCGGCAGGTATCGGTGGCGGTTATGGCGGTTCTGGCGGTAATACTACAATCACAGGCGGTAAAGTTTCGGCTACTGGCAGTCGAGGCGGTGCAGGTATCGGTGGCGGTTGCGGTACTAGCACTTCTGGCGGCTCAGGCGGAAATATCGAAATCAGCGGCGGTAAGGTAACCGCAACAGGCGGTGAAAATGCGGTAGCTATCGGTGACGGTGTGAACGGCTCAGGCAGTACATTCTCCACTACCGAAAACGGAAATGCCGAAATTACTGTAAGCAACGCAGACAATGACACCGAAATTGCTGACCTTATCTCCGACACAAGCGGTATTGACGTATGGAGTGCAACAATCAACGGCGTTCAGTATCCGATTGCCGCCCCAGCCCCCTCAACAGGCTCATTCACAGTAACAGGCGGCACATACGGAACTGACTACACCTATGACGCAGACATAGGCACTTTAACCGTTCTCACAGACAGAGCAATCACAATCGAAGGCACAGGCTCAGCCACAACCGACAAAATCAAAATAAATGACGGAACTAATGCTAACGTTACTATTAAGAATGTTAATATTGATGTGAGCAGTGCAGGCGGTACGGCCGCATTTGAAGTAGGTGAAGGTTCAACCGTAAATCTCACACTTGAAGGTACAAATATTTTAAAGAGTGGTGCCCACCGTGCAGGCTTGCAGGTCGGCGAGGGCGAAACTCTTGTTATAGACGGAAATGGTTCACTTGATGCAACAGGCGGTGAAGCAGGTGCAGGTATCGGCGGCAGTATATACGATTCAGGCGGAACTATTGAAATTAATGGCGGTGAAGTAACAGCAACAGGCGGCAGCAGTGGTGCAGGTATCGGCGGTGGTCCTAATGGGTCAGGCGGAACTATTGAAATTAACGGCGGTACAGTAACTGCAACAGGTGGAACTGACGGTGCGGGTATCGGCGGTGGTAACGACGGTGGCGGCGGAACTGTTGACATTAATGGCGGTACAGTAACTGCAACAGGCGGCGAATGGGCGGCAGGTATCGGCGGCGGTGGCGGCGCTGGTGGAAACACTGGCGGTACGATAAATATTGATGGTGGTACAGTTTCGGCTACTGGCGGTCAAGGCGGTGCAGGAATCGGTGGCGGTAACAATGCGGCTGGCGGTGACGTTACAATATCGGGTGGTAATGTTACAGCAACAGGCGGTACGGCAACAAGCGGAAATTCCCCCGAGGCTATCGGCGCAGGCGGTGAAAACGGCTCAGGCGGAACATTCTCCACTACCGAAAACGGAACAGCCGTAATTACTGCCAATGTCAAGGACGCAGACGACAATATTATCAGCGACCCAACTATTGAACAGCTTATCTCCGACACAAGCGGTATTGACGTATGGAGTGCAACAATTAACGGCGTTCAGTATCCGATTGCCGCCCCAGCACCCTCAACAGGTGATTTCACCGTAACAGGCGGCACATACGGAACTGACTACACCTATGACGAAGACACAGGCACTTTAACCGTTCTCACAAACGAAGCAATCAAAATCGAGGGCACAGGCTCAGCCACAACCGACAAAATCAAAATCGACGACGGTATAACTGCGAATGTTACTATTAAAAATGTTAATATTGATGTGAGCGATACAGACTATGCGTGTGCATTTGAAGTTGGCGAAAACTCAACCGTTAATCTTACTCTTGAGGGCGAAAATACTTTAAAGAGTGGTTATGATTGTGCAGGCTTGCAGGTCGGTGAGGGTGAAAAGCTGGTTATTGACGGAAGTGGCTCACTTGATGCAACAGGCGGAGAGTTCGGTGCAGGTATCGGCGGTAGTGACCATGATTCAGGCGGAACTATTGAGATTAAAAGCGGTGAAGTAACAGCAACAGCCGGTAACTATGCGGCAGGTATCGGCGGTGGCTATGAAGGTTCAGGCGGAGATATTGACATTAATGGTGGTACAGTAACAGCAACAGGCGGAGCTTACGCTGCAGGTATCGGCGGTGGTGACAGTGGCTCATCTGGTGGAAATATTGATATATCAGGCGGTACAGTAACAGCAACAGGTGGATTTGAAGGCTCAGGAATCGGCGGCGGTGTTGGTGGCGACGGCGGTAATATCGTAATCGGCGGTGGTAATGTAACGGCAACAGGCGGTGATTGGGCGGCAGGTATCGGCGGCGGTAATACGGGTGACGGTGGTAAAATCGAAATCAGCGGCGGTACTGTAAATGCAACAGGCGGTGAAGATGCGGTAGCTATCGGTGACGGTAAGAACGGCTCAGGCGGAACATTCTCCACAGGAACAAACGGAGTAGCCGTAATTACTGCCAATGTCAAGGACATAAACGACGATATTATCAGCGACCTCACTATTGAACAGCTTATCTCCGACACAAGCGGAATTGACACTTGGAAAGCAACTATCAACGGCACTCAGTATCCGATTCAATTGCAGGGCAACGGACAAATCAACCTCAACGACGTTGACGGTCCCGTAACAATCACAGACAACGGCTACACAATCGGCGATAAGACCTATGTGTATACAGGCGATTACACCTTTACGGGTACAACCGATGAGGATATTACCGTTTCAAGCGGCGGCACGACAAATATCACATTTGACGGCGTAACAGGTGAGAATTTTACCGTAAAGGGCAATTCAACTGTTAATCTGACTGTCACAAATACAAGCACTGTGGATAATGTTACCGTTGAAAACGGCAGTAAGCTCAATATTGTCAGCGGCACGCTGAATGTTACGAATAAGCTTGACAATGACGGTACTGTTGAAAACAGCGGCGTACTCAACAACAGCGGTGAAATTGATAATGATGGTGATATTACCAACAACAGCGGCGGTAAAATCACCAACGCAAACGGCGGTACGATTGACAACAGCGGTGATATTACCAATAACAGCGGCGGCACAATCGTGAATATAATTGGCAGTGACATTACCAACAACAACAGCGGTTCAATCAATAATGACGGTTTAATTTCCAGTAGCGGTACAATCAGCAACAGTGGTGATATTACCAATAACAGCGGCGGTGCAATCGATAGTGCGGGTGATATAAACAATAATAGTAGTGGTGCTGTCAACAATGACGGTGAAATTTATAACGGCGGCACAATCAACAACAGTGGTGCTGTCAACAATGACGGTGAAATCATCAACGCAAACGGCGGTACGATTGACAACAGCGGCGATATCACCAACAATAACGGCGGTACGATTACCAACAATGGCACTGGCTCAATCAGCAACAGCGGTGATATTACCAACAACAGCGGCGGCACAGTTGAAAACGCAGGTAACGTGACAAACAACAACGGCGGCACAGTAACAAACAGCGGTACGCTTACCAACACCGACAGCGGCTCAATCAGCAACAGCGGTGATATTACCAACAAGAGCGGCGGTACAGTTGAAAACGCAGGTAGCGTGACAAACAACAACGGCGGTACTATCGACAACAGCGGCACGATTACCAACAGCGGTGAAATCACCAACGCAGACGGCGGCACGATTGACAACAGCGGCGATATCGACAGCACGGGCGGTACGCTTACAAACAACGGCGAAATCAAGAGCCGTCCCGACAGCAATATCGACGGTACTGTCGGCGGTGCAAATCAGCCTGTTGACGCACCTGCAAAGGCTGATGATGACGATGACAAGGACGGTGACTTTGAGGACGGCGAAAATATCTGGATTATGCAGGTAGGCGGACGCTCAAAGGACACCTTCGCAATGGACATCGGCAGAATGAACACCAAAATTCTCGGCGTTGACAAGGACAGCGTGAACATTTCAACACAGGCGAGCGCCAATGCCGCAATCGACAAAATCGGCGAGGCGGTAAACAAGCTGTCACGCCAGCGTGCGGATATCGGCGCATATCAGAACAGATTGGAGCACAAGATTGACAACCTTAACGTGACCCGTGAAAATCTGATTTCGGCAGAGTCCAAAATCAGGGATACCGATATGGCGGTATATATGATGGAGTTCACGAAAAATCAGATACTCAATAACGCCGCACAGGCTATGCTCGCACAGGCAAATTCTCTCCCGCAGAGCGTGTTGAGCTTGATACAGTAAAATAAGAGGGTAATTTGAAAATCCCCACTATACATTCCTTTGAAACGGGGAAGTATAGTGGGGTTTTCTTTTTGTAACAGAAAGGGTTGTGATAAAAGTGAAATGAAGATTATGTGCATTACCGTAGCTTGAAAGACAAGTTGCGGTTTTATATTTTTTATAATAATTTACGGCACAATGCCAGATAGGAGAATTTTTATGAAAAGATACTATTACTTTAAAAAAATCGAGTAGAGGTTAAAGGTGAGCTTGCAAGAGCAATCAACAGAATGAACGTAAATGCGTATCGCAGAAGAAAGCGTGATGAAGCTCACACGGTTTTCTTTGATAGCGATGAGATGATGAGTGTATATGCTAATGTTTCTGTCCCCAGCTATGAAACAGAATACGAAAACAAGGAAATGAGAGAAGCTATCAGGAATATTATCAGAACAAAGCTGTCTGCAAGACAGAGAGAAGCAGTTATATATGTATTCTATGAGGGTATGACTTTGAAACAGGCAGCCGATGCAATGGGTGTAAACCTGACCACCGTAAGTACATATATTGAACGTGCGTTAGTGAAAATAAAGCTGAATTTGGAATATATGAATTTGATTTAAAACCAATCCTTTTATATAAAATATGTATAAAAATAATATTAGAATTTGTGTAATGATACAAACTTTATTTCAAGTGTCGTAAAATAATAGAAAAGCTGTACGTTATATAGTAGAAGGGTAAATATTACCCCTCGGCAGTATCTTGACAATAGAATAAAATATCCAAGTGACAAATTTGGATAGGTAGCAATAAAACTGAAGGAGTGGTTTTAGTATGAGTATTAAGAAAAAGAAACTGCTTACTATAAGAGAGGCGGCAGCTTTGATAGATGGCTTATCGGAATACAGAATAAGATGTATGTGTAAAAACGGTGAATTACCCCATTTCAAGTCAGGAAACAGAGTTCTTATTACCGAAGAAAACCTGATGTCAGCCGTGTTTGGTGAGCAGAGTTTTTCCACAAAAAAGGATACGCCCCAAATTTGCGATTTAGCACTTTAAAGCGTTGACAAGTTGAGAAATATGTGGTATAATCAAAACGTAATAAAAAAGAAAAGCCATCATACCAAAGGTACGATGACATTCTTTGATTTACAAATCAATTTCAGACAGAAAAAGATATGTAAAACCTAACCAACTTTATTGTATCACGTTTCTGTCTGAAAGTCAATAAGTTATCGGAGAAAGGTGGTACTATGGCATCATACACAGAACGTGAGGGCAGATATGACATTCGTTGTTACTGCGGCACAGACATTAACGGTAAGAGAATTAACAAGTATATGACTTGGATACCTGAACAGGGTATGACGAAAAGGCAGATTGAAAAAGAGCTGAAAAAGAAAATCAGTGAATTTGAAATGCAATGCTCCAGAGGTCTTGAGTATGACCCGAATATGAAATTCGTTGAATATGTAGATGAATTTTGGCGTGTCAAGGCTAAAAACGAAATTCAGCCTACTACATACAAAAGGTATGAATTGATGTTAAGAAGGATATTGCCAGCACTCGGACATTTGAAAATAGGGCAGATACAACCTTATCATCTGCGAACATTCTTTGATGATTTGCGTGAGGAAAAGCGTGATGATACGAAATATACTCCAAATGCTGAAGCTGAACGGTTGAGCAAATCGGAAACTCGCCCCGATATTGCGAAACACACAGGCATATCTACAACTACCATTGATGTAATAAGAGCAGGGAACAACGTAAGCAAGAAAACTGCTGAAAAATTCGCTGAATACTTTGATATGCCTGTCAACAAGCTTTTTACTGCGGAGGAAATAACGCTTTCGTCAAGAACAATCCTGCACCATTTCAGGCTTATTTCAGCTATAATGCACTCTGCGGTATATGACGAGGTAATTCAGAGCAACCCCTGTCAGAGAATGAAGCCGCCAAAAGTAGAAGCAAAAGAAGCGAATTATCTTGATGATGAGCAGGCAGAGCTTCTGATTAAGACAGTAAAAGAAAAGGCAGAACATCCCTTTGATATGATAATAATGCTGTTATTGCATACGGGAATGAGAAGGGGAGAGTGCTGCGGACTTGATTGGAATGACATTGATTTTGAGAATTGTACCATTGACATTAACAAATCCTTGCTGTATCTTTCTGATAGAGGTGTATTTGAGTCAAGTACAAAAACATACTCATCAAAGCGTGTTATAAAAGTCAGCAGTGATTTGATAAACAAGCTTGGGGAATATAGAAGATGGCAGGACAGAGAAGCTGTTAAACTCGGTGACAAATGGATAAACAGCGGTAAAGTATTTACTGCTTGGAACGGTAAGCCTATAAACCCCGGAACAGTAACATCGTGGTTTCATTATTTTGTTCAAGACAATAACCTTCCGTATATATCCATTCACGGATTAAGGCATACAAACGCTTCAATAATGATTTTAAACGGTGTTCCAATTACCACAACAGCCAAAAGGCTGGGACATAGCACTTCGGCAACAACGAGCAAGGTATATGCTCACGCAATAGCAACAGCAGACGCAATATCAGCGGAGATTATACAATCAATACTTCCGCTGGACTAAATAATATCTATCCAAAGCGATCCCGACAAATATTGTTGGGGTTGCTTTTTGTCACACGGATAAATCTGTTTATTAACGATGATTATTTACGGAATGGTATAGAATTTGTATCAGAGTTCTCATAGTACGGATATAGTACGAAATGCCACGATATTAAAAAATATTGCACTTTCCGCCAAAATCTTATGTAGGAAATGTCAAAATATAGTGATGATAACAATCTTGTTTTGACATTATAAACAACGAAAAGTCCTGCTTTTATCGGTGTGCGGTTCAATAAACCGCATATCGTGAGTTGACAGCTTTTTGAATGCGGTTTTTCCTTACATTTTTGGGGGTATAGCAAACTCATAGTACGAAAATAGTACGAGTTGAGCAAAAAACGATACTTTTTGATACAAAAGATATGAAACGATATAAAAAGATACAAACGAGCAAACCACGCATTTAAGCCATTTTTCAGCACTTTTTGAAACGATATTTTACGATGTAAAATCTTCCAACTCAAAACAATAACAGCTCCAAAACCGCGTGTCGTGAGTTCGAATCTTACTGCCCCTGCCAAAATTGACGATAGGTCGTCAACCAAAAAGTCCGTAGATACGTCATCTACGGACTTTTTCTTTTTGTGCGAAATTTGTCGAAATATCATTTTGGTTACTATTTGGTTACTACGGTAACCATAAATAAAATTGCCTGATATTATACCACTTATAATGTCATCTAATATAAATGTTTTGACAGCATCTCTTGTTAACAATACCTCTTGATTTTGTCAAGAACCGCAATAAATCTATCATCATTCCTGATAACATTAAAATCCTCCGAAGCCAGCCACTTATCACGAAGTATTTCACACAAGGGTCTTGAATCCGCAGTGTCAAATTCATATCTGTGGGTAGTATTTGCCCCGAATAAAACCGAACTTGTTTCTACGACTTCAGGTCGGTTGTCAAAGGCAATTGCATGATTTACCGCCTTTTCAAGCTCGGTAAATGCTTTATCGGTGTTTCCTGTTTTTGCAAGCAAGCCTGCATAAAAACAGCGTGCATTTGCTCCTCCCCATGAAGCCATCGGGATGTTACCGTCATACATAAGATCGGCAAGTTCAAGCTCCTTTTCTAAAACACGGACAAGCTCATTATCAGGCAGAAGCCGGTAGCGTGACAGCAAATAAATACCGCTATCCAAAGCGAAATAACCCTTTCTGATTTTATCTCTGACAAACGGCAGACGCTCATCGTCCTCAAGGCCCCACCACATCTGCGATTCCTTGCAGAAATCCTGCGGCGGCAGTTGCTCGTATATCGCTCTGCCTGTTTTCTTTCTACCCATTTCGCAGTGATTAAAAGCGAGTCTTGACATAGCTTCAAGGCGTATGTTCTGGTCGGGACAGTACTTTACAATGCGTTCTCCGAGTGCTGTAATTTCAGCGTCATATTTCAGCATATTTTCTTTCCAATCAGGGATATTTCCATCCTCGTCCGTCGATGCAAACAAAGCATACATCAGGGCGTTCAAAAGCTTGTAATTGTTCGGATATTCCGCCACACCCTGTCTTGCAATTTCAATGCACTTATCAATATTTCCGACGCTGATTGCTTTTTGAAATTCATCAAGATATTTCTTCACATTTTTCTGCTCGATTACCTCATTAACTCCGAGAAGGCTGTCAACGGTAATTCGGAAAAATTCCGCAATAGTCGGTAAAAGCTCAAGATCGGGATAACAGGTGCCATTCTCCCAGCGTGATACAGATTGAAACGATACTCCGAGTATTTCGGAAAGTTCTTCCTGCGTTATGTTACGCTCTTTTCTGAAACGTTTTATATTTTCTCCTATATTAAGCTGCATAATTTTCCTCCAATTTTTTTTGAAAGCGACGTCTCTTTCTTGCTTTTATTATATATTACTCCGAAAGAATTTACAATAACACGTTTAGTGAGAGTTTTTCTACAACAGAGTGAATAAACTTTGAAAATACAACGTCTGCACAGCAGAGATTATCTGATTATGGAATGGAAAAGCGGCGATTACCGCTGGGGCGGAATGGACACGGATTATTACGTTTTTCAAAAAAGTGGATTGCCACTGACGATACCTCATTTCTGTGATTTATTTGCTTGCAAGACGGTATGCATTGTCTTTTCGAACTAAATGTGGTATAATGTAAAAAATCGGACAGATCCCAAAATAAGAATTTGCAGGGGAACAGTATGATGAGTTGAAAAACATAAAGAAGATTCTTTGCGTGAATTTGGAGGATGAATCGATGAAATCTAAAAAGTCAAAAAGAGTAAAAAAAGCACTTGTGATAATAACTTGTATTTTTATTTTATTTCTGGCAATTACATTTATAGTACATAGAATTCTGTTATCAAAAGAAAAGCAGATGTTAACCGAAGCAGGGTATTATAATCCTGTTTCAATTGGAGACTATTCACTGAATGTATATGATTTCGGAAACAAGAAAGGCAAGCATACATTTGTAGGATTATCAGGTCTGGGCGTATTTGATTTCAGTGTCAGAATGGAACGCCTTATGGGCGATTTTACTGAAGAGAATCGAATCGTAATTGTCGATCGGGCAGGCTATGGACTCAGCGATGATACAAAGGAGCCGCGGACATTAGAGCGCGTTGTAAATGACTATCGTACAGCACTGAAAAATGCCGGAATTGAAGGGCCGTATATTCTGCTTCCGCATTCATTAGGGGGTGCTTATGCGACATATTGGGTAAGTCAGTATCCGGAAGAGATTGAGGGTGTCGTTTTTATTGCCGGAACACAACTCGGCGATAATCCTGATATTGCTTTGGAAAATGGCAGTGCCATTGAGAATCGGTTTGCGATTGCTGCAAATCAGATAGGACTGGTAAGACTTGGTAAGTCATTTCTGTTAAAGAGTGTAATTCCCGGTATGAATTATTCGGATGAACAGCGAAAGTATTCTGAAGCATTGAATCTGCACAATACATTTAATTATGCTTTTTCCTACGAAGATGAGCATATGAATGAAATCTGCAATACTGCATATCATGAGATTAAGCCAAATGATGTTCCAAAGGTTTATATTTGTTCAAGCTGGGGATTTCAGACCAGAGAAGAAATAGATGAAATGCTAGCGTGGGATAAGCAGGAATGTGAATTCGTGGGAAGGAAACAACCAAGGTTTCCGGAATCAGGGTATGATATGGTCTATCTTCAAAAACTCCGTGATACCGAGCTGCAGCCATATCTTGATAAGATGGGGAATTGCGAGCTGGTGCTGCTGCCGGGAATCCACTGCATTTACGACCAGCGTCCGGAAGATGTGGCAGATATTATCAGAGATTTTCTTGATAGAATAGAGGAATAAGTTGTAATGATCAATCCAATTTATAAGGAATAGAAAATTGGAATTCGCTTTAACAGATAAATTACAATTTGTCGAACAGTCCAATATATACTGCCTTATTCAGAAAAATCCGAGTACGGCTTTTCTTATTCCTCACTGTCGGCTTCATTCAGTTGATTGCCTGATTTATAAGAGAGTAAAACCAACGCTATGGTGCGATTTGAAAATGACCCTGATTTCGAAAAAATGGTACGCCGCTTAATGAAAATCAATCAATGAAGAATGGGAAAAACATTCTTCAAATCTAACAATAGCGGACTACAGAAAGAAAATGGTTAAACATTTTTATACATTGATTTATAATATAACACACAGCACCAAGGTAAAATGTAATGCCTTGGTGCTGTGTGTTATATGATATATGCTGTTGAATATCATCATTCCTTTACCGAACCATTTACAAGACCTGCATATATCTGCTTTTGAAGTGAAAGGAAGATTACAAGTGCAGGAATAATACAGATAACGATACCTGCAAAGATGATTTCCCACTTTGCTCCGTAAGGCCCCATAAAACGATAAAGTGATGTGGAAACTACAGAAAGCTCCTCACTTGGCATATAAAGCTGGGGTGTGTAGAAATCGTTGTAGATGCTTATTACCTTGATTATGAGTACGGTTGCTATTGCAGGACGAAGCAGAGGAAGGATTATTTTAAAGAAAACCGTAAAATAATTTGCTCCGTCAATAATGGCACTTTCGTCAAGAGAGTATGAGATGTTATCCAGAAACTGCATAAATATGTATATGGAAACAATATCAGTACCAATGTAAAGAATGATGGGGGCAGCCATACTTCCTACAAGACCAAAGCTGTTCATAATCCTATAAACCGTTACCTGCATTGAAATTGCAGGAAAAAGCGTTGCAAGAAGAAATGCCGCTTTAAGTACCTTTCCCATAACAGTATTAAAACGCTGGAGTACATACGCTGTCATTGTACCAACGATTATTGTTCCCGTACAGGAGATTACAATAATTATTGCTGTGTTTCTCAGACCCAGCAGAACCTTGCCGTCAATAAATGCAGTCTTATAGTTTGACCATTCAAATTCTGTCGGAAGCGCAAATACATTTGACGAAAGAAACTCCGTATTATTTTTGAATGAGCCTAAGAAAACTACGACGAGAGGAATAAATACCACAAGGCAGGCTATGACCATTATAGCATATTTCAGGAATGTAAAAAGCTTGGGTACAAAATCTGAGCTTTTGTTTTTGATTGCCGTATCAGCCATTTTACTTATCCTCCTTGAGAACCAGCTTTTGTATTATCGTCACCGCAACTATTATAAGGAACAGGACTACAGCCATTGCCGAGGCAAGCCCGACTTTTTGAAACTTAAATGCTGTTTCCGTAGTTTGTATAACAAATGTACTTGAACCGAAGCGTCCTCCGGTGATAATAAAAGGGATCTCGTAAACGCTGATAGCACCCTTGACTGCAAGTATCATTTGAAGAAGGATAATTGGTCTGATACCGGGAGCGATTATGTATCTGAATATCTGGAATCGGTTTGCACCGTCAAGATCAGCAGCTTCGTAAATATCGGGAGAAATTGACTGTATCGCACCTATGAACATTACGATATCAAAGCCGATATATCTCCATATGGAAACGAATACGAGACAAATGTTGACAAGCCCTTCTGTAGATAGAAATTTAACAGGGTCACCGCCCAACAGGTCTATTATTGAATTGAGAGTACCGTCTGTATTGGTTATGCCGTCACCCTTCTGGAAAAATCTGCGGAAAATTAAAGCAACCGCAACCGTATTTATCATATAGGGAAAAAATACTACGCCCTTGAAGAAATTGGCAAATCTTATCTTTGAGCAAAGAATAGTCGCTATAAACAATGCAAGTCCAAGCTGTATAAATGAACCGCAAAGATAATAGATACTGTTTTTGAAAGCCGCAAAATACTCGGGGGTGGAAAAAACCGTTTTATAATTTTCAAGTCCCACAAATTTTACATTCTGACCGAACTGGTCTCTTTCCTCAAAGCTGAATTTTACCATTTCAGCAGCGGGAATGTAGGTAAATATCACAAGCAGTAATGTGGGAATAAGCAGGAAAAGGCAAACGGTTGTCATCTTTTCGATATATGCCTTTGACAGCTTGTTCTTCGGAGCAAGCCGTTCGGCTCTAATATTTTTTTTAGTCAAAGCAAATCCCTCGTTTTCGGATTATTTTCGTGTATAATGTGATAATAAAACATACAGATGCAAAAAGGTTTTTAGTAAAATACTGTATCATTCTGCGGTGTGAAGATGCACCGCAGAAAAATACAGCTGTAGATAGGAAAAAATTAAGAAGGAAGAGTTAATTAAAATCAGCCGAGAATTTCATCTCTGGAAGCAGCCCATGCAGTGTTAACGTCAGCAGCGATTTTGTCGTATGCTTCTCTGCCCTGACCGTTGAATGCAGCTTCAGCCATTCTGAACTTGTAGTTTGTGGAAGCGTCGCCCCAAGGATCAACCTCAGATGCTTTTGCGATCTCGTCAAACTTGCCGATAAGCTCAGCAGGAGCAGGATTTTCAACAAAGAGCTGAACGCCAAGCTCATCAAAGGAAGAGAGTGTCTCGGGCATTGCAGCTCCCTTAAGACCTGAAATCTCGCCTTCGTTCTGAGCAAAGCCGGAATCTGTGCAGAACCATCTTGCATAAGCCATGGCAGCATCAAGATTGGAGGAATTCTTGTTGACGCTCATCATATAGTCATTGGAGGAAACAGAGTAGATTTTGCCGTCAATGCTGTTGGGGAAAGGCATATATCCTACATCGGCAGGGTCAGTGCCAACCTGAACAGCGGCTTCCTGGAACTGGCTTATTGCCCAGGAACCAAGAACCATAGTTGCGATCTTACCCTGTGCGAATGCAGGCTTGCAGCCCTCCCAGTCAGTTGTCATAGGATCTTCCTCGTGAAGTGTGGGGTCTGCATAGATGTCAAAAAGTGTGCCGTAAACAGCGTCATAGGGGCTTCCTGCGGAGAAGAGGTCTGTTCTTTCGGTAAGAAGCTTGGTGTTATAATCAGGATCACCCGAAGCACCGACTACGAGAGACTGCCACTGAGTAATGCACCAGCCTGCGTTATAGTTGGTGTAATAAGGAATAGCGTCAGTGTTTTCCTCTATCTGCTTGAGGCAAGCGATGAATTCTTCTGTAGTGGTAGGGAGAGAAGTAATACCTGCGTCAGCCCATACCTTTTTGTTGTAAAGAACACCCGAAGCTGTACCGCCTGTGGGAAGTGCGTAAACCTGACCGTCAACGCTGTAGTTTTCAAGCCAGTAATACTTCTGAGAAAGCTCATCATAAGAACCGAATGGAGCGAAGAAATTGGGAAGGTCAGCCTGCTTGAGAGCCTGAGGGGTCATAACTACATCACCGTAATTATCTGACTGCATCATTGTTGCAATATCATCGGCATAGTTTGTAAATGACTGATATTCTATCTTAACGTTTGGATAAAGCTCATTGAAGCCCTTGGTAAGCTCAGCCATTGTGCCATCCTGATCTCTGTCGGTACGGTGGTGGAGCACCTTGATCGTTCCGCTGAGTCCGCTTGTGCTGTCAGCTGCGGCAGCTGTTGTTTCTCCGCCGTTTGCTGCTGCGGAAGTTTCTCCTGCTCCTGCTGCAGCTGTTGTGTCAGCCGTGGGGTTGTTTTCGGTAGTGCCGCCGCAAGCAGTAAGAAGCGATCCTGTCATTACCAGTACTGCACACATAGCCGCAGTTCTTTTAAGTTTTGTGTTCATTTGAATTACCTCCATTACGAATGAGAATTTAGTATTGCGTGTTATTCATTGTTTGGTTTATGCGATATTCTCATTATAAATTAATTGAGGTTCAAGTCAAGCAAAAAGCTAAATTGCAGCGTTTCAGACAGCGTGGTTTTGTTAGCTTTGTAGAAATTTAACAAAGAAATTGTTTTGTTTCGTTTTGTTTGGAACATCTGTGAGATTTTTATAATGTGATATGTGCATATTGACAATAAATAGTGGATCTACAACTGTAAAATCATAAAAAATATTGTTATGTAAAAACGTTTTCATATTTATGTTAACGCAATAGAAATAATTTGTGTAAATAAATTTTAAAAATATAAGTTAATTTAGTTAATGTGGTGACTAACAAGCTGATAATTATTTGTAAATTTACTCAAAAAATCTGTATTAAATTTAGCTTAATTATTTGCTTGATTAGTTGCGATTTATATGATAGAATTAAGCTGTGATATAAAATTAATTTTTGATTTGGAGGCGCAGAATTTGGCGAAAAATGTTACTATGCGTGATATAGCTGCAAAGCTCGGAATAAGTGTTGTATCTGTTTCAAAGGCTTTTACAGGTCAAAGCGGAGTCAGCGACGAGCTAAGGAACAGAATATTAAAAACGGCTGAAACTATGGGCTATAAATACGGTTCAGAAGCAAAAAAGAAAAAAACTCTCAGCGGTAATATAGGTATTATCGTTGCTGAACGCTATATGTCGGAAAATTCCTTTTACTTCAAATTTATGAGGGGAATATCTACAGCACTCCAGCAGAGCAAGCACTATGCCTTTTTTCATACATTAACCTCAGGCAATGAGGAAAAGGCTCAGCTTCCCGATATATTTTTTCATCAGCGTGTAGATGGGATAATTATTCTCGGTCAGATATCGGATAAATATATAAATGCCGTTTTAAGTACAAAGATACCCGTAGTTTTTCTGGATTTCTACAATCAGCTTACATCAGAGAGCTGTGTGGTCGGTGACAGTTTCTATGCTGTCTATGAGCTTACAAATTATCTCATAGATAACGGGCATCGCAGCATTGCTTTTGTAGGAAATATTCACGCTACAAGCAGTATTCAGGATAGATATTTAGGATATGCCAAATCTCTTATCGAGCATAATATACGTCTTTCGGACTATTATCTGATAAGCGACAGAGATACCGAAACAGGGGAGTTTATTCCTCTTGAAATGCCTGTTGTTATGCCTACTGCATTTGTTTGTAACTGTGATGAGGTTGCCGGAAAGCTGATAAACCAGCTCACCCAAAACGGATATCGTGTTCCCGATGATATTTCCGTAACAGGCTTTGATAATTCAGTTTACAGCAGCATAACACTTCCCAACATCACTACATTTGAGATAAATACGGAAAAAATGTCCACCATAGCTGTTGACGCATTACTTTCAAAAATCAAAACTCCTTCCGAACATATAGGAATGATACAGGTAAAAGGCAGGATAGTTTTCAAGGATTCTGTGGCTTCGCTTAACTATAAATAAAAAGCAGTTAAAAAAATAACCGTGGTATAGTATAATTTAACTGAAATTATTATCAAACAAAAAAGCAAATTAAAGGCAACATCATACAATAGCCCAGAAAATAGTAATCAGGTGATAATATGACAAAACGCTATAATATTGGTATTTTAGTAGCAAATATAATAGATTCATTCAGCAACAGAGTTTCCAAAGGTGCTATTGCGGCAGCTGAGGCACTTGATGCAAATTTATTTATTTTTCCTATGAAATATCTTGATGTCGATTATGATAACACTTCTCTTGATATGAAGTTTGAATATCAGTACAATATCCTTATGGACTATGCAGCCAAGGCAAAGCTTGATTATCTGATTGTTTGCACAGGCACTATTGCTTACATAAGTGATGATATGCGAAAAAAAGAGGTACTGGATTATCTTAGTGTCACTCCGCTGCTTAATGTTGCATCAAAAATCAAAGGATACGATTATCTGATTTACGATAACGCATCAGGAATTACACAAGCTGTGGATTATTTAATAAATAAGCAAAACAGAAAACACATCTGTATGATGATTGGAAATCTTATCAATTTTGAGTGCAGAGAACGCTATGAAGCATATAAAGCTGCTCTTGCTG
Organism: Ruminococcus sp.; assembly: GCA_017437285.1. Classification (GTDB taxonomy): domain Bacteria; phylum Bacillota; class Clostridia; order Oscillospirales; family Ruminococcaceae; genus Ruminococcus. The sequence continues at coordinate 10,870 of JAFSBM010000024.1, read as the reverse complement.
CAAACGGTTATGAATTCAATGATAATATGGTCATAGAAAGCGATATATCGGAATTTTGTGTTGATGAAGCCGAATTGCTGCTTGACAGAAATCCCGAATGTGATGCAGTTATATGTGCCAATGATGATATGGCTGTGGTGTTCTATGACATTTTGCGCAAAAGAAATAAAATTATAGGCAGAGATATTATGCTTGTTGGTTTTGATGACAGCCCTTTTGCCGCAAAGCTGGATCCCCCTCTTGCTTCTGTAAAAGCTGATGCATTTGCATTAGGTTATAGGTCTGTGGAAAAAGTAATAAACAAACTGAACGGTCAGAACGATGCGGATAATTTATGCAGAACAGAGTTTATCCCGCGTGCGTCCTGTTCGTCAGAAAGACTATATCTTAACAAAATAGAGAATGTGTTCAGCGGAAATGATGTTTCCATAGCTGAAAAATTGGTGAAATATGTTTATATGAGCAATGTTCCTGCAGAAAAAGAATACAGTCTTAAATGCTTTTGCCTGAAAATGATATCCGAATTACGTAAAAGAATCATTGACAGCAGTGCGTCAGCTGATGATCTCAAATATATTACAAATCAAATAGAAGAATTTCTTGCATATGACAAATATGAAGCAGGTATTGTTCCCAGAATAATTGAAACAGCAGATGGATGTCGCGAGTGGTTAATCAAAAATGCACCTTGTGAAAACAATGAGATTATCAATAAGATTTTTAAATATACAATTACAAAATTTGCTAACAGAATGATATCTGATTTCAATAAGCTTGAAGACGAACATAAAGATCACACACATCTATCAAATCTTTTTACAAGAGATACTTTGATGTTCAATGAAAATATGGAAATGAACTATGCTCAGATGATGAACAAATTCTTCTGCCTTAATATTAAATCAAGTTATCTTTTCCTTCTGGATGAACCTTCAGAATATCGAAGCAACGGGGAATTTCCGTCTAACGTGAACTGGCGCTTTATGTCATATCAAAAAAATATGGAATTTAATATGATTCCTTATTCTGAACGAAATGTCTCGTCGGAATATATGTTTAAAAATAAATATATATCCTCTGATGAGCGTCACACTTTCATTGTTGCTGATCTATATTCACGCGAATATCAATACGGTATGCTGATTTGTGAACCATATAATGATAAATTCTTTGCTGATCTGGAACTTATTATATATCAGGTTAGTGCAGCAGTTAAACTGATAAGACTTATTTCTGAAAAGGATAAGATAAATGAAAAACTTCATATATCCAATAAAGCACTTTCAAATCTTTCGGAAACAGATGAAATGACAGGGGTTTACAACAGGCGAGGCTTTTACAAAGCAGCAGAATCATTCATTGAAAAAAACAAACATAAAAGATTTATTGTCTGCTATGCTGATATGGATAATCTAAAATATGTAAATGATCAATATGGTCATTCAGAAGGTGACTTCTCAATAAAGAATCTTGCATTCTGCATGAAAAGTATATTTGGTGATAGTGGCATCGTCGGACGAATGGGCGGTGATGAATTTGCGGCTTGCATTCTCAAAAAGGAATCTGAAAGCGTTGAAAGCATTCTTGATAGAAAGCACAGCTATATAGTAAATCTGAATCATAACGCGAACAAGCCATATACAATTGATATGTCTATGGGGTTCTGTGAGTGTAACTGTGAAAATCTGTATGACTTTACCGAAGCTGTGAATAAAGCTGACGGCAAGCTGTATGACAATAAATCTGAACGTAAGAGAAAAAAGCAGGCTATCGAGGCTGAAAACTCTGTGCTGTAATGAACGAAAAAGAAAGATAGCAACTTATTGAAGAACATTTCCCGAAATACAAATTTATAAAGAGATATAGTCAGTCAATTTTATGCTTTCTATTATCAAGATTGAAAATGAAAAATATCTAGAGGTGAAATCTATGGCAGTGCAAATTTACACATTCAAAATCACATATGCTGACTGTGACAACAAAATATGGCGGATAGCGGCTGTTTCATCAAATTACACTCTTGCAGAGCTTGGATATATGGTTCTTGCTTCATTTGATACTATGGCTATATAGAATCCTAAAGCAATTGAATACCTCTCTTTTTCGTGCATATAATGAGAGGAAAATAATGAGATTTTATGATATACTAATAACGAAGATGGGAGTAGGTAATATGGAATGGATTGAAAGATTGAATCAAGCAATTATTTATATAGAAGAACATTTGAAAGATGATATTGACTACGGACAGCTTGCTAAAATTGCTTGTTGTTCATCCTATCATTTTCAGAGAATGTTTAGCTATATGGCAGGTATTCCTTTGTCGGAATATATCCGAAGAAGAAAAATGTCATTAGCTGCGGTAGACTTACAGTTTGGTGATAAAAAGATAATAGAAGTTGCGGGCGAGTATGGATATCAGTCACCTACTGCGTTTAACAGAGCATTTCAAAGCGTTCATGGCATTGCACCTTCCGCTGTAAAAAATGAGGGTGTATCTATAAAATCCTTTCCCCCTATCTCATTCAGAATTACGGTTAAAGGAGTAGAAGAAATGAATTATCGTATTGAAAAGAAAGACTCATTTCGTATCATAGGCATATCTCAGCCTCTTGATAAAGAAATCGAGAACAATTTTGCTGTTGTTCCGAAAATGTGGCAGAATGCCGCCGTTGATGGAACAATACAGAAATTAGCAGGATTGATGGATACTGCACCTATGGGACTTCTAGGTGTTAGTGTGTGTAATGATGTTGAACAGTGGAAATATTTTATTGCAGTTTCAAGCACAAAGCAAGATACGGATTTTGAAGAATATATTGTTCCTGCTGCTACTTGGGCAATTTTCACGGGATCAGGTACAAATCAGTCTATTCAAGAATTGGAACAGCGTATTGTAACCGAATGGCTTCCTACTTCAGGATATGAATACGCTAATGCTCCTGACATTGAAGTTTACCTGAATCCTGACCCTCAAAACGCACAGTATGAAGTTTGGATACCTGTAATTAAGAAATAGTTCTGACTGAAACGATTGTCGGCAAGTATTCCAATTTGTCGCACAGTCCAATATGTACCGCCGTATTCGGAAAAATCCGAGCACGGCTTTTCTTATTCCTCGCTGTCGGCTTCATTCAGATGATTGACTGATTTATAAGAGAGTAAAAAACACCGCTATGCTGCGATTAAACAGCATAGCGGTGTTGCTATTCCTCATCATTCTTTTTAGGAAGAGGAAGAATGTTATGTAATGTGTCAGCCGCCGCAGCGTCAGCACTCTGAATTGCGTGAATGTAAATGCGGCTTGTGGTTGCGGTGCTTGAATGTCCGAGTCTCTGGGCAACAGCAGAGATAGGCGTGTGTGAAATAAGCAGCAGACTTGCACAGGTGTGGCGAAGGCTGTGCAGGCACACATCAGGCAGATTATTTTCCGCTACAAAATCGTAAAACCATCTTGTAACTGTACCGGGATTTATCGGACGTCCATTATCTGTTGTAAAAACTTTGCCGCTGTTCTGCCAGTATGTCCCAAGACGTGCAACTTCAGCGTCCTGCCACTGCTTATGACTCCGCAGAAGCTCGGCAATGTCATCATCAATGTGAATTACACGTCTTGATGAAGCGGTTTTCGGCGTGCTGTCGAAAACACCCTTTTCAGGAAGATACAAGCTGCTGCGTACAATGTGAATGAGATTGTTGTCAAAATCAATATCACGCCATTCAAGTCCGCAGGCTTCACCACGGCGCATACCCGTGAAAATCAGCAAAGGAATAAACAGGTCATAAGGCTTAGGTGCCTTGTCAGCAACAACTTCCAGCAGATGCATAGCCTCTTTTTCATCAAGATAACGTGCTTCCGACTGTTCAACCTTAGGGGCACGCACCAATGATACAGGATTAACAGTAATCATTCCATCATAAACAGCCTGCTGCATAATGTCAGAAAGTACACGGTGATGATGAAGAACAGTCCTCGAAGAAAGCGACTTTTCCTGCGAGGTAAACAGTTTTCTCACAGGCAGTCCCAGATATTCCGAAACAGCAATCGCATTCTGCTCGGAAATGTTATTCCCATTGCGAAGCGAGTCAAATGTAGATGTACTGATTTTAGCAAGACGTGCAAAATCAGCACGCTTCCGTCCTTTGCACATATTCAGACATAAAGCGGTAGGCGTGTATTTTGTGTCAAAACGCTTTTCCTCAAAAAGATTGTCATAAAACATTTTAATGTGACTCTGTCTTATGGCACTGATTTTATAATGCCCGAAAGCAGGCAGCAGACGCTTGAGCATACCCTTGTAACGGGTATAGGTTGTAGGCTCAACCTCTTTTTCCTTGTGGGGCAGCCAGTAATTTTCAATATAGTCAGCAAACCTCGTTCTTTCATCAAGAAGCTGACCTTTCTTGACTTTGCTTTCAAATTCAACAGCCGCAATATTAAGCGCCTTTTCAATCTGACGTTCAGTCATTCCGGGGTCAGGAGTCCAGGTCATTGTATGGGTAATCTTCTTACCATCAGACGTGTAGCCGTCACTTACAATAATCCTGTAACTATTGCCTCGTTTAGTAATGTTAGCCATTAGCTTCAACTCCGTTTCGTAATTATTTTGAATAAAAAGAAAAGTACGGCACAAGGGAAACGCTGATTTTCAGCGTTTCCCCAAGGGGTGTGTCTGTACCGTACTTCTTTCAGTTAATTATGGATTATGCCGCATCATTGAAACATTCCAACAGTGAACTTTTGTATACAAGGAACTTGCCGCGAGGCTTGTTTCCTGCACGTTCAGCCTTGAGTTCCCCATTTAAAATCATAGAACGGATTTTATAGTATGAGGGACCTTTTACAACTTTCTGACATTCTTTAATAGTCAGCAGTTCAATAGGTTCATCTGCGTTATGTGCAGAATCGGATGCAGGAACAGGCTTAACCATACCTCCTGCAATAATGCTTTCAAATAGTTCACGTGGAACATAGATCGGGTAGTAAGTGGATTCATTAATGATATCATTTTTGCTTGTAAATTCGTACATAAACAATATGTCCTTTCATAATGTAATTTAATAATTATAATTAGTAAAGATTGATGAGTAGCTTACTCATCAATCTCAAAGTAAGCAAGCAGGTCAGACTTTCTGACAAGAATTTTGCCGTTCGGCTTTCCGCAAGCTCTTTCAACAGGGAGCTTCCCCTGCATAATGAGCTTGCGAAGCGAGTAATATGAAATTTCAGGAATTTCATGGACACACTGACTAAGTGTGAGGAACTCATTTCTCATGAGTATACCTCCTTTCTTAAAATTTATTAAGTAAATCATTACCTAACTTTTTTGAACACCCCGATGCCTTGTGAAAGGCATATGGAATATTCAGAACATAATTCACATCGTTCAGCAGACACTCAAAATCAGAATGAGCAGCAAATCAGAAATCGTGCTCATATTAAATCCGCTGAAAAGCGCAGATTTAAGCGTATGCAAAAAACAATACAAATTGTTTAACAATATAAATTATTTAAAAATAATCCGAGACGTTTCCAACGTCTATAAAAATAATTAGTAATTGGAAATTAAGTTTTTCACATACAGATTTCTCGTGAGTACAAAAAAGAAAGCCTGACGATAACCGCCAGGCATAGTTCAGTATATAGATATACTTCACAGCTATAAGTAATACTTTACAATGGCTGTGCAAGTAAAAGGAAATAAACACAGCAGTAGTTCATACAAAACGCATGAACTACTTTAAGACAAATCAATATTGGGATAAAATAATGCTTCAAACAGCTATATTACGTTGGTTTATATTTAGTAGTTGCATATATTTAGACATTTTTATGCAAAATTTTCTTGTTACACGAATTGTTACAAGAAAAGTAGTTGTTTTATAGTTTAAACGCTTGTATATACATCAGGACGCTGATTACATATTTTGCATAAGATAGGAAATTTTATTAAAAAGTAAATTCAACTGACTTAGGTATGAAAAGTTTGGCTACAATTAGATCGAATCGAATTTCAGCCTTGACAACTATAATATTTTCGTCTATAATAAGATTAAATCGAATTTCAGCCGAAAGAGGTGTGGTTTATGAGTTATATCAAACGTGATCTGGAAGATAAAATAATAGCCTTGTCAAAAGAATACTCCTGTCTCCTTATAACAGGACCTCGCCAGGTAGGCAAAACAACTGCTTTAAAACAGCTTATGGGCAATGACCGTGAGTATGTTACCCTTGACGATCTTGAAGAAAGAAAGCTTGCAAAGACTGACCCTGCAATGTTTATGCAGATGCACAGCCTGCCTATTTTTATTGATGAGGTACAATATGCTCCCGAACTGTTTTCATATATCAAAATAGCTGTTGATAACGGTGCTGAACCCGGTGCATTCTGGCTGTCAGGCTCACAGGCGTTTAAGCTTATGGAGCTTGCACAGGAATCTCTTGCGGGACGAATTGCTATACTTCATATGCCATCACTGTCACAGCACGAAATCCACGGCAATGGGGAAAACAAGGAGTTTACCATTGATATTGACCAGCTGAAAAGCCGTAAGTCTACGCACTCTCCTGCGGATATGAAAGAGATTTACGAGCGTATCTGGAAAGGCTCTATGCCGGGTCTTGCAAGCGGTAAATTTACAGACCGTGATGTGTTTTACAACAGTTATTTACAGACATATATTGAACGTGATGTAAGCGAGCTGATTGAAAAGGTTGATAAGATTATGTTCTCTGATTTTATCCGTGCAGCTGCCTGCCGAATAGGTCAGCTTCTCAATGTTCACGACATTGCAATGGACGTAGGAGTGTCTGATGAAACAGCAAAGCGCTGGCTTTCTGTCCTTGAAAAGTCGGACATTATTTTCTATCTGCGACCATATTCAAACAATCTGCTTAAACGTACTATAAAGACACCGAAGCTGTACTTTTTTGATACGGGGCTTGTTGCGTATCTCACAAGATACAGTTCACCCGAAATCCTTGCAAACGGTGCTATAAACGGTGCTATCCTTGAAAATTATGTTGTTTCGGAAATAAGAAAGACTTACCACAACAATGCAAAGGATTGCCTTATGTGGTACTATCGTGACAAGGATTCGAATGAAATCGATATGGTTATCGAAAGTGACGGCGAGCTTCATCCATTTGAGATAAAGCGTTCTGTAAATCCTCCGAGCGAGCTTATAAGTGCTTTTGCGGTACTCGATAAAGGCTCTGTTCCGAGAGGCAAGGGTGCAGTGATATGTATGCGCCCAGAACTTTCCGCTGTGAATTCGGAGAATTTTATTGTTCCGATATGGATGATTTGAAAATCTGACATAAAAAACAACAGGCGTATGCAGATAAAGCATACGCCTGTTGTCTTCTGTGAGTTCAAAACCTTATTGAACTCATTCTTAAGTTGAATATTTTAAAAAACCAATGCCTTTAATATATCCATTCTCAGTTTCCATGCCTAATTCCCAGCCTCTTTTCTGTAATTCCTTAACTTCTTTATCAGTGTAATAAATAATTTTGTAATCCCACAAATAGTTGTTTTTCTTGAGATTATCAAGCATACGGCACACAATCTTATGAAGCTGATCCATACTGCGTGAAAAGCCTGTTTCAGCATACATACCCGCACGTTTTTCGGTATTTTCGTTTGCCTTTGCGTTATGGTCATATCGTATGTACACTATTTTGCTTAAGGTGATGTTAAAAAAGTTTTCTTCTCTTATTTTTTTGTAAACACTATACTCATCATAATAATACAGTCCTTGTTCCATATTGCGTATATCGTGAAAAAGATAGTAAAGAAAAATCCTGTTGAGCTCCCTCAGCAGGTAGTATTTCACAGTTGTAACTTCAGCGTCCTCGTCAAGCTTTTTCTTGTTCTGCACGTTGTCGGAGAAATCGCTCATTATTCCAAGTACACCGTTAGGAATATTGCAGATATGTCCTTTCTGCAAAGCAGGTTCGTGCAGAGGAAAAGCATCGGGAAGATAGTTCATAGCCGAGTCGTTGAAGCAATATTTTGTTCTGACACCTTCAGTGCAGCGTGTAGCAGGGATATAACCCTTGCTGATAAGCTTGTCAATTATCTCCACAACATGATTGCGTTTATCCTCATGAAAGTTAAGGTCGTCATTGCCCGTAACGCAGGAAATCAGTCTTCTCGGAGTAAAGCTTGTTTCGCCGTTATACCACAGCGAGTATGCACCATCTGCAAGAATAGCTTCATAATAGCTAAGTTCCTTTCTGCGTATCCTTCGCCTGAGTTCAGCGGAAGCGTTTATCAGCATCTGGAATTTCTTGTTTTCAAGGTAGTGTTCTTCAGCAATTTCCATATTTCTAACGTTATTAAGTGCATTATGAAATTGTGCAAGAAGCTTTTCGTCAGTACATTCAGCGCTATCAAGGCAGTATTCTACGACCTCAGCATATTTCTGACAGTCCTTCTTTCTTATCTTGACAATCTGCTGCATAGGATACATTTTCAGATATTTGTGTGAAATCATACTTTTGGTTTTTGCTATGTCAAGTGCAGAAGCAAACATCAAGCATTCACAGCCTTTTTTATCACGTCCGCCTCTGCCACATTGCTGAACATAATCCATCATCGTAAGCGGAAAGCCGACGTTAATAACGTACCGAATATCACTGATGTCAACGCCCATTCCGAATGCGGTTGTTGCTATCAGGCAATTCACATCGCCGTCTTTAAAGCTTGTGAGCATATTCTTTTTTGCAGCAATTCTTTTTTGGTTTGACTTTTTCAGTGTTTCTTTGTCAGCCCTCTCATTGCTGTTTGTACCGCCGTAATACCTGCCAAGCTTTAAGCCATCAGTGTTGCTTTTATTAAGCGTGTTAAATATCTGGTTCATCAAATCCTTGTTACGACAGAAAACCAGACACTTTTCACCTGCATGTTCTTTAAGAAATTTGCATACACTTATGAAGCGCGTCTCATCATCGTTATACAGAACAACCCTGCGTGGATTTGATTTTTTGCCGAAAGCATTTTTTCGGTTTACAGCACCGATACATTTTTTTCGGTAGTTTTCATACCAAGAATTTTTACCGTGTCATTGAAAATATGCTTGTCAGCAGTTGCAGTAAATGCCGCAATTACAGGACGGCGTGCCTTCCGCTCCAATTTTGCTTTGCGTTTTAATTTGTAGCGCAGCGAGCAATCTGATGGCTTTACTAAATGATACCTACGAGGGTCAAACATATCAATAACGCTTTTTATACATCTGTACGAGGGACGGAAATCGTTGCCCCATGCGGAAACGCAATGTGCCTCGTCAATGACAAGCAGTGAGATTTTCAGCTTGCTGAAAAACGAATCAGCCCTGCTGCGAAAGGTTTCGGGAGTGGTGTAAATGAACTTTGTCTGGTTTTCGCCTTTGATAAAAGAGGACTCAACGCTTTCTCTGTCCTCATCAGCAGGATTTCCAAAGTAAAACGCTTGTGCGTCTATGCCTTTTTTTCTCAGCGACTCAACCTGGTCGTCAATCAACGCAGTTATGGGAGATATTACAACAGTGTAATGCTTGAACATAAGAGCAGGAATCTGATAGCACAGCGATTTGCCCGCACCAGTTTTTCTTATGCAGAAGGTGTCAAGCCGGTCTTTGACAATACGCATTATGCACTCCTCCTGAAAGCCGAACAGGTTGCCTTTTATGCCGAATTGGTTGTGAAGTTTATCAAGTGCCAGTGCTTTTAGTTTGTCTTCCTTCATTTGCAACACTCCCTTGTCAATAGTATGTTATAAGTATAACATAGGGAATGGTTTTTAGCAATCGGAATAAAAAGAAAAGCCGACTTCAGAAATTTAAAGTCAGTTCATAAATCTATTTCTCAATCTCCTTCATCATCTCCAGCATCAACTGTGCCCCGACCCTGACACCAATCTGAAACTGTAGAAATTCAAATTCATGGGCGGATTCTTGATATGTTGCAAAGTATTTTTCAAAAATCTCCTTTGCATCAGGGAATTCTTTAATAATCTCATCTTGAAACATAAGAATCTTCTTCATTATTTCATCATAGTTTTCCGAGCGTGGATTCAACTCAATAAACTACGGAATATTTCCGTAGTACATGTCTTTAATTATACTCATAAATTAATTTATCTTTCAAAATATTTTTTAAGCGTTGGAACATCAAGTCCCAACGCTTTTTGTTTACTCCGTCATCTGTGCAACATAATTCTCATAAGCCTCAAGCACAGGCTTTTCAATGCTTGCTCTTGCTCTATTATGTATAGCGTGTACCATATCAGCAAAACCACCATCAGCAGTTTTCCTGCTTGGCATTCCGACAAAGAGCCTGTCAGTACCCTGAACAACCTTTATATCGTGAACCTCAATAAAGTTGTCAATGACGATTGAAGCAATAGCCTTAAGCTTGCCCTCTGTGAAAATGTTATGGATATTTACGTTTGTAATAGTCATAAAATTTGTACTCCTTTGTGATTGTAATTTTTGTTTGTATGTTTGTAAATGTGGCTTGTGCAAAAGTCAAGCAGACCTTTGCACAAGCCATTCTTTTAGAATGACATTTTGTCATCTTCCGAGTCAAGCACGCTTTCAAGTTCAACATAATTCTTGTACGCTTCAAGAATAGTGTCCTCGAAATACTTCCTTGCTTCAGGATAAATCGGATGTACTACATCACGGTAAATCCCGTTTTCGTCTTTGCGGCTTGGCATGGCGATGGACAATCTCTCGCTGCCCTGAACGACCTTGATGTCGTGGATTGCAAGGCAATCGTCGATTGTGACGGACACAATACCTCTGAGTGCACCGTCTGGAAAAGTTTTACGAATCTTAATTTCTGTAATTAACATAAGTAATTACCTCCTGTAAAAATATTTTT
>JAFSBM010000199.1 GCA_017437285.1 Ruminococcus sp. | reverse complement strand
CGTTTGATTAAAGAAAAACAGATAGGTATGACAGCTGCAAGGAAACCTTCCGAAGGCGTGCTGTCGCACTCCAAGGGAGGTTGACGAAGCAGATGACGTGCATAGCTGTTTTTTCTCAAAAGGGGTTTTTAGAGATGCCCTATAGTCTGTACTTGTATTGTAAAATTTCGCAAGCTGTATAATAATTTCAACGGGTACATCACGCAGACCTCTTTCGTATTTTGAATACAACGACTGGTCACAAAAAAGATATTCCGCAATTTCACGCTGTGTGAGGTCATTGTCCTCACGCAGATTTCTTATACGTACAAACATAGTAACTTCACCTCATAAATATTATAAATCAAATTTCAAAAAAGCCTTGACAAAATAGGACAATATATCCTATAATATAATTAGGATATATTGTCCATATCACAAATTATTGGAGGATTTATTATGGAAAAAGAGAAAAAAATCAGCGACGGTACTACCGAGCTTATCACAGGAAATACTATTTTATTGTGCAACAACTTTGCAGACGGTATGGTATTAGAAAAAATACTCGTTATTTTAGGTCTGCTTATATCAATTGTGGGTATTATCCGTGCATTTTTAGGCTACAAAAAGAAAAGTAAAAAGGGAATGTGTATATTCCTCGGTATTTTAGGTGCATTATATATTGCGGCATTTATTGGTCTGTTATGTATGTTTATTTTTAAATGATTACTAAACAAGAATAAAAAATTTGAATAGTTCTCTCAAATCTGTAGAATACGGTGTTTTGTACAAAGGACGGCACAATCTATTCCTGTGCGTCATTATGTAAAACACCTTTTTCTACATAATGAAAAAGACAGCCTCGAGCTGCCCTTTTAAAAATAATACCGCCAACAAAAATAAATGATTAAATTTCAAAAAAGCCCTTGACAAAGGGAAAAATATGTGATATAATGAACTTACCTCATTTGGGGTTATTTTTTATGTCCGAATTTTGGACATACCTGCCCCGCCGAGGGAGGCAAACAACCTATCTCCGCTTATGCGGAGGAAGTAATCTATTCAGGAGGTGCCGATATGAGAGTCAAAATTACATTGGCATGCACAGAGTGCAAACAGCGTAATTACGTTTCCAAGAAGAATAAGAAGAACGATCCCGACAGAATCGAAATGAAAAAGCATTGCAAATTCTGCCGCAAGCATACTCTTCATAAGGAAACAAAGTAATCGAAGGGAGTATTTTTATGGCTAAGGATAAGGAAAAAAATACTGCTCTCGAGTTATCCGATAAAAAGGATATCCAAAAAGAAAAAAAGGATAAAAAATCCGAAAAGAAGCAGCCCAATAAGGTTGCAAAATGGTTTAAGGAACTGAAAATCGAGTTTAAAAAGGTTGTATGGCCAACAAAGAAAACTGTTATCAACAATACAGGTATTGTTCTTGCAGTTGTTGCCGGTGCAGCTGTTATCGTAGGCTTGCTTGACGCAGGATTCCTTGGACTGTTCAGTCTTATCTACGGTCAGAATTGACCAATGGAAATCTGAAGGAGGATCATTTATGTCAGAAGCAGCTAAGTGGTACGTTGTACACACATATTCAGGCTACGAAAATAAAGTTGCTCAGAATATAGAAAAGGTTGTTGAAAACCGTAAGCTTCAAGATCTTATCCAAGAGGTCAGAGTTCCAACACAACTGGAAGATGACATTGCAAGCGGTAAACAGAGAGAGCATCTGCTCTTCCCAGGCTATGTACTTATCAAGATGATCGTCACAGACGATACATGGTATATCGTTAGAAATACCAGAGGTTGTACAGGCTTCGTAGGCCCTGCATCAGCTCCCACTCCCCTTACTGAGGAGGAAGTTGAAAAGACATTCGGAATAGATGTTTCTACTCCCGTTGTTGACGTTAGCTTCAAGGTGGGCGACAATGTCAGAATTACAGGTACTGTTATGGACGGCGTTATTGGTGTCGTTCAGAACATCAATATTGAGGACCGTACAGTTGATATTCTCGTATCAATGCTCGGTCGTGAAACTATGGCTACCCTGCCTTTAAGTCAGGTTGCCGAAGTTGATTAATCGTTTTTTAAAGAAGTCTTTTGACTTCAGTGGGAGAGAATAATCGGATATCCGATATAATCTCGCCATTTACCACATTTATGGAGGTGCGAATAACATGGCACAGAAAGTAGTTGGCTACATTAAGCTTCAGATCGCAGCAGGAAAGGCTACTCCTGCACCGCCTGTTGGACCTGCACTCGGTCAGCACGGCGTTAATATCATGGCATTCACAAAGGAATTCAATGAGAGAACAAAGAACGACATCGGTATGATTATCCCTGTTGTTATCACTGTTTACGCAGACCGTTCATTCTCATTCATCACAAAGACTCCCCCTGCAGCTGTTCTTATCAAGAAGGCTTGCAACATCAACAGCGGTTCGGGAGTTCCCAATAAGACTAAGGTTGCTAACATCACTAAGGAGCAGATCCAGAAGATTGCTGAGCAGAAGATGCCCGATCTCAACGCTGGTTCTCTCGAAGCAGCTATGAGCATGATCGCAGGTACAGCTCGTTCAATGGGCGTTGTAGTTGTTGACTAATTGTTTTAGTTGTTAACTGATTTTTATTAACTGAATGATGATACGGGTTTTCCCGTTCAGAGTTCTATTGGTGGGAGGAAAATTCCGCTAATCGGGTGTAAATAATCCCGATATTACCACTTAAATAGGAGGAAATATAATGAAACACGGCAAGAAATATGTTGACAGCGCAAAGGCTGTTGATTATGCAAAGCTTTATGAGTCCGTTGAGGCTCTCGAATTAGTTTGCCAGAATGCAAAGGCAAAGTTTGATGAAACTGTTGTAGCTCATATCCGTCTTGGTGTTGACTCACGTCACGCTGACCAGCAGGTTAGAGGTGCTGTAGTTCTCCCTAACGGTACTGGTAAGAACGTAAAGGTTCTCGTTTTCTGTAAGGAAGACAAGTACGAGGCTGCTCAGGCTGCTGGTGCTGAGTTCGTTGGCGGTATGGATCTCGTTGACAAGATTCAGAAGGAAAACTGGATGGATTTCGACGTTGTTATCGCTTCACCTGATATGATGGGTCTTGTTGGTCGTCTTGGTAAGGTTCTCGGTCCCCGTGGACTTATGCCAAACCCAAAGGCTGGTACTGTAACTCCTGACGTAGCTAAGGCTGTAACAGAGGCTAAGGCTGGTAAGATTGAGTACCGTCTTGACAAGACAAACATCATCCACTGCCCAATTGGTAAGGCTTCCTTCGGCTCTGCTAAGCTTGAGGAAAACTTCAACACACTTATGGAAGCTATCGTTAAGGCTAAGCCTGCTGCAGCTAAGGGTACTTACCTCAAGAGCTGTACAGTAACTTCCACAATGGGTCCTGGTGTTCCCGTTGCTACAACAAAGTACGGTGTTTGATTAAACGCATAAATTATCGCTCTCGGTTTTCCGAGGGCGATTTTATTTATAGGAGAAATTATGGATGCAAGAAAACTTATTGACGCTCTGACCGTTGCGGAAAGGCTGAAAGATACAACTCGTCATTGCTATACCGCTAAGGGCAGACACGAAAGCGTTGCGGAACATAGCTGGCTTATGACTTTATTTGCGTTTCTTATAAGAGATGAATTTCCCGATGCAAATATGGATAAAGTCATAAAAATGTGTATAATCCACGATTTAGGAGAAGCGTTCACAGGAGATATTCCCACATTTGAAAAGACAAAAGAAAACGAGAAAACTGAGGAAAATCTGCTGAATAACTGGCTTGATACCCTGCCCGAAAACTATTCCGCCGAAATGAAATCCCTTTACGCTGAAATGACGGAGCGTAAAACCGCTGAGGCAAAAATTTTCAAGGCTATCGACAGCTTAGAGGCACTTATTCAGCATAATATCTCTGATTTGTCCACTTGGTCGCCCAATGAATTTGAGTTGAATAAGACCTATGCTGATGATAAAGTGGCTTTTTCCGACTATCTCACACAGCTGAGAGAAGAAATACGGAAAGATACTTTGAAAAAAATTAATTCTTAAGGGCATCTCTAAAAACTCGTTTGATTAAAGAAAAAACAGATAGGTATGACAGCTGCAAGGAAACCTACCGAAGGCGTGCTGTCGCACTCCAAGGGAGGTTGACGAAGCAGATGTCGTGCATAGCTGTTTTTTCTCAAAAGG
>JAFSBM010000198.1 GCA_017437285.1 Ruminococcus sp. | reverse complement strand
CGCTCGCCCCCTTTGAACCCCCATGGCATCTCGGTCACACCTTGAAACCCCGCAGCTTCCGGCCGTACCATGAAATCCCACTGCATTCCGGCTGCCCCCGCAAAGCCGACTCCAAATAAAAAACCGCCCATCGTCGTGGCTGAATTAGGGAACACTTAATTCGGGATAGTGGATAGCAGAAATGCTATCCACTTTTCTTTTGTGTGGATTACTTCACAGCACCGATGTGCGTGAAGTAAATATCAATATCCTGATGCTCTTTGCCGAAACTGTCGATGGTTCTTTCATGGACTTCAATGCGTGATACGAAGGTGTGGAGTACTTCTTGGGTGAGTTCCGTCAGAGTCGTATACTTCTTTGCCAGTGAGATGAATCTTGCCGTATCCGCAGTTTTGCTTTTTGCTTGCGTTATGGTTTCATTCAACGAGGCAATCTGCACCTTCAATTCAGACTGCTCTGCAGCATATCCCTGTGACAGCATCTGGAATTGATCATCATCAATCTTTCCCAACACATGATCTTCGTACAGCTTCTTGAATATGACCGTCAGTTCTGCCATACGCTTTTCGTACTTGGTCAGCTGTCTCGATGATTCTGCAATGGTTTTGTTGAGCTCTGCATTGACTCTGCGTCCAATAAAATCAGCAAATTGCTCGGGGTGCTCTCTTGCAGATTGGGTGATCGCTTGGATTTCATGCAGTACCAATCGTTTCAGGTGACTTTCCTTTATGGAATGCATGGTGCAGGTGTTGCTTGTGTTCTTCCTGTAGTTTGCACAGACAAATTTCCAGTTTTCCGGCTTTCCATTGCGGTGACGATGAAAATACAATTTGCTTTTGCAGTCAGCACAGAACAGAATCCCTGCAAAGATACTCTTTTCACCGAAGTTCGTTCGTCTGCGTTTGCTCTTGCGAATCCGCTGTACAATGTCCCATGTGTTCTGATCAATGATCGGTTCCTGGGTATTCTCAATGAGCTTATGCTCCGATTCGGGACGTTTCAGCTTTCTGTGATCTTTATACGAGATTCTTCCATATCGGAAATTGCAGGTGTGTCCCAGATAGCTTACGTCTTCCAGTATCAATGCAATTGTAGTCGGATTCCATGCATATGGTCTGCTTACATCAAAATTCGCAAGGAGATTGCCACTGTGGGTATAATCATACATAGCCGGTGTGATGATTTTCTCATCCTCAAGCTGTTTTGCAATCTGTGATGGGCCATATCCTTCGGCACACAGATGAAAAATCTTACGGACAACAGGTGCTGTTTCCTCATCGGGAATCAGCATATTTTTGTCATGCTCTGACTTGCGATAACCATACGGCGGTCTTGATGCAACACGCTGTCCTCTGTCCGATTTGATTTTATTGCTTGCCTTGATCTTCTTGGAGGTATCCTTGACGTGCATCTCGTTGAAGATATTGCAGAATGTTGCGATGTCCATACCCGATGAATTCACATCTGCCGTGTCCACATTATCGTTGATTGCGATAAATCGTACACCACGCTGCGGGAAATATTCCTCGGTATACAGTCCCACATGAAGATGATTTCTTCCGAATCTGGATAAGTCCTTGACGATAATCGTTGACACTTTATCATCTTCAACATCCTCCAGCATTCTCTTGAAAGCAGGACGATTGAAGTCACTGCCTGTGTAGCCGTCATCGATATAGAATTGATGATTGAGAAAGCCGTGTTCAACTGCGAATTGAGTCAGAATATCCTTTTGATTGGTGATACTGTTGCTCTCGCCCTGCAGCATATCCTCATGGGACAGACGGCAGTATAGGGCGGTGATTTTTTGATTGTTTGGCATTCGTTACCTTCCTTTCCGTCCTTGCGGACTATGCCAAACCGATTATGCTACCAACAAGGATACCACAACCGATCCGACAAGTCCAGTCTTTTACGAAACTTTCTGCATATCCTGTTCCATGAGGTATCTGAGCTTATCCTCAGCGGTTTCCTTTGCCTGTGAGTCGAACACATCATGCACATAGTAGATCGTGCCTTCGATTTTCACATAATGTGCGTTCTCCTTGTGTTCTCGTTTCTGAAATTCATAATCCTTAAGATTCGTTTTTTTCAATCGGCATCACACTCCTTTTCCTGATTCCTGTTTGATTCGTGTGATTCATTTTGATCCCTCCTTCATCGATTTTTAAATGGGTATCATCCCATGTGCATCCCCAACGCTTCCTTACGTCGGATTTCTTCTGCCAGCACCTTGCTGTCACTGTGCCGTTCGATGTCCTCATCCTCTGTCGGCTCATCTACTATCGAAGCCACATCTGCAATGCCAGCGACAAGATCAACAGCACCGACTGTGAAATCACAACCCACCTGAGCATTTTCGATTGCGTTTTGTGTTTCCATTCTTCTAAACTTTTCAGCCTGGAGCAGTATTCCTCGTTCAGCTTCCCAGCCTGTGACTGTAATTCCTGTGTGGATGATTGCAACATCTGAATCGTTTCTTCCTGATGCTGTTCCAGATTTTTCAGCGTTTCTCGTTGGATTCTGATCTGTTGATTCACCAGATTTACCGAATCCTGTTTGGTCATCAGCTCGCCCTGCGACTTCAGCAGTTCCTCCTGCACCTCGCAGGATCTTTTCAGCAGGCTGATCACCGCCGTCCAATTCCTGTTGTCCACTGCCACCATAGGCATGGTTTCCTCCGCCGCCTGTAAGTCGGATTTGTTGCGTTCCATCAAGGCATTCACGTCTAATTTTGAATTCATACTCCATCATCTCCTTTAAAAATTTCTCGCCGTGCAATTTAGCACAGCGGCACTTTCTTCCGTTCGGGCAAGTGTAGGTGATATACTTCCGTGAGTTCTCCCACCTCACGCCGTAGCCCAATTGCTTCATCATGAACACAAACTGCTTCTTTGATTTTGCTTGCTTCATGACTTCTGTGACCGCATTCATCAGCTGGAATTTCCAGCTCTCCCCACGCACCGCCGAGCGATATTCACGGTCGGAGAGGACATCTCTTTTCTCTTGCTGATGCTTGTCCAGCACCGCCACACCGTATCGCATACAGATTTCATCGGATAAATCCATCAGCTCCTGCACGGTGTTTCCGTTGGAATGATACTTTCTGCCATCCTCAAAGCTCACCGAATTGAACACAATATGCGAATGGATATGCTCCCGGTCGATGTGCGTTGCCACCACGCACTCATATATCCCGAACGCTTTCTCTGCAAGCTCAACAGCAATCTGATGTGCAAGCTCCGGCGGAGTACCATCACCTTTCGGAAACGACTGCACCAGATGATAGTACATCCGACCGCTGTTCTTGTGATAGGTGTTCTTGGTTGAAATCATTTCTTCGTAAGCAGTAGCAGTATTACAGTTCAAAGCCGTTACATATTGCTTGTCCTCAGACTTGGTTTTCTCCGTCCTTGTAACGTAGGCAAGGACATTTTTCATGCCGCCTGTGGTCTGCGTTTTGCTGTTAATGAAATGGATAATTGGCATCGCTACATCCCTCCAATCCAATGGCTGCACACCCGAAGGGCGTCCCTTGCAGATACCCGTTCGCCTCAAACAGGTTCTACCCTCGGCTCAGGGCAACCGCCTTTGCAATCTCACAAAGGGCTGCCGTTGCACGTTCGTGTTGCTCAACCAGCCGATCAAGATTGACAGCATTCAGCCGCCCCATATTCCCCAGCACAGCAATCTGATTGAGGTTTCGACCGATGGACTTCTGCTCTTTCAGTACATCTGCAAGTCCGTTGGCGGTAACAATTTTCTTGCCGAGTGCCGACCGCAGTACGAAGTCACTCAGTGTCAATCCATGCTGACGAGCCTTGTTGTAGATCCGCTGACGCTCGTTCTCGGTGCAGCGGATTGTGATTGTAACATTTCGTTTCCTCATGGCATCACTCTCCTTCTTTTTACTTTCCGTTTGGGATTACTTTCAACGTGCCGACACGATGACTATGTGTCCGCAGGAACTGTGCGGAGGCACAATTGGGAGCGGCGGCTCGCCGTAAGGGGTTCGGGGTACGCCCCGACCAGCTGCGTTCGGTGGGCCGCTGTGCGGACTGCCGAATGCGATGCTGGCAAACCAAAGGTTTACAAACCAAAGGTTTACTTTCGGTGAACCCCAAAACCCTGTATTTCTATTGCGGGCATAATGCGCCCACAAACGCTTCACGTTCGTCCGTGTGCCGTCCTGTGTGGATTCCCGATAAACTGCCCCACGGCAATTCCGAGGGCACAAATCGCTCACAAAACGCTGACAGGGAGTTCGGTGGTTTCGATAAAGTTACTGTCACCCGAAGCCGTTCTACCGTCACCCGTTTGCGAGTTACCGGCACCCGTTTCACTGCTGCCACCGCACTGAAACAACGCAGATTCGACATTCTCAGGATTTCGGGTGCCGGTAGAATCCAAGACCTCCACCCATAGAATTCTACCGTCACTACTGTCACCCGAAGCGATATATTTAAGTTCCAGAATTCTACAACCATGACTTCTTCTGAAACTGAACAGCACACCATAGTGCTGCAGTTCTTCTGTGTGCTGAATCAGATCACGACTCAATCGGTTCGGGAAATACTTCTGATTGAATTTCTGATACAGCAGGTCACACAGCGTTGTTGCAGAACCAATGAACGACCGCTGTTCCACCATGAAATCATGAATAGCGAAAGAGAAAATGTCAGGAGGTGTTGGTGCGATTTCATCGCATGGAGTCCACCTGTGATCATGAAACAGAACCCTGTACTCCTGATTCTCAATATCACGACCAACACAGTAAAGCTTTGCTTCACGACTTCCACGCTTTGATTCCAGCAGAACCATGCTCCCGTCCACACAACCGCTGATGCCTGTTGAACCTGAAATCATATTGAACGGATCAGAGTCATAACACTTTCTTGTGTGATGCACAAGCAGAATCGTGATTGCAAGCTTGTCAGCAAGTGCTTTGAGGATTGACAGTTCCTTGTAGTCTGCACTGTAACCACAATCCTTTTCGTTACGCACCATCTGCAAGGTGTCAATGACAATCAGCTTTGTGTCGGGATGCTCTGACTTGAATTTTTCTATCTGCGTTTCCAATCCGTTACCGAGAGATTCCGACATGATTGCAAAGTACAGATTCTCCGTCGGTTCGTCTGTGAGTTCATACAAACGATTCTGAATGCGGTGGTAGCTGTCCTCAAGGCAAAGATAGAGTGCAGTGCCGATGTTCGTCCGGTGTTTCAGCACATCTTCACCCTTTGCAACCGAAAGACATATGTCGAGTGCCAACCATGACTTACCTACCTTCGGTGCACCTGCGAGAATATACAAGCCCTGAGTCAACAAACCGTCAATGCAATACTCAAGCGGTTTGTATGCGGTACTCATGATTTCTTCGCAGGATTTTGTTTCGAGTTTTTTCATGTTATCACGTCCTTTCGATTTTTGGGATATGCAGAACCTCCTTTCAACGATGGATATATCACGCCGTGCTACGCACAGCGAATGAAACAGAGGGAGGGCTGTGGCTTTCACCATTTCAACAGCCCATAAAAAATGAGTGCCCTCTACTATTAAGGACACTCGGAAACAGTTTGTAAACCACTTTTTTGAAAATTTTTCTAAAAAATGAAAAGAACTACCGCCCGATGACGGTAGCTCTCATTTTGTCCAGAATTTTCTGATGCCGCTTGGACACAGCCATTTTGCTGATACCGAACACATCGGCGATCTCCTGCATGGTCATTTCATCCCAATAATACACCTCGATCAGCCTGCGTTCCTCATCGTTCAGCTGCTGCATCGCTTCCCGCAGCTTCTGGAGGTCGAGTCGATGGAAAATCTGATTCTCAAACTTCCGACTGCTGTACTCCTGTTTGACCTCCACCGTTTCAAAACTACTTTT
>JAFSBM010000197.1 GCA_017437285.1 Ruminococcus sp. | reverse complement strand
TTGCCGTCAAATACTCGGCATAAAGAAAATTTCTCTTCGTCAGAAAAACTTGAAATGCGGTAGCATTCCTGCATTTTTCTTCCTTGATAAATTTCCTTTCTGCTTTCGTCTTTTTGGCAAGGTATAATTGGTGGAGCAATAATAATCTTAAGGGCATCTCTAAACCCCCTTTTGAAAAAACAGCTATGATGTTAATTTATTCGGGGAGCGTTTCAATCTGCTTTGCATCAAATTTCTGAATTGCAATTGCATCGGCTACGGTAATTCCGCTGCCGCTATCGGAACAATCAGCATTTTTCTCACCCTGCTCCGACAGGCTGTATCTGTCAGGATTTCCGATAAACTGCAATATTGCGGCAGCATCGGCAATTGTAACAACTCCGTCACAGTTTGCATCGCCGTATACAATATCTTCGGGAACTGTTGTACCCTGCGGCTTTGTAGTTGTTGTAACAGGCTTTGTAGTTGGTTTTGTAGTTGTTACAGGCTTTGTTGTGGTTGCGGCAGGCTTTGTAGTCTGCACAGGTGTTTCGCCCTCAGTTATGGGATATGTTTTAAGGTCGGGGAGTTCATCAAGAGTTATGCAGTATTCGCTCTGATAGATTTCCACAAGATTTTCCACGGGATTATTTTGCTCACTTGTGAGATAATTCATATACCAAGGGCAGAAATAAAGCCATGCCGCCTTGTCATTTACAAGATTTTCAAGAGAGGGAATACTGTCATTTTCCGTCATTGCTACCATTTTCTGACCATTTGTACTCTGCACAAGACTGTAGAAAGTTGAGGAAATTGAGCTTAAATTGGGCATTCCGTCAACTGCGTTATACTTGTCATAGCCCACAAGGTCAACCACGTCATCACCGGGATACCATGCGGCAGATGTGGGGAATGTGTAGCTTGTCCATGTCCAGATGAGGTTATCCAAACCGTAGTCGTTGGTCAGCTTGTCATAAAGCAGGCGATACAGCTCCTTGCATGGCTCAGGGCCTTCCGCACCCCACCAGAACCATGCACCCTCAGCCTCGTGAAGCGGACGCCATAAAATCGGCACATCAGCCTCTTTCAGCTTTGTAAGTTCCTTTGCGATAAGGTCAATATCCGCCATGAGAACTTCATTTTCCCATGTACCCTCGGTGAGTGCCTTTGAAATGCTGAATGTAGTATATGTGGCACTTGCAGACTCAACATAGAATGCAGTTTCGGAACTTCCCTCCTCGCATGGAACATTCCAATGCCACGTTACAGTTGCAATTCCCTTGTATTTATTAGTCCATTCAATACATCTTTCGGGAGCCTGGTCACGCCAGTCAGATGTCGTATTATAGGCAAGAAAATCAATTCCACGGATTGCAGGAAGTTCTCCTGTCTGCTCCTTTATATAGTCAAATTCAGCCTCGTTATCCTTAATATAAGTGTCGGGGTCATTCCACGAATTGTAGTTATGAGAGCCGCAGTATTCCTGCTGACCTGCAATAATATGGTTGCCGTAGGTGTCGCAGAGGAAGTTATACAGCCTTTTTGCGGAATCGGAGGCATTGGGGTTTGACAGCGTTCTTGTAGGCGAAAGAGTTGTAAGACTCTTATCCGCAGGCTTTATAGTGAGATAGTCGTAATATGTGTATCCCCAGTAGGCTTTCAATTCAATTGTATTTTTGCCCTCTTTGAGATTTACAACTCCTCCCGACGCTTCCTCAAACGACGTATTATAGGGGAAACTTACCTCTCCCTGATTAACGCCGTTTACGTTGAGATACTGCACTTTTTTATTTGGGTCACTTGGCTCACAATAGCTGATTGCCAACTCATAAAGACCTGCTTCGGGAACATCAACCTCAACGGAAAGAGTTGTGCCTTTTTGGTCGAGATAAGCAAATCCGTTGCCTGAATATCCCGAAAAATCGGCATTTTCAGGCATTTTATCCGAGGGAACATCCTCAACGCCCATATAAATTGCACCGCCGCTGCATTTTCCGTCCTCAAACTCATATTTCAGCACTCCGCTGTCTGCGGCAGTTGCAGCAGGCAGACTTGCAGTAAGAGAAAGAGCAGTTACTGCGGCAGAAATAATTGTTAAGGATTTTTTAATATAATTTTTCATAGCAATTAACTCCTTAATTTAATTAATCTTTAATTTTTTACCCGAAAACCAAGGGAAATTCCCTATTAATTTTATTATATCATATCCTTCAGCAAAAATCAAGCTTAATTTTTAAGAATTTCAAGAAAATTTAAGTAAACTCAAAACTATTGCATTTTTCGCAAAATAGTGATATAATAAAAGTAACTATTTTTTAGGAGAATTAGTAAATGATATACACAGTAACCCTCAACCCTGCCGTTGATTATGCCGCAAATTGCGAAGAAATCGCCATTGGTCAGGTAAATCGACTTGGCGGCGGTGAAATATTCTTCGGCGGAAAGGGCATAAATGTTTCCCTTGTTCTGAAACAGCTTGAAATCCCCTCAATTGCCACAGGCTTCGTTGCAGGCTTCACAGGAGAAGCAATTGAAAAAGGCATCGGCGAAATGGGCGTTGAAACAGATTTTGTCCGCCTTGAAAAGGGATTTTCACGGATTAATATAAAGCTTCGCAACAATGCTCCCACGGAAACGGAACTGAACGGAAACGGTCCCGATATTCCCGAAAATAAGGTTGATGAGCTTTTCCAAAAGCTTGAAAAAATCGGCAATGGCGATACAATCGTTCTTGCAGGCAGTATTCCGCCCTCACTTTCTGATGATATATACGAAAAAATCCTCGAAAGGCTTCAAGGGAAAAATATCCGTGCAGTCGTTGACGCATCGGGAGAACTCCTCCTTAAAGTACTTAAATATAAGCCTTTTCTCGTCAAACCCAACAATATCGAACTGGGAAATCTGTTTAATGTTACCATTGATACAACTGAAAAAGCCGCTGAATATGCCTTGAAACTGAAAGAGGCAGGGGCGGTAAATGTCCTCGTTTCCATGGGTGAAGCAGGTGCAGTTCTTGTTGATGAAAACGGTGAAATCCTCACAAAATCAGCATTTTCGGGAACTGTAAAAAACACTGTCGGTGCGGGTGATTCAATGGTTGCAGGCTTTATTGCAGGCTATGAAAAGGGCGGCTATGACTACGCTCTCAACCTCGGCACAGCTTGCGGAGGAGCAACTGCTTTTTCCTCGGGACTTGCCACGGCTGATGAAATTTTCAGACTTATGAACGGTGAATGACAATGTTTGACGATTATATTTCCTGCCGCTTATGTCCCAGAAAATGCGGTGTAAATCGCTATGAAACCACGGGATATTGCGGAATGTCAGCTGAACTAAAAGCTGCAAAAGCATCTCTGCACCAATGGGAAGAACCCTGCATATCATGCGAAAACGGTGCAGGAACTGTATTTTTTTCGGGCTGCAGCCTCAGATGCGTTTACTGCCAGAACAGCGAAATCAGCAATAACGGCTATGGAATGGCTGTAACTGCCGAAAAACTGGGAGAAATCTTTCTTCAATTACAGGACAGAGGTGCGGAAAATATTGAACTTGTAACCGCAACTCATTTCCTCCCACACATCATTTCTGCCCTTGACAGGGTGAAATCACAGCTGAAAATCCCCGTTGTGTACAACTGCGGCGGATATGAATTGAGGGAAACGATTAAGCGACTCGACGGCTATATTGACGTTTATCTCCCCGATATAAAGTATTTTTCGGCGGATATTTCCCGAAAATATTCATCTGCTCCCGATTACTTCCAACAGGCAACTGATGCCGTTACGGAAATGATTGAACAGGTGGGGAAACTAAAATATGACGATAAGGGAAAACTGCTGAAAGGCACGATAATACGTCATCTTGTGCTGCCAAACTGCCGCCATGACAGTATGCGGATTTTGGACTGGATAGCGGAAAATACTTCCTCGGACAGCCGACTTGTGAGCATTATGAGCCAATATACACCCTTTGATTTTATAAGTTCGGATTATCCCGAACTGAAACGGCGGATTACGAAAATGGAGTATAACTCAGTTGTGAGATATGCAGAAAACCTCGGTATAAAGGGATTTACGCAGGATATAACCTCCGCACGTGAGGAATATCTGCCACACTTTGACCTTGAAGGAATCATATAAACGAAAGGAAAAATACATATGAAATACGGTCTTGTTATGGAGGGCGGTGCAATGCGTGGAATGTTCACCGCCGGTGTAACTGATGTGCTTATGGAAAATGACATAGTTTTTGACGGTGCGGTAGGAGTTTCCGCAGGTGCTTGCTTCGGCTGCAACTACAAATCCCGTCAGAAAGGCAGGGCAATCCGCTATAATCTGCGGTTCTGCCGTGATAAACGCTATTGCAGCTTGTATTCTCTCATAACTACAGGTGATATGTTCGGGGCAAAATTCTGCTATCACACTATGCCCGATGAACTTGATATTTTTGATTACGATGAATTCAACAGAAATCCTATGGTATTTTACGTTGTCTGCACCGATGTTGAAACGGGAAAACCTGTCTACAAAAAGCTGAATAAAGCCGATTATGAGGGTTTAGAGTGGATTCGTGCATCTGCATCAATGCCCCTTGCGTCACGTATAGTTGAAATTGACGGACGGAAATTCCTTGACGGCGGAATTTCTGATTCTATTCCGCTGAGCTTTATGGAAAGACACGGTTTTGAGCGAAATATCGTCATTCTCACACAGCCGAGGGATTACAAAAAAAAGCCAAGCAAAAGCATTAAGCTTGTAAAATCAGTTTACAAGAAATATACAAAGCTTGTAAAGACTTATTCAGAGCGTGCAAAAATGTACAACGACCAGCTTGAATATATCCGCCAATCTGAATCTGAGGGCAGGGCATTTGTAATCGCTCCCCCGAAAAAGCTTGAAGTCGGACACGTTGAGCATAACCCCGATAAGCTTTTAGAGGTATACCGTGCAGGCAGAAAAGCGGCACTTGATAACCTTGACAGAATTCTCGAATTTCTTGGGGAATAAGTTATGAGCATCTCTAAAACTCACTTTTTCGGAATAGTGTTGCTGATAAAAAGTATCTATAATAAAAAAATTTTTGAAGTTGGTGATTTAAGTATATGTTAGATTATTGTACAAAGACAATATGTAGTATTGAAAAGAAAGATAACAAATATATATTAAAAGATTGTAATGGAAACCCTATATGGGATACAGAAGATGACATTTCGGAGTTTTCACAAGCTCTTAACCAAAAAACAAGAACATATATAGAGTCCTGTAAAGGCACTGGTTTTGCATCCGATAATCAAATGGTATGGATACTTGCAATAAAAACTAAAGAAAATAAGCGTTTATACAAGAATATAGCAGTTTGTAAATACTTTAAATATGCAATAAATGAAATTAATGTACATATAAAACAACTGATTGGTATTATTCAAGATAATTTAACTAAAACAAAAAATTATCAAGACTTATGGAGCGATGAAGTTTCTGAGGTTGAATTTTTAGAAGTAAATATTGATAAGTATATCGAAATGCAGAACGAGTTACAAAAAAATGCCCCGTACATTTATTCTCTTATTTCGATGAATGAAAATGATAAGACTGAGAGTTCAAGAAATATTTTGAGAAAAAATCAAGCAGAATTTATTGAAGGAAAAATAGCTAGCAATTATAATTTGAAAGATTCCGGAATCTGGCACCCTTCAAGTTTAGGCATTGACGGTGAAATATATAGCTATTATAATAACATTTCAAATAATGGAGAAAAATAAAGCAGAACATTCTGCATCATTTTTTCTGCAAAGCATTGCCATTTAAATAAAAATGTGTTATAATAATAATATCATTTTTAGAAAGGACTCAGCTATGAAAGCACGTTTTCACCTGCCTGATTTTGCAGGTCATTTCAAATTCAATCTTATTTTTGCGGAATTCCTCGCTCGCCGTCCTGAATTTTTCCGTGAGGGCGTTGAAATCGCCTCGTTTTACGGCGTATTCCCCCCCTCTCTGTGGAATGGCGGACGTACACAAGGCGGAATATGCGACAAAAATTTCGTAAAGGGAGTTATTAAGACATTCAATGACAGAGGAATTCCTCTGAGATTTACTTTTACAAATCCCGTCCTCGAAAAAAAGCATCTCAGCGATGATTTCTGCAATATGGTGCTTAATCTCGCCAATAATGGTCTGAACGAGGCTATCGTAGTATCCCCTATTCTGGAGGATTACATAAGAAAAAATTTCCCGAAGTATAAAATCACAAGCTCCACCTGCAAGCGTATAACCGACGGTGAACAGCTTTGCAGCGAAGTTGAAAAGGATTACCACATTGTAGTTATCGACTACGACCTCAACCACGATTTCGAAACACTGGAGAAAATCACGGATAAAAGCAAATGTGAACTTCTTGTAAATGCCTGCTGTAACCCCAATTGCCCCATTCGCTCTGAGCATTACAACGCTATCGGACTCCAGCAGATTGCCTATGCCAACCACGTGAGAAAATACCGTGATGTGCCTTTCAATCAGGAGCGGCTTCTCCGTGAACATCCCGAAATTCAGAAGTTCGTTGACTGCAACTGTGCAGGCAGAAGTCTTTTTGATGTAAAAAAGCTGAAAAACCACATTTCTCCCGATGAAATCTGGGAAAAATATATTCCTATGGGCTTTGAACAGTTCAAAATCGAGGGACGCACTTTCGAAACATTCAACCTCCTTGAACATTATATGTACTATATGATTAAGCCCGAATGTCGTGATGAGGCACGTTTTGAGTTCCTCAGACTTCTTGAAACAAACGAAGTACTTGAAGTTTTGGAGTAAAAATTATGAGTATTATTCTTGCATCTACATCTCCAAGACGGAGAGAGCTTATGAGCGTTATAACTCCCGATTTTTCGGCAGTTTCCATTGACGCTGACGAAACACTTCCACAGGGAATTCCTGTTTTGACAGCATCAGAATATCTTGCGGAAATCAAAGCGGCTGCCGCTGCTGAAATTTATCCCGATGATGTGGTTATCGGCTGTGATACAACTGTTATCTGCAGCGAGGAAATTCTCGGAAAACCCAAGGATAAAGAGGAATGCCGCCGATTTATGAATATGCTTTCGGGGCGTACTCATCAGGTTGCCACAGGCTGCTGCATTATCTCAAAGGGAGAAAAAATCGCATTTACAGAAATAACCGATGTCACTTTCCGACAGCTTACAGCTGAGGAAATTGAGGACTATATTTCAACCGATGAGCCTTACGACAAGGCAGGAGGTTACGGTATACAGGGAAAAGCCGCCCTGCTTATCGAAAAAATCAACGGCGACTATTTCAACGTGGTAGGGCTTCCCCTGTCACGACTCAATCAAACGCTAAAAAATTACAAGGAGTAATAAAAATATGAAACAGACAGCATTTCACAACGGTAATATCCTTATCCCCAATTCTTCTGTGGATATGGAAAAATGGGCAGTTATTGCCTGCGACCAGTACACCAGCGAGCCTGAATACTGGGATGCGGTAAAGGCTGAAACAGAGGGCAGTCCTTCAACTCTCGGTCTTATTCTCCCCGAGCTTTATCTTGAGGAAAATGATGTAGCACAGCGTATTGACGCTATCCACGACAATATGGACAAGTGCCTTGAAAACGGAATTTTCACAGAGTACAAGGACGCTATGGTTTATGTTGAGCGTATCCAGAGCAACGGCATTGTCCGCAAGGGACTCATCGGAACAATTGACCTTGAAGAATACGATTTCTCAAAGGGCAGCACTTCCGAGGTTCGTGCTACAGAGGCAACTGTAATTGAGCGTATTCCTCCCCGTATAAAAGTTCGTCAGGGTGCAGCTCTTGAACTCCCACACATTATGATTCTCATTGACGACCCCGATGAAACAGTAATCGAGGCTGTTAATAAGGACGCTATGACAAAGCTTTACGACACAAAGCTTATGCAGAACGGCGGCAGCATCAGCGGTTATCTCGTTGACGAGGCTGCACAGGGCAAAATCAATGAAGCCCTTGCTGCTCTCGGCGATGCTGATACATTCAATAAGAAGTACAACCTTGAAAATTCTCCCGTACTTCTTTACGCAATGGGTGACGGAAATCACTCCCTCGCTACTGCTAAGGAATTCTATGAGCAGCTTAAAAAAGCAAATCCCGATAAGGATATGTCAAATCATCCTGCACGTTATGCCCTTGCTGAAATCGTAAATCTCCACAGCGACGCTCTTAAATTTGAGGCTATTTATCGCCTTGTATACGATGTTGACTGCGATAAGCTCATTGCAGGTCTTACAGATGCTCTCGCACTTTCCGATGCACCTGCTGACCAGTGGGTTGAAATCGTATGCGGCGGCAAGGAGCAGAAGCTCTACATTCACAACACATCTTCCAACCTTTCAGTTGGCTCACTTCAGAATTATCTTGACGGTTATATCAAGGAAAATGGCGGAAAAATCGACTATATCCACGGTATCGACAACGTAAAGACACTTGCTGAAAAGCACAGCGGAATTGCATTTATCCTCCCTGATATGGACAAAGCACAGCTTTTCCCCACAGTTATCAAGGACGGTGCACTTCCAAGAAAGACATTCTCAATGGGACACGCTGACGACAAGCGTTTCTACATTGAAGCAAGAAAAATCAGCGAATAATCGGCAAATACGAAAACAACGGGCGAGAATTTCGCCCGTTGTTTTAGGTATTGGTATTAGACTAATGTCGATAAACAAACCTTTTCGCTTACAACTACAACCATTGTTTCGTAGGAATACTGGTTGAGGTGAAGTCTTTCACACTCACGCTCAGCCTCCCCGATTGTGTTGAAAATGCGTGTATTCAGCTTTTCATCGCAAAGGTATGCACCCGTTCCCGTGTTGCGGATGACATAATTTAACTTAAAACGCTGATTGTGGTTGATATGCTCGGGTTTCTTCTCAAAATTTTTTCTGTTCATGGGTTTATACCTCCGTTATTTTTGTAGAATTTCATTCAACAATTGTATTATACCATATTGTTGAAGATTTGTCAACAGCTTTTGGAAATTTCTTTTTGATTTTCATATTTTTGGCAATTGTAAACTAATCTCCCTTTGTTTTTTCTTGTGTATTACAGCATTTTGCTGAATTTAAACATTTCTGTTGATAACTTTCAAAAAGTTGTTGACAAAAAAGATACAGAATGTTATAATAAAGAAAATATTGCTCCACCAACTAACTCTTGAAGAATTATATGAAGCTTGGGGAGCAAAAGGCAAGGAAGAAAGCCGAAAGAATACTGCCGTATTGTGAGGTTTTCTGACGCAGAATTTTGCTCTCCAAGCAAAATAGAAAATTCAAGAGTTAATTGGGGGAGCAATAGAATTAATATCAACAAAAAGGAGATGTTTTTATGGCAGATTTAGGAAATCTCATAAAAGAAAGACGCATTGAACTGGGAATGACGCAAGATGAACTGGCTGAAAAAACAGGCTACAAAACACGTTCCTCGGTCAATAAAATCGAAAAAGGGTTGAATGACCTGCCGAGAAACAAAATTGAGCTTTTCGCCAAAGCACTCAACGTCCCGCAGGCTTATTTTCTCAATGACGAATCAACCGAAATGACAATTGAGGATTTATGCGAAAAATACAGCAATATCCGCCCTATTCATATGAAGCGTTTTCCCCTTTTAGGCGAAATTGCCTGCGGTGAGCCTATTTTTGCCGACGAGGACAAAAGCAGCTACGTTATGGCGGATATGGATATTACTGCGGATTTCTGTCTCCGTGCCAAGGGCGACAGTATGATAAATGCCCGAATTAACGACGGCGACCTTGTTTTTATAAAGGAAATGCCCATGGTGAACAATGGGGATATTGCCGCTGTAATTATTGAGGACGAGGCAACTCTGAAAAAAGTCTACTACTATCCCGAAAAATCACGTCTTGTACTTTTCCCCGAAAATCCACGATACGAGCCATTCGTCTATACAGGCGAGGAGTTGAATAGTATACGAATTCTTGGAAAAGCCGTTTATTTTATGAGTTCGCTTTAATTTTTGGTTTATAATTATATCTTTTATATAAGGGGCGATGTTGCATCGCCCCTTATACGCTGTAACATCCTAAACTTTGCTTTTTCTATATATGGTAAATACGAAAGGGCAATTTCTCACCAGAGAGGAACACCTACGGGGCAAAAGGGAGGGAAAAAGAAAACTAGCACAAAAGTCAGCATTTCCCTCCCTTTTTCCCCTACGGTTTTCCTCTCTGGGCTCTCCTTTCCCTTCCCCCTTTTTCCCTCCCTTTGCTGACTTTTGATGAGAGGGGATTTTTTATAAGAAAAAGGCAAGTCTTTTCATTCGGGTCAAGAAGTCTTTTCAAATGAGTTTTATTTAAGTCCTCTACCTTTTTTTAAAAAGCTCTTATTTATATAAAGTTTTAAGTGTTACAACACACTTATGTGAAATCGCCCCATTTTTTACACCTTTTCAAGAGTGTACTTGTATTTCACTCCGTCAATCTCAATTGTTCCCGTTTTTACGTCATTTTCAGCCTTGTCCAAGCCGTAGTATTTGTAAAAATCCGTACATACGCTGGCAGAAGTTCCTCCGGGAACCGCCTCGTCACCGTACCATTTATTGCCGCTTCTGGTATCAACATGAACTGCGGTATATGTACTGTCAATGTTGGCAATTCCGCCAAATCCGATTTCCTGTGCGGCACAGCAGACAACTCCCGATGGGATAATATTCCCCAGCTTGTCATAGCAGACAATATCTGCCGCCTGCCCCTTTGTGTGCATACCACCGCCGCTGCCGCCTACATTTCTGTCATGGTCGGGACAACGATAACCCGAATTGACAATTATCTTGGAGCAGTCAAGCAAAGTACGAAGTTCCTCCAGCTTTTCCACCAACTCACCGTCAAGCTTTGTATCGTGACTTTTTCCGCATTTACAGCGAAACTCCCCAACGGAAAAATGCGATGTAAGTCTTTCATTATTATTATGCTTGTACGTCATCATCATCATTTTCAATATACTCCTCTACCGTTTCACCAAAGAAATTCTCTTCTTCATCTGATGTCATATCACGGATTACTCCATTCAAATCAATTTTACTCATAACACACCTCAATTTCTTACAGCGTAAATTTCCAATACTGTTCCTATAGGGAATTTAATCGAATCAGAATCAATAAAAGCTGATATCGAATTTATATTTTCCATTTTCAAAAAAATGTATTCCGCTTTATAGGTAGGTATTATACGTTCTGCCATGGATTGACCGCATAATGATATTGTGTTAACATATCCATTTTCAATGGAGGCTTTTACTATACTAACTCTTGTATTATCCGGAGCAATAACATCATTTCGCCACATTGCAACACAGCTGGTATTTAAATTTATCTGACCAACTGCCGTTCCTCCGCCTTTAGGAGCAGTAAGCTTTATCATTACTTTTTTGAAATCATATGGTGTTCCGTCAGGCTCATTTGTACGCATTATCATGGAAATATCACTTACGGAAACTGTGATTTTTTCAATCAGTGAATAGCTTGCTTCCCTTGTTGTACCCTCTCCGCCACAATTCGCTCCTGCTATACTTGTGGCACAAAATATATCATGTAAATTCATACTATCACCCCTTTATCTTTGTGCCTGCACAATCCATCCAGGCTCCGCTTCCGTTGAGAATTACAAGTAATCCTTCCTTGATAACAAGAGCCGTTGAACCCATACAGAGTTTCTTTTCTCCGATTAAAGCAGGAACAGGAAGTTCCTCAATCGTATCCACATCAAATTCCACTCTTACAATATCCTTGCCGTCTTCATATTTGATATGTTCTTCACTTCGCATCATTAAAGCCATAAATCAAACCTCACCTTTCTTTATTTATAGCAAACGACAAAATCTTTTGGCGTTTGCTATTTGCCGATCCGCACATCCGCAAACTAAAGTTTGCGGATGTGCGAGGCACTTTAAATCATTAATTATAGTGAATATCAAATTATATTTGACGTTCACTATAATTTCTGCTGATTTACCGTACTGTTCTTGTTGAACTGCACTCCGAAATAAAATGCAATTACCGTTGTAAAAACCGTCTGAAACTGTTCAGGGGAAATCAGCCCTTTCAACGACATTTTCACAAATGCAGCCGTAAGAGTAAGCGTCACAATGCTTTTCACGTCAATGAGCTTAATAATTTTCCCTATCACGCTCAACCACCTCCAGTCGCCTTGTAATTTCGTCCATACGCTCATTAATGAGAGGTATTTTCTCGGCGAAATTATTGTGCTTGTCAACTTTTTTCTCCAGCTGTTCAATGCGGTAATTTGTCAGCTTGGAGCTTACCATTATTCCTCCAAGTGAGCCTACGAGAGTTCCCACAAGAGAAATAAGGGCAACAATGATTGTGCTTATGATTTTTCTCACCCCTTTCCGAGGGGCTGTTCCAGCCTCCCAACTGTACATACCCCTTCACTAATAGGCGGAATCGGGGCATTTTTCAACCAAAAATGGTTGAATATTGAAAAATAATTTTTTATTTCTACCTTTTCACTAATCGTCAACATCGAATTTTATTTATTACTTACAATAGTTTTCAACAATTTCTTGTTATATATTTTAGCGATTATCCTCTTAAAATTCCCGAAAAATTTTTCAAAAAACCTATTGACATTGACGTTACGTCATAGTGTATAATATAATTGGCGGAGCAATATTAAGGAGATGATTTGATGAAAATGCTGATAAGAGAATTTGCAAAACTGACAGGTGTGAGTATACGCACACTTCACTATTATGACGAAATCGGACTTTTGAAGCCGTCCATTGTTGACGAACAAAACGGCTACCGTTTCTATGATGAGGAAAATCTTGAACGTATGCAGGAAATCCTCTTTTATCGGGAGCTTGACTTCCCTCTTAAAAGTATAATGTCAATTCTCAGCTCCCCCGATTACAATAAAAAATCCGCATTAAAAGAGCAGAAAAATCTGCTGACGCTGAAAAAACAGCGGCTTGAAAGGCTGATTTCGGCTCTTGACAAAGCTATGAAAGGAGAAAAAATAGCTATGAACATATTTGACAACAGCGAATTTGAGAAAAAGCGTGAAGAATACGATAAGGAGGCACAGGAAAAATGGGGAAATACCGCCGCTTATAAAGAAAGTGCCGAGAAAACAAAATCCTATTCACTGGAAAAATGGAAGGATTTAAACAGCGGAATGGACAGCCTTATGGCGGAATTTGCACAATGCAAAAGCAATGGACTTGCTCCCGAAAATGCCGAAACACAGGCACTTGTTAAAAAATGGCAGGACTTTATTTCCGCCAACTACTATAACTGCACAAAGGAAATTTTGTCGGGACTGGGCAAAATGTACACCGCTGATGAACGATTCAAAGAAAACATCAACAAGCACGGCGAGGGTACGGCTGAATTTATGGCTGCGGCAATTGAAATATATTGTGGATAAAAGACAAGTATATTTGCATAAAATAGCCAAAAGGGGCGATTTTTATGATATGCAGTCTTGAAGAAATCAAGAAAAAAGAAGTCATTGACGTAAAAACAGGCGAACGGCTCGGCTATATCGACGATGTGCGTATGGATACGGAAAAATCCGAAATCCTCTCCGTTATAATCTACGGCGGATACCGATTTTTCGGACTTTTCGGCAAGGAAGATGACGTGGAACTCCCCTGCACCTCCATTAAGGTAATCGGCAGCGAAACAATTCTGGTTGATTCTTCTGTTGCAAAATGCACAAAAAATAAATTTTGGTGTTTTAAAAGTTTGTTCGGTTAGATATTGCCAAATTTACGGAAATATGGTATAATGATTAGGCAATTCACACGCAGGGTTTTTATAGGTCGGTGCGTCTGCGGACGTGGCATATAAGCTAAATTCTGCGGAGGATTAAATATTAACCAATTTTAAGGAGGACTACCACAATGGCAGTAGTTTCAATGAAGCAGCTTCTTGAAGCTGGCGTTCACTTCGGACATCAGACAAGACGCTGGAACCCAAAAATGGCACCCTACATCTTCACAGAGAGAAATGGTATTTATATCATTGACCTTCAGAAGACAGTAAAGAAGCTCGAAGATGCTTATATGTTCGTTCGTGACATTGCAGCTCAGGGCGGCGAAGTTCTTTTCGTAGGTACAAAGAAGCAGGCTGGAGATTCCGTTAAGGAGGAGGCTACACGTGCAGGTGCTCACTACGTAAACGCAAGATGGCTCGGCGGTATGCTCACAAACTTCAAGACAATCCAGACTCGTATCAAGAGATTAGAGCAGCTCCACACAATGGAAGAAGACGGCACATTTGACCTTCTCCCCAAGAAGGAAGTTGTTAAGCTTAACCTCGAAATCGAGAAGCTTGAGAAGTTCCTCGGCGGTATCAAGACAATGAAGAAGCTCCCTGCAGCTCTCTTTATCGTTGACCCACGCAAGGAAAAGATTGCTGTTGCTGAGGCTAAGAAGCTCAACATTCCGATCGTTGCTATCGTTGATACAAACTGCGATCCCGATGAAGTTGATTACGTTATCCCCGGCAACGACGACGCTATCCGTGCTGTAAAGCTTATTGCCGGTACAATCGCTAACGCTGTTATCGAAGGCAGACAGGGCGATGACGCTGCTGAGGCTGTTGAAGCTCCCGCAGAAGAAGCTGCTGCTGACGAGGCAGAGGCTGAATAATTCAAGTAATACAATCAAAAACCCGAATATTATGTTCGGGTTTTTGCGGATTATATAACTATTAAATATCAGGAGGTAATAACAATGGGAAAGGTTTCCGTTGCAGAGATTAAAGAACTTATGAGCACTACAGGCGTTGGTATGATGGACTGTAAGAAGGCTCTCGAAGCTAACGATGGCGATATGGATAAGGCTATCGAATTCCTCAGAGAAAAAGGTCTTGCTACACAGGCTAAGAAGAGCGGCAGAGCTGCTGCTGAGGGTATCGTAACAGCTGTTGTAAACGGCAATGTTGGTGTACTCCTCGAAGTAAACACAGAAACAGACTTCGCTGCAAACACAGATGATATCAAGAACTTTGTTGCAGGCGTTGCAAATACAATCATTGAGAAGAATCCTGCTGACGTTGAGGCTCTCAAGGCTGAGGTTATCAGCGGCGGTACATCTACAATCGGCGATGTTCTTACAGAACTTGCTGGTATGAAGATCAGAGAGAATATCGTTATCCGTCGTTTCGTTAGAATGGAAGGTAAGCTTGCTTCTTACATCCACAACGGCGGCAGCATCGGTGTTCTCGTAAAGATGGACACAGAGCTTGATGCTGATGCAGTTGCTGCAATCGGTAAGGACGTTGCTATGCAGTCCGCAGCTCTTAATGCTCCTTATCTCTGCCGTGCAGACGTTCCTGCTGAGGTTGTTGAGAAGGAAAAGGAGATCATGCTCGCTCAGATGGCTGAGGATCCTAAGATGGCATCTAAGCCTGAGAAGGTTAAGGAAGGCATCATCAACGGTAAGATCAACAAGTACTACTCTGAGAACTGCCTCCTTGAGCAGTCATTCGTTAAGGATGACAAGCTCAGCGTTCAGGGTTATGTTGATGCAGAGGCTAAGAACCTCGGCGGCACAATCGCTGTAACTGACGTTGTTCGTTACGAGAGAGGCGAAGGCGTTGAGAAGAAGGAAGACAACCTCGCTGACGAAGTTGCTAAGATGATCAAGTAATTCAATTACTCATATAATAGGTCTGCTTTCGGGCAGACCTTTTTATTGTTATTATTGACTTTCCTGTTTTAATATGGTATAATATGTAAAATAATTATTGCGGAGGCGATTTTGTGAAAGCAAAAATTTTATATTGGCTTAATTTTCTATGGTCGTGTTTCATAGCGTTTACATTTCCGATTTGCTTCGGCTTGATTTATCTGAATATAACAGGACATGCCAAGGGATACAACTACGATTTAGGCGGCGAAAAGGATGTATCTGTACTGCTGGGATTTATTGAATTGATTATATGGCTTGCTATTGCACTTCCGTCGAGTATTTATATTTTTTTAAAACTAAGAAAAAAAGATAAAAAATATTTGTTTTTGCTTATAGCTTTATATCTTCTGCTTGCTGTGCTGTGTGTTTGTTTTATGGGAGGATTTGCGGCATATGTCAAGAGTGTGTTTAATATTGGATAAGAACAGGAGAAAACAACGTGAAAAAATATCTGATTATGGCGGCTGTCCTTGCATTTTCAATTATAGTATGCCTTATTGACGCAGTTTTACAGCCCAATTACTTTGTTAAAATCCCCATAAAAATAGTGTTTTTCTTAGCTTTGCCTATGATTTTCTTTATCAGAAACAAAGAGGATTTCAAGGATTTCAAAAGCCTTTTCGTATTCAGAAAAAGCGGAATTTTCAAGTCGCTGCTGCTGGGAGTTGCCGTATATGCCGTGATTTTAACCGCATTTCTTCTCACACGAAATGTATTCGATTATTCCAATGTAACATCAAGTCTTACATCGGGTATGGGCATAACCGCCGATAATTTCCTCTATGTTTCCCTGTATATTTCCCTTTGCAATTCATTTCTGGAGGAATTTTTCTTCCGTGGCTTCGGATTTATGACGCTGAAAACACACACATCACGGAAAATAGCCTATATTTTCAGTTCTGCCGTATTTGCGGTATACCACATCGGTATGCTTTTTGAGATGTTCAACATCGGCGTTCTGCTGCTTCTGATGTTCGGATTAATTGTGGGCGGCTGTATTTTCAATTTCCTCAATGAACGAAATGACAACATTTATCCCTCGTGGTTTGTCCATATGTTCGCCAATTTTGCTATAAATACCGTAGGTTTTATACTGTTCGGAATTATATAATGTCATTTCCAACAAATATTCATAGGATTTTTTGGCTAAAATAACAAGCGGTAAAGTATTTACTTTTCCGCTTTTTTGTGTTAAAATAATATATGGGCATCTCTAATAACTCGTTTGATTAAAGAAAAAATGAAAGGAAAGATAAAATGCCAATTACAGAATTACTTGAAAGAAATGCCAATTTATACGGCAGCGACATTGCTCTCGTGGAGGTTAATCCCGAAATTACTGAAAATCGCCGTGTAACATGGAAAGAATACAATCTTATTGAGTCAGCTCCCGACAGCCCATACCGCCGTGAAATCACATGGTCGGTTTTCAACGAAAAAGCTAACCGTTTCGCAAATATGCTCCTTGAAAGAGGTGTTCAGAAGGGCGATAAAGTGGGAATTCTCCTTATGAACTGCCTTGAATGGCTTCCCATTTACTTCGGTATCCTCAAAACAGGTGCGTTAGCTGTTCCGCTGAATTTCCGCTATACAGCCGATGAAATCAAGTACTGCCTTGACCTTGCAGAAGTTGATATTCTTATGTTCGGCCCTGAATTTATAGGACGAGTTGAGGAAATCGCTGAGGAAATCAGCAAAAACCGCCTCCTTTTCTTCGTAGGCGAGGGCTGCCCCTCATTTGCTGAGCATTACGACAGCAATGTTGCAAACTGCTCCAGTACAGCTCCCGAAATCACTCTTACTGACGAGGACAATGCGGCTATTTACTTCTCATCGGGTACAACAGGATTCCCCAAGGCTATCCTCCACAACCACGAAAGCCTTGTTCATTCCGCATTAGTTGAGCAGAATCACCACGGTCAGAACCGTGATGACGTATTTCTTTGTATTCCCCCACTCTACCACACAGGTGCAAAAATGCACTGGTTTGGCAGCTTACAGTCAGGCAGCAAAGCTGTTCTCCTTAAAGGTGTAAAGCCAAAGTCAATTATTGAAACTGCATCTGCTGAAAACTGCTCTATCGTGTGGCTTCTCGTTCCGTGGGCACAGGATATTCTCGATGCTATCGACAGAGGAGAAATTAATCTTGAAAATTACAACCTCTCCCCATGGCGGCTTATGCACATCGGTGCTCAGCCTGTCCCCCCATCTCTTATTGCACGCTGGAAAGAGAAATTCCCCAAGCACCAGTATGACACAAACTACGGTCTTAGCGAGTCTATAGGTCCGGGATGCGTTCATCTGGGCGTTGAGAATATACATAAAGTTGGTGCAATCGGCAAGGCAGGCTACGGTTGGGAAACTAAAATTGCTGACGAAAACGGCAACGCTGTTGAGCGTGGTCAGGTTGGCGAACTTTACGTAAAAGGCCCCGGTGTTATGACTTGCTACTACCGTGACGAAAAGGCTACTGCCGATACAATCAAGGACGGCTGGCTTCTCACAGGCGATATGGCACAGGAGGACGAGGACGGCTTTATTTTCCTCGTTGACCGTAAAAAAGATGTTATCATCAGCGGCGGTGAAAACCTCTACCCTGTTCAGATTGAGGACTTCCTCCGTTCACATCCTGCTGTCAAGGACGTTGCTGTTATCGGACTTCCCGACAAGCGTTTAGGCGAAATTGCAGCTGCTATTATCTCCGTTAAGGAGGGTATGACCTGCACCGAGGAGGACATCAACACATTCAGCCAGAAGATGCCAAGATATAAGCGTCCACACAAGATTATTTTTGCTGATGTTCCAAGAAATCCCACAGGAAAGATTGAGAAACCAAAGCTTCGTGAGATTTACTGCGGTGAAAGTCTTGTAGCGTCACAGATTAAGAACTGAAAACTTACACCCCACATCTGTGGGGTGTTGCCGTTATGGAGGTGTTATTATGGATATACTTTTAACCATTCTCGCAATTATAACTATCGGACTGTTATTAATCGCAATTATGATGCTTATGAAAATTGCAAAAAACAGAGGAAATGGAAGAAAACAGATTGCGGAAGTTCAGAAAAAGGTGGAAATACTGGGAAAAACTGCCGAAAATCAAAACCGCCTTATGCTTGAACAGCTTGTGCGTATAAATGAATCTCTTGTGTATCAGGTCAACAATTTAGGCAGCGAACTCCGCCGTTCCAATGAGGCACAGCAGAGCAAATCCGTGGAAGTTCTGGAGAAAATTGAGGCGGAAATGAAAGCCCTTGACCGTGATAACCGTGAGGGACTTGAAAAGCTGATGACAGCAAATTTTGACAGTATGGAAAAGCTCCGCCGTGAAAACAGCGAAAGCCTTGATAAAATCAATAATACCGTCAGCGAAAAGCTGCAAAAAACGCTGAATGACCGCATTTCTCAATCCTTTGAATCCGTAAATAAGCGGCTTACAGAGGTATATGCAGGACTTGGCGAAATGAAAGCCGTTGCGTCAGGTGTATCCGATTTGAAAAAAGTTCTCTCCAACGTGAAAACCCGTGGAATTATGGGCGAAATTCAGCTTGGAGCAATTCTTGCGGAAATTCTCGCTCCCGAACAATACGAGGAGCAGGCGGCTGTTATTCCCGATTCTTCGGAGCGTGTGGATTTTGCCGTAAAACTCCCCGGAAAGGAAAATGACAGCGTATATCTGCCCATTGACTCCAAATTCCCAGGCGATACATATGCAAAAATTGCGGCGGCTTATGAGTCGGGCAATGCCGTTGAATTGAAATCTGCCCGTTCTGCCCTTGAACTTGAAATGAAACGCTGTGCAAGAAGTATCCGCACAAAATACGTAAAACCGCCATATACTACAGATTTCGCAATAATGTTCCTGCCCTTTGAGGGACTTTATGCCGAGGTTGTGAATATGGGACTTGTGGAAACTTTACAGCGTGATTTCCGCATAAATATTGCAGGTCCGTCAACTATGGCGGCTATGCTGAACAGCCTGCAAATGGGATTCCGCACCCTTGCAATTCAGAAAAAAAGCGGTGAAGTGTGGAAAATTCTTGAAGAAGCCAAATCGGAATTTGCCAACTTTGAAAATGTTCTTGAATCCGCACGAAATCGCCTTAGAATGGCTGATAAAGACCTTGAAACTCTCATCGGAACAAGGACAAATGCCATTAACCGCACATTGAAAAATGTGGGAATTGAGTATAAAAACAGCGATGAGTAATTTTTAAGAATACCACAAAAAGCTCCCCAAGAGAAAATCTCGGGGAGCTTTTGTTTTAAATATGCTCTTTATAATTTATCCGCCCTTACACGGGAATTACACTTATTATTCGTTATCCTTTTTTCTGAAAGCAATTGCACCTGTTACTGCGGAAAGTGCGAGGATACCTGCAACAGCACCAACACCTGCATCGCCTGTCTTAGGTGAATCGGTTTTCTTAGCTGTTGTTGTAGCTTTCTTTGTTGTAGTTGCTTTCTTAGTTGTTGTTGCCTTAGTTGTTGAAACTGTAGTAGTTGTTGTAGTAGCTGCATCTGTTGTTGTAACAGTTGTAGCTGTTGT
This sequence comes from Ruminococcus sp., assembly GCA_017437285.1. Taxonomy (GTDB): domain Bacteria; phylum Bacillota; class Clostridia; order Oscillospirales; family Ruminococcaceae; genus Ruminococcus. The sequence continues at coordinate 6,135 of JAFSBM010000197.1, read as the reverse complement.
TGTAGCAGCAGACTCGTCAAGTGCTGCGAATGTGTAATTCTTTGATGCTGCAAAAGTTTCAGCAGCTGTACCCTTATAGCCCTTAATTGTTACCTTTGCAGTTGATTCGCCAAGTAAATCATCAGCAATTGTCTTGATGTTCTTACCGAATACCATTGTTAAGTTTTCAGCCATTGTACTGCCGATAGCCAGTGACTTTACTTCTGTAACATTATCAGAGAAATTTAATGTATCAACCTTAACTGATGATGCAACTGTAAGAAGTCCGGCAAGAACAGCATCTTGTTCATCTGTAAGCTCAGTATAGGAAATATCAATTGTCTGAATAACAGAACCATCGAAGTTAATTGTACTGCCCTTAAGCTCAGCTGTCATACCTGTAGCTGTATCCTTAACAGTAACTTCTTTTGTCTGTGTATTTACAGTGACTTCAGCTGTACCGAATGTTGCACTTACAACAGGTGAAATAACAGGTGTTGTAGCAACTGTTGTAGTAACAGCCGCAATATCTTCTGTTGTAACTGTAGTAGATGTTGCAGCTAATGTAGAAGTAGTTACCTCTGTTGTAACAATATCAGTTGTTACTACAGGCTCTGTTGTTTCAGTTTCTTCTGCAAAAGCAGTTACAGCTGTTGCTGTTGATGAAATTGCAAGAGCCATTGCCCAAGCCGTGATTTTTCTGAATGTCTTCATAATTATGACCTCCTGATTGTGTTAATGTAAATTGAGTTATGATATATACATCAAGTATACAGTTATATTATATCACACATATGCTAAAAGTCAATACTTTTTTCTGAAAATTCACAAACTTTTCACATTTCATTCCAAGTGTTCCAACAATTAATTCCAAGGCGGAGTCTGCCCTGTTGAAACTGCTGCATAATATTCAAGAATTTTTGAAGCGTCAGAGGAATCAATAACGGTGTCATTGTTTACATCGGCAGCTTTTTTCTGTTCAGCCGATAATGTTGACGCTCCCCCAGTCTGAATTGCGGAATATTCCGCAAGAACTGCTGATGCGTCGGATGAATTTACTGTGCCGTCGGAATTTACATCGCCTAAAAGAAAATCAGTTGTTTCTGCTCCGTCAATTATTACATAGTCAAAACCGTTATTTTTGGCATATTCAAGTCCTGCTGTGTTGTTGTATACATAAAATGTCGGGGTAAAGGGTACGTAATTCGGGTGATAATAATAGTATCCCAGTGCATATTCTCCTATTTCGGTAACGCTTTTGGGAATTGTTATTTTTTCAATGCTGAACGAATTCAAAGCAGCCGTACTTTCAATTTTTTCAACTCCTTCGCCGAATGTCAGAGTTTTCACACTATGACAGCCATGAAAAGCACTGTTAGTGACAGTAGTTACACTTCCGGGAACGTATATTTCTTCAAGGGATATACAGAGCTGAAAAGCATAATTGCCAAGCTTTTTGACATTTTTAAGGTCAATGGATTTCAGGCTGTGACAGGTTGTAAAAGCATATTCATCAATAATTTCTATGCCGTCGGGAATATTTACTGTTTCAAGATTTTTACATTTTGAAAATGCCTTGTAATCAATGGTTTTTATGGTGTCGGGCAAAACAACTTCCTTTATTGTCTGATTTTCCTCGAAACAGCATTTCCCAATAGCAGTTACCGTTCTTTCACCAATTGTTCGTGGAACTATAACCTTTTCATCTGTTCCTGAATAGCCAAAAACTGCTATAGTACCGTCATCATTGACAGATGTCTTAAAATCAAGTTCTGCGGCTGAGCTTATTATTGAAAAATCCTTATTATAATTGTACTGCATTAACTCTACACAGCTTATAGAAATTGCGGCTGATAAAACTATATTGACAATACGCTTTATAATATTCATCTTTTTCATACCTCTCAATTAGTTGTTGTTCCAAGTGGGAGTTTTTCCTGTAGAAAGGTCAGCATAGTAACGGAGGATTTCAGAGGCATCAGAGGAATCAACAACATTGTCCTCGTTTACATCAGCGGATTTTATCTGCTCATCTGATAAAGTTGACGCTCCTCCTGTCTGAATTGTCGAATATTCGGCAAGAACTGCTGACGCATCGGAAGAATCAACTACTCCGTCACCGTTTATATCGCCTTTTTCATGGGACTTAGCGGGAATATCAGCTGTTTCGTCAAGGGCAATGAACGTATAGTTTTGTTCAGCTGCAAAGACTTCGGCAGCTGTTCCCTTATAGCCCTCTATTGTTATTGCTGTATCGGGAAGGTCAATCAAATCAGCAGGGATTTCCTTTATATTCCTGCCGAATTTTATTGTTAAATCCCCGCCTGTGGTAATACCGTCAATGACTAAATCAGATATTATTTCAACATCATCTGCAAAAACAACTGCTTCATATTCCATCATATTGAGTATAATTGCAGCACCAAGTATAAATTCTATATCGTCTTCGCTTAATTGTCCGCTCTGTTCCCTAATTGTATAAATTTCCTTTCCATAAAATATAACTGAATTATCTTTGTATACAGATGTTAATCCGCTTGTTATATCTTTAATTGTAATTTCATACACCATATTATCAGCGTCAATGGTGGTGATAGTAAATTCAGATGAACCGATAACTCTTGTTTCTGTTGTTGGCTGTTCCGCCCCCTCTGTCACAGCGTTTACCATTGGAATTGCCGTTTCTGTTGAAGCTGCAAAAGATGTTACAGCTGTTGAAGTTGACAAAACTGCAAGTGACATTGACATTGCCATAAACTTTTTGAACTTTTTCATAATATCCTCCGTTGTTAAAAAAATAATGATATACACAATTTGTGCATATCATTATTATAACATATATAATTCAAAAGTCAATACTTTTTAATAAATTATTGCGATTACTTCCAAGTTGGATGATAACCCGTTGCGGCTTTTGAATAGTATTGAAGTATTTCAGAAGCATCAGAGGAATTAATTAATCCGTCACCGTTTACATCAGCGGCTTTTTCCTGACTATTTCCCAGCAAACTGCTTTTACCTGTCTGAATTGCCGAATATTCCGCAAGAACTTTTGACGCATCAGAAGAATCTATTACCGCATCATTATTCGCATCGCCAATGATATACACAGGTGTTGCAGTTGTTACGCTTGTATTAACAGGAGGACGTACAATATTTGGATATGTAGCATTTGGATTTGTCAGAAGGCTGTCAATGACTATATAATTAAATCCGAATTTCTTTGCATATTCAAGCCCAGCCGAATTGCTGTATACATTAAATACAACATCATCCGATTTAATGTAATTACCGCTGCTGTAAAAGAATCCCAATGAATTATCTGCAATACTTGTAACACTTTTTGGAATTGTTATATTTTTGAGATTATAGAGGTTCAATGCCGCATCTTCCTCAATTGTTTTCACACCCTCAGCAATAACCATTGTTGATACACTTTCACAGCCGTGAAAAGCGTGGTCAACAAGTGTGGTTAAACATCCGGGAACGTGTATAAAAGTAAGTGAGGTGCAAAGCTGAAAAGCACAATTTCCCACTTCTTTTACATTGTTAAGGTTAACCGTTGAAAGCTTTGAGCATCTGTCGAATGCATATTTCTCCACAACTTCAAGGCTGTCGGGAAATTCTACGATTTCAAGATTTGGACAGGACGCAAATGCATTATATTCAATTCTTTCTAAATTTTCAGAAAAAACAACTTTCTTTATTGACTGATTTTTCTTGAAAACATCTCTTTTGATAGAAGTAATTTTTCTTCCATTGTGTGCTGCGGGAATTACAACTGTTTCTGCTGTTCCCGTGTACTTAGAAATTGCTAAAGTTCCGTCATCATTCGCTTCAACGCCGAGGTAATCACCAGCGGCTAAGCAGATAAAAGAATATTCACTTTCATAGTTCCTATAAACAGTACCTACACAGCCTATAGAAATTGCAGCTGATAAAACTATATTGACAATACGCTTTATAATATTCATTCTTTTCTTCCTTTTATTAGCCAGTTAAGTTGGAAAATTTGTTTCCGATATCCGCTGTATAGCTCCAAGTGGGATTTTTTCCAGTGGAAATTTCCGCATAATAGCGGAGGATTTCAGAGGCATCAACTGCGTCAACTACACCATCTCTGTTCACATCTGCAATTCTTTTTTGTATTTCAGTAAAAGTTTCTTTTTTTCCTGTCTGAACTGCGGAGTATTCCGCAAGAACAACTGATGCGTCAGAGGCATCAACAGCACCGCTGCCGTTTGGATCTCCCACTTTATTATAAATTGTTGGAGGAGTAATGGGAGCGAAATTGTTTTCGTAGGAGAATTCACCCTCAAAAACCTCGATTATTCCTTTGTCAATTCCGTATTGTTCAGCAGCTGAACCTTCAACAAAGTTGTATTCTTTGAGATTGTCAATAGACAAAACATATGTAGTTCCGCTTGTATTTTCATCAATTTTATAATTATATGTGGCTAAACACAAAGCGAAGTCACTAATCTCCTTAACGCTACCCGCAATAGTTATTTTCTCAAGAGCTGGGGTATCTAATGCTACGTATGCTTCAATTATTTCTACTCCTTCGGCAAATGTCAATGTTTTGAGATTAGTACATTGTTCAAATGTCCCGATACCAACTCTTTTTAAAGTTCCGGGAATATAAGCTTCTGTAATACTTTTACAGCTTTTCAAAATATTCCAGCCTATGATTTCAACCTTATTGAAGTTAAAAGATTTTAATTTGGAGCAATTCTCAAAACAGTAGGATCTTATCACTTTAAGGCTGTCAGGTGTATTTATTGTTTCAAGATTTGTACAGCCATGGAATGCACTGCTCTGCAAATCAATAATTGTATCAGGCAAAATTACTTTTTTAACCTTTGTATTCCCCTTAAACGCACTATCACCGATTACACACACCTTAATTCCGTTAATGGTTGACGGGATAGTTACTGTTTCAGCTGTACCCGAATATTTTGTTATAACACAGGTTCCGTTTATTGCCTTATAAGGCGTATCAGTTATTTCAATAATAGAATATTCAAAGTCCCCATAATAACCAGCACTTGCATTTAAGGTTGGATTTGTTATAACATTCTGAATAATCGGCATATTTGCAATGCCGCCCATTGTTAATGCCGCTGTAAGAATTACCGCTGCTTTTTTTAATATTTTCATAAATTAAATCCTTTCAAATAAAGTATACAACTATTATATACCAATAATTGAATTATGTCAATAATCATTTATAAAAAAGCACAAACTTGAAAATTTTTCTCAAATCGCTTTACAAAACTAAAAAAATGATGTATAATTAAGAAGTAAAAAAAATCTATGGAGGAATTATTATGTCAATGTATATTACTTGTTTAGACCTTGAGGGCGTACTCGTTCCCGAAATATGGATTGCTTTTGCTGAGGCAACAGGTATTCCCGAACTGAAAAAGACTACTCGTGACGAGCCTGATTACGATAAGCTTATGAATTATCGTATCGGCATTTTAAAGGAGCATGGTCTTGGACTTAAAGAAATTCAGGAAACAATCGCAAAGATTGACCCAATGCCGGGTGCAAAGGAGTTCCTTGACGAGCTTCGTTCAATCTGTCAGACAATTATCATAAGCGATACTTTCACACAGTTCGCTGCACCTCTTATGGCTAAACTCGGTCAGCCTACTATCTTCTGCAACACTCTTGAAGTTGCTGAAAACGGCGAAATCACAGGCTTCAAGATGAGATGCGAAAAGTCAAAGCTTACAACTGTTAAGGCTCTCCAGTCAATCGGATATGAAACAATTGCAAGCGGCGACAGCTTCAATGACCTCGGAATGATTCAGGCAAGCAAGGCAGGTTTCCTTTTCAGAAGTACAGAGCAGATTAAAAAGGATTACCCACAGTTCCCTGCATTTGAAACTTACGACGAACTTCTTGCAGCTATCAAGAACGAAATCAGCAAATAACATAAGGGAATCTCTAAAAACGAGTGTTTATAAACAGGAGCATTTCAATCCGAAATGCTCTTGATTTTTATAAAGGGCATCTCTAAAAACTCGTTTGATTAAAGAAAAAACAGATAGGTATGACAGCTGCAAGGAAACCTTCCGAAGGCGTGCTGTCGCACTCCAAGGGAGGTTGACGAAGCAGATGACGTGCATAGCTGTTTTTTCTCAAAAG
>JAFSBM010000196.1 GCA_017437285.1 Ruminococcus sp. | reverse complement strand
TTTCGGATGATGTCGCCGTGGATAAAATCAAATTTCCGCTGTATCTGTACCCCGATACTATGGATATCGTAAATGCGCTGTATGAGCATGACAATTGCGGTTCAAAAACCGAATTCATTGAAAAAGCTGTGCGCTTTTACTGCGGTTATCTTCTGAACAATGAACACACTGCAACAGAATTCATTGCACCGCAGCTTGCAGCAATCACCGAAGGCATCGTCAGAGGCAGTGAGCAGAACCTGTCACGTGCGATGTTCAAAATTGCTGTTGAGCTTGGTGCGCTGACGCATATGCTTGCGGCGATGAATGATGTTGATGATGCAACGCTGTACAAGCTTCGTCTGATGTGCAGTGATGAGGTCAAGCGTATCAATGGTATCATTAACTTTGAAAAGGCAGTAAGGTATCAGCGGTCAGAGTAAGAGAAAGCCGTATCGGTGTGATACGGCTGGTACATATGCGAAGCTTATAGAAATGAGAGTAATGTTATCTTAGATGATTGACAGACCATGTAGAATCAGATATACGCCCGCAAGAAAAAGCATTACAATCAAAAAACTGATTGAGAAGCGACTTTTTTTGTTGCTGTTGTCAATGTAATCATGTCTTCCGCTCAGACCACGTCCCATTTCACGCATTAGATGCATAAATACAACTTTATCCGGCTGGTTGGGATCCACAGAAACCCGAACTTTCAGACCCACTGGAGGAATTTCGCCTACATTTGCATATGTCTCACAATCATAAGCCGACGAATACATCTTATTGTTAATTTTGTAATTGACGATAACCTCTTTCTTTTGCGAATCGGACGTTGCAATTACGCCATCAACAATTTCTGTATCATTCACTACTCCAAAATTTCGCACAGCCAGTGCTAAGATCAATGTAAGGACGGATAATAATATCAGAATGCAACCTTCAATTATCACATGTTTGCCCCCTTTTCAAATCAATTAGATGTTGTTTGTCATATTATACCACATCCCCGAAGAAAAAACAATCCCTCGAAAGGAAGTGATCCCATGCCTCTATCCCAAATCATCGTCACAAGCCGTTATCTCAAAAGCGGCAGTGCAAGAAGTGTGACGAAACGCAAAAACTACACGAAGTATATCGCAACCCGTGAAACCGTGGAAAAGCGTGAGCAGAATCAACTTGCTCCAAATGCTGCTACAACAGAAAAGCAAAAGGAAATGCTATCCGAATTGCTCAGCGACTTTCCCGAAGCAAAACGCTATCTTGAATATGAGGACTACACTGCAAATCCTATAGTGCAGAATGCAAGCGAACTGATCACAACAATCATTGAACGTCACGCAGATGTCATTGGCAACCGTCAGAATTTTGTCGGTTACATGGCAAAGCGTCCCGGTGCAGAACAGCGTGGTGTGCACGGATTATTCAATGACAGCGATGAACCTATCGTGCTGAATCAGGTTGCGGATGAGGTTGCACATCACAAGGGAAATGTGTGGAGTCATGTTGTTTCACTCCGCCGAGAAGATGCAATACGTCTTGGCTATGATAACTCCGACCGATGGCGTGAGCTTGTCAAGCGGCAGATTCCTGTCATTGCAGAGCAGTCAAGAATTCCTATGAGTAATCTGAAATGGTATGCTGCGTTTCATGATACAACACATCATCCGCACATTCATTTGATTGTTTATTCCACGAATCCAAAGCAAGGGTATCTCAGCCGAGAAGGCATTGACAAGATCCGATCAGCATTCGCAAACGATATCTTCCATGATGATCTGCAGAGCATCTATCAGGAACAGACGCTGAGCCGTGACGAGCTGAAATCTATATCACAGGAACAGGTGCATCAGATGGTAATGCAGATTCAGAACAGTACGTTCAACAATCCACAGTTGGAAAAGATGATGAAAAAGCTGCATGAGCAATTGCAGACCGTCAGCGGCAAAAAAGTCTATGGCTATCTGCCGCAGGATGTGAAACGAACTGTCGATGACATCTTTGCAGAGCTTGCAAAGGATAAACAGGTAGCACAGCTCTATGAAAAGTGGTGTGAGTTGGAACGGCTGAAGTATAAGATCTATACACAAAAAGAACCGGAGCTTCCTGCACTTGCTGACAACAAGGTATTCAAGCCGGTGAAGAATATGATTATTCGGGCGGTGCTTGATATGCGGACTGAATCGATTCTCTCTGAATTAGAAGTTCCAATGGAAACGGGTGATATGCTTTCGCCGGAGGACTTCAAATGGAATCCCGATGGTGCATTTGAAACTGAGGTAGAACCGTCCGAGCAGACAATCGAAGATGAGATTGACAGGCTTGCTGTCCTTGCAGATCAGGGAAAGATGTTCGCCGCATACAAACTCGGTAGGATGTATCTCAAGGGTGATAAAGTGCCTCAGGATAAGGAAAAGGCAGAGCATTACTTGAAAATGGCATCCGATGCAGGGAATGAATATACACAGTATCTGCTTGCAAATCTGTATTTGACAGAGAAGAAAAATATACCCAATGCAATTTCCTTGCTTGAATCAGCAGCAGAGAAGAATTCGTGGGCATCGTATCTGCTCGGCAAACTGTATCTCTTTGGTGCGGATGGTATTGAACGTGACGTGCCACAAGCAATACAATGGCTTACTCAGTCCGCAGAGGGAGGTAACGAGTATGCACAACAGCTTCTTGATAACATGGAGCAGAGAGAAAACGCTGCATTCGCATCAACCATCTTCGGATTGTTTGTCAGTTTGAGTCGTGCAATTGAAGATGACTATAACAAGAGCCATAAGAAACTGCAATCCAAGGTTGACAGTAAGATTCAGCGTATGATCCGAAAGCATAAGCAGGAGCTTGGCATCCGTGATGAGCATGGAATGACAATGCAATAACCGATTCGGAAACGAGTCGGTACATAGGCTTATTGTCGCAGAAACAGGACATGAAACCATTTACAAAACCGTCAGAATATGGTATAATAGAAACAATATGAACCACTCTGATGGAGGTGAATGTATGAACCCCGAAAATTATCGTAAACTGAAGCTGTTAAAGCTCTTGGAACTGCTCCGACAGGAAACAGATGAGAACAATCCAATGGTGACAAATGAGATATGTCGTCGGCTGATGGAAATGGATATCGTGTGTGACAGACGCACATTAGCGACAGACATCAAGCTGCTCAATGAGCAAGGCTACGAAATACAGTCCTATCAGGTGTGCAAAGCAAAGGGCTATTACATTGCCGACCGCAGATTCAGCATACCGGAACTGAAAATGCTGATTGACGCTGTTGAGGCATCGCACCTGCTGTCAGAGAAAAAGACACAGGAACTGATTGAGAAGATTGCCGCACTCGGCGGCAGTAAGCAGGCAGAGGTGCTGACAAGCAACATTGTTCGTTTCAATACTGTTAAGCCGACCAACGAGTGTATCTATTATACCATTCAGATACTGGAAGAAGCCATCCGTGAAAAGAAGAAAGTAACGATCCACTATTTCCATCTGAATGAGCGACGAGAAAAGGTATATCGTTCAGAAAACGGCATTCACACTGTAGAGCCAATTGCCCTTGTTTACAACAACGACAGATACTATCTCACCTGCTACAATCCGAAGGCTGACAGGAATTACAATTACAGACTTGACCGCATTGAAAAGGTAGTACTTCTGGACGAATCGATCAGCAGCAGAGCAAAGATCCGAAGCCGGAGTGTTGCCAAGTATAATGCACAGGTGTTCAAAATGTATGGCGGTGAAACCGTCAAGGTGACGCTTGTGTTCGATGTACGGATGATTGATTACATATACGAAAAGTTTGGAATGGATACAAAAATCCGTCCGTGCGAGGATGACAGCTTCACTGCGAATGTAGAGGTGCAGCTCAGCCCGACATTCTGGGGATGGCTGTTTCAGTTTACAGGACAGATGAGAGTTACTGCACCGGAGTGGGTGTGCGATGAATATATGGGGATGCTAAGGAAAGCAATTAATATTGAATGAAGGAAATTGATTTGTACCGCAAGGAGGCGATACCATGACCGTCGACACAAAAGAACTTGTCACAACCATAGCCTATCTTATCGGTGTAAAAAAGCACATCGTCGAGCAGTGCTTCGACGCCGAATGCCACGACACGCTGCAAAAGCTGTATGCCCACAAGGGTGCGACCATTATCCGCTATCTCTGCAAGCTCCGCACCACGCTGTTTCAGAAATTCAAGAAAACCGATACGGAAATGCGGTATAATCTCATGAATCTGGACAGGCTGGAATGGTACGACCACGACAACATCAAACAGCTTGCAAAATGGGGTATCAACGTCATCAA
>JAFSBM010000195.1 GCA_017437285.1 Ruminococcus sp. | reverse complement strand
TACCCCGATAAAATTGGAGCGGATTACGAGGCTCGAACTCGCTACCTCCACCTTGGCAAGGTGGCGCTCTACCAGATGAGCTAAATCCGCATTGTGGCGACCCGGATGAGGCTCGAACTCACGACCTCTAGCGTGACAGGCTAGCGTTCTAACCAACTGAACTACCGGGCCAAAGTGGTGGGGACTACAGGGCTCGAACCTGTGACCCTCTGCTTGTAAGGCAGATGCTCTCCCAGCTGAGCTAAACCCCCATAAGCTTGACCATTTATTTTGTTTGTCCTCAGTTCGTTTTGTCTTTTGCGTTTCCTCCCTGACGACGATATTAATTATATCATACTTTTTCACGTTTGTCAAGGGTTTTTTCAAAATTTTTTGAAAAAATTTTTCGAACCGATTTTTGGCTGTATTTCGGCAGAAATCGAATGTTGAGGGCAGATTTTTTCAAAAAATCCGAAATATTTTTTATATTTAACTTTTAAAACAGAGCCTTTAGCCTTTAGCTTTTAGCTGACAGATAATACTATTCTACCAAGATAAAAAAGGACGGCAGAAATAATTCCACCGTCTACTTTCTAACATCTAACCTCTAAACAGCTAACGGCTAACAGCTAACAGCTAAAGGCTAATAGCTAAAAGCTAATAGCTCCTTTTATTTCTTATTCTCCCCTCTGAGAGCCACACGTCTGATTTTTCCGCTGATAGTCTTTGGAAGTTCGTCCATAAACTCAACAATTCGGGGATACTTATAAGGTGCTGTATGCTCCTTGACATATGTCTGGATTTCCTTTTTCAGTTCGTCTGTGCCTACAGTTCCCTTTGTGAGAACGATAGAAGCCTTTACAACCTGACCTCTTACAGGGTCGGGAGCAGCACTTACACCACATTCAAGAACATATGGGAGTTCCATAATAACGCTTTCAATTTCAAATGGTCCGATACGGTAGCCCGATGACTTGATAACGTCATCAACTCTGCCGACATACCAGAAATAGCCGTCCTCGTCCTTCCAAGCTGTATCGCCTGTGTGGTAGAGTCCGTCGTGCCATACTTCCTTTGTCTTTTCCTCATTATTGTAATAGCCGAGGAAAAGTCCCGGAGGTGTATTCTTATCAACACGAACTACAATTTCGCCTGTTTCACCGGGCTTAACTGTGTTTCCGTCCTCGTCAACTATATCAACGTCATACTGTGCATTAGGCTTACCCATTGAGCCTGGACGGGCAGTCATACCTACAAAGTTACCGATAACAAGTGTAGTTTCTGTCTGTCCGAAGCCCTCCATAAGCTTAACGCCAGTATGTTTGAGGAACTGGTTATAAACCTCGGGGTTAAGTGCCTCACCTGCAACTGTTGCATACTTTATACTGCTGAGATCATATTTTGCAAGATCTTCCTTGATAAAGAAACGGAACATTGTAGGAGGTGCGCAGAATGTTGTAATATTGTACTTTTTGAACATCGGGAGAATTTTTGCAGCATCAAAGCGGTTGAAGTCATATACAAATACGCAGGTTTCACTGAGCCACTGACCGTAGAATTTACCCCACAACGCTTTTCCCCAGCCTGTGTCGGAAATTGTGAAGTGAATTCCGTTTGGATCTACGTTATGCCAGTAACGTGCTGTAACAAAGTGTCCTAAGCCGTATAAATGGCTGTGTGTAGCGATTTTCGGATAACCTGTTGTACCTGATGTGAAATACATAAGGATAGGCTCTGTACCGCAGGAAAGCTCCTTTGGATCTGTAGGACGCTCGAAAACATCGCTGCATCCCTTGATGCCGTCGTTGAAATTGAACCAGCCCTCACGCTCGCCGTTGACAATCATCTTTATAAGCTTTACATTTGCTCCGTCCTCGGCAAGTTCAACCTGCTCAACAACTCCGTCATCGGCTGTACATACGATAGCCTTGACATTTGCAGCCTCGAAACGGTACTCGAAATCGTGCTTTACAAGCTGATGTGTTGCAGGAATTACAACTGCACCAATCTTGTGAAGAGCAAGGATTGAGAACCAGAACTGATAGTGACGTTTGAGGACAAGCATAACCTTGTCGCCCTTTTTAATTCCCATAGAACGGAAATAATTTGCGGTCATATTTGAATATTTCTTCATATCCGCAAAAGTAAACTTCTTATCGCTTAAATCCTCGGCAACATAAACAAGAGCTGTCTTGTCAGGATTTTTCTCTGCAAGTGCGTCAACAACATCAAATGCAAAGTTGAAAGTATCCGTATTCTTAAAGCGGATATCTGTCATTTCGCCGTTTTCGTTAGTATCAACCTCGATGAATTTATCCGCAACGGGATTTTCGATTTTCGCAAGGTCGAAGTTTGTAACGCCGGGGAGAATAACGGGTTCAAGGTGCTGAATTGCTCTCTGAGGAGCATTTGCACCGAATACTACTGCATAGAATTTACACTCCTGACCGCCTACTGCCCATTCGTCATGAGGCTCGGAGCTGTCATAATAAATAGAGTCGCCCTCATTGAGAATTTCAACATTATCGCCAACCTGAACTTTAAGCTGACCGCTGATAACGATATCCATTTCCTGTCCCTCGTGGGTATGAGGGTGGGGAACTCTGAACTTTTCATCAACATAAGGAATTGTTACAAGGAACGGCTCACCAATTTTATTCTTGAAATTGGGAGCAAGCCGCATATAGCTAAGACCTGTTCTTCTTGCAATGGGAAGTCCCTGACCTGCTCTTGTGATGTCGAAGCTGTTGATATGGGGAGATTCACCCTCCATAAGTTCAGTAATTTCAACACCGCAGGCATTAGCGAATTTATATATAAAGGTGAAGCTGAAATCCTTTGCTCCGCCCTCATATGCGAGGTACTCATACTCGGAAACTCCGCATTTTTCTGCCATTTCTTCGGGAGTACAGCCTACAGACTCACGAGTCAGTCTAATTCGCTCGGCTACCTCTCTTATCTTAAACTCGGGATTCATATTATTCATAAAGCCTACTCCTTTCCCCTATCAGACGGAATCCTTACTATTGCTCTCAGAACTAAATCTCACTATTTTGGGTAAGGTTTAATCGGCGGAACAATATTGCCATTGGCAAACGTCCGAAAGGTGTTTGAATCATTTGGATTTTCTTTTACTTTAAAGTGTAAAAGTATATGATTCGTGCCTACATAAAGCAATTCTATCACATTTGCACCTTTTTGTCAATATCTAAATTGTTAATATTCATTTATAATCATATATGAATTTTCATATACCTCCGCATAAGTTTTCTAAACAATTACACCTTTGTTATTCCTTTGAGTATATTACATTTTGTATAGAAATTCATTGTGCAAAAAGTAGAAAACCATTGTGCAAAGTGACGAAAACACTAAAAAACCCTTTATTTTTTCGGAAATATGTGGTAGAATAAAGACAGATTAAAAAACATGTTAATTTCAAGCGTTAACAAATTGTATATAATTTCTACGGAGGTGTTCCTTATGTTAAGTCTTTTTAAAAAATCTATTTCCAAAATTACAAGTCTTTTAACCGCAGTTGTTATGCTGTTAGCTGTTTCAACTTATCCAACTCAGACAGCTTCAGCTGAAAACATTCCCGACAATCAGCTCAACGATATGGCAATTGAAGTCGCTTTTCTGGTGAACTCCTACCGCCTTGAAAACGGACTTCACCCCATTTATGTTATCCCTTACCTCTGCGACGCTGCAAGAGTTCGTGCAAGAGAGTGCATTGAAGTCTGGGATCACGTAAGACCTGACGGTTCAGATTTTTCTACAATCATTGACGAAAATCTCATTCCATATCACGTTGTATTCGAAAACATCGTTGCCGGACGTACAACTCCCGAATCAGCAATGGAACGCTGGATAGAGTCAGACAAGCACCGTGAAGCAATGCTCAACCCCGACCTTACACATATGGGCATTGGCGTTGCTTACGAGCAGAATGCAAAATACAAATACTACTGGACACAGTTATTCATCATTACAGATTCTCATTTCCAGAATGAATACATTCCAAGACGTCACGACGTCATTCCTCAGTGCGAGGGCGATATAACAGGCGACGCATCTGTTAATACATTCGATTATATTTCTCTTGCTGACTACATTTACAAGAGAAGTCAGAACGTACCTGCTTATTTTAATCCGGAACAGCTCAAGACTGCCGACTGTTTCAGAGATGGTCTTATAACTGAATCTGACGCAAAGGTACTTGTAAGATATATTCTTGGTGAGTATGACACGCTGCCATACGTATTCTGACAAACTCACCGTTAAATTTTAGTTAACTTAATTCCTTCCTCCTATATAATTGTTTCTTCGCCCTAAGAAACAAGGAGTCGGGGAGAAACCGCCCAGTTTCTCCCCTGTACTGCTATTGTTCCACCAACTAAACCTTGCCGTCAAATACTCGGCATAAAGAAAATTTCTCTGCGTCAGAAAAACTTGAAATGCGATAGCATTCCTGCATTTTTCTTCCTTGATAAATTTCCTTTCTACTTTCGTCTTTTTGGCAAGGTTTAATTGGTGGAGCAATAAAATCGGGCATTTAAAATGAAATTTTCGATAAAAACTTTTCATAATTTACCTCTTTTCTGAAAAATCGCCTACGCAATAGTGTGGGCGATTTTTCGTGGGGTATTGCCGTTTTATCAGCCAAAAAGGCGGTCATCAGACCGCCTTTATTGATGTTATTCAGTTATAGGAAGTGCGGTAATAAGCTTTGCATCAAGCTTCTGAATTGCAATAGCATCAGCCGCTGTCAAGCCGCCGCCTGCATCACAGCAATCCGCATTTAAAAGTCCTTTTTCAGAAAGTGAATACTTGTCAGAGTTGCCGAGAGCCTGATAAATAGCTGTTGCATCTGCAATTGTAACAACTCCGTCACAGTTCGCATCGCCGTATACTGCATCACCCACGGGTTTTGTAGTAGCCTCGGGCTTTGTAGTTGGCTCAATTGAAGTTCCGCCAGATGTATAAAGGTCCTCAGGAAGTTCATCAAGAGTAATACACAAATCACTCTCATACATTTCCTTTACTGCGGAAGCGTCATTGTAATTATCGCCCGAAATAAAGTTATCCTGTCCGTTGTCGTACCAAGTGCAGAAATACAGCCACATTGCGTTTTCTGTTGTGATATTGGAAACGCTGGGGATTGTGCTGTTTTCGGTTATAGCTGCCATTTTCTTGCCCTTTGTGTAGTTGTAGAGTGACCAGTAAACATTGCTGTTGCAGTCGTAGTTCGGACCGCTTGTGAGTCCGTCGTGACGGTTGTAAACTGTGTCATACTTATCAAATCCGACAATATCAACCTTGTCATCGCCTGAATACCAAAGTGCGGATTCATCAGACCAAGCATACAAATTCTGCTCCCAGATAAGGTTGTGAACGCCATACTCATTTGTCAGCTCATCATAGAGGTAATTCCAGAGATTCTTATAAACCTCAGCACCCTCCTGTGACCACCAGAACCACGCACCCTTGCCGTCAGCACCGCCGTTGCCCTCAGCTTCGTGGAATGGTCGCCAGAGAAGCGGTACGCCATTCTCCTGAAGTATCAGGAACTGCTCTGCAAGGTCCTCAATGCACATATCGAAATACGCATTTTCCTTTGTACCTTCTTTATAAGCATTGGCAACTACGAAATCTGTGCCGTTCTTGTAAGTACACTTCGTCCAATCTACAGCATCGCCCAACTCATAGCTTGCAAAATCTGTAGGAATGTTGATATGCCAGCAAGCTGTAGCTATTCCGCCACGCTCCTTTACCCACTCGATAGCACGTTCAGTTGTGCCGTCCTCCCAGCCGTAAAGGGGATTGTAGTTCATAAAGTCAAAGCCTCTGATTGCAGGATATTTTCCGCCCGAAAGCTCTGCACAATAATCAAACTCCTGATCGTAGTAATCATACTTATAATTGCGATTCTGCTCATTGTAGGTATAAGTTCTCTTTTCATCCGAACAATGCCAGTAGAACTTATTTCCGTCCTTGTCCTCAGCCACGCTGTCACGGTCAATTTCGTACTCCTTGCCGTCGCTGTCTATGCACTTATCCTGTGCCGCATCGTAACGAATAGTAGTTTCAACGCTGTGACCGCCGCCGTAGATTTCCTGCTGTCCTGAAAGCACGTGCTTACCGTAAACGCTGTGAAGATACTTCATAAGTGCCTTTGTTTCGGGAGTTGCATCGGGGTCACAAGTAGCGGAATCAGCCTGTGTCACGTCAGGGAAAACAGCCTTTGAAAGAGTTACGCTGTCAATTGCCATATATCCATATTTGTTGATAAATGAAATCTCATTTTCTCCTGCTTTCATACGAACTACACCGAAATCAATATCCGTCCACTCTTTATAATAGGGAACTGTTTTTGAATACTCAACGCCGTTAATAGTGACGGTTTGCATACGTCCCTCCTCGCTGAGTATCTGCGCTCCTCTTACATTAAGCTGATACATTCCGTCCTCGGGAACTGTAACATTAAAGCTCAAAGCACCGTTTGTGAGATAAGCAAAACCCTCACCGCTGTAATCGGGGATTTTGTTTTCATAAATTGAAGTCCACAAATCTGCACCTTCCAAATCTTCGCCCTCGATATAAAAGGGGAAAACCGTATCAGCCGCTGTAACCTGTACTGTTGCAGGCATTGACGCAGCTGTAACCGAAACTGCTGAAATCAACGCAGCCCACTTTTTGATTAATCTGTTCATTTTACATACCTCCTGTAACTATCCCTTTTGCTCCACAGGCATAAGCCTCAGCGGAGCAGTATCGCCCCTGTGGCGATAACTTTACTTTACACTATAATTATATATCATTTCACATAAATTTTCAAGGGATTTTTCTTAAAAAATACTTAAATACTTAAATTTCGGAAATATGCACAAAAACAGCCACTTTTCTTTGTTATAGCACACTTTGACTTTGAATATTTTCTTCTTAAATAATTAAAAGTCCTTGAATAAATCAAGGACTTTTAATTAATTCATTATTTAGCCTTTAAAGCTTTGCTAAGCCATACATCAGCTATGTCAATAGCCTCGTAAAGACCGCACTCACGCTCGGCATTCTTAACTACCATTTTAAGAGGATTAGGCTCGTTTGTGTCAATCAGTCTTACGCTTACCTTTGACACCATATTCTCTCCGTCAACCTCTTTCTGTGCAAGTATCTGTATCCATATAACATAAGGATCGGACATATATCCGTAATAGATTTCTTTGCCGCATCTGACAAGGGGATAACCCTTATACGTGGAAAATTTTTCGCTCATATCTTACCTCCGTTTCTCGGATACGGTCAGTGCTACACCGCAGCCTGTATTCAACACCTTATTTCCATGTAAATTTAAATTCTGTATCTGATTTAAGATTTTCTGCGTTCTCAATCATTGTTTCAACATATGACTTTGAAATGTTGAATTTGCTTTCACCGTCAACTACTACAAGTGCCTGAAATGCGGATTTTTCATAAAACTCGATTTTCACAGTCTTTTCAAGATAGCTGTCGATGTATTCCAGCACAGCCATTGGCTCGCCGCTTGGAATTTTCTCATCAAGAGCAAAATTCTCAGCATTTGCCTTTATAAGGAAGCTGTAGAACTCTCTGTAACGCTCGGAATCAAACTTCTCGCCGTTGAGAGTAACATCGAAATGCTTTGATGAAAGCTTTTCATCCTCACCCGGCTCTGATGTCTGCTCAATGTCAAAATCGTAGGATTTACCGCCGCAGTCAAGTGAAAGGTCAGTGATATTCCATACATATGACGCAATGAAAATTCTTGACGCAACATCAATAGGCTCAGTTGTAAGCCATTTTGCCTTTTCGGAATCAAGAACGTAAATCATATTTCCGCCCTCGAACATTGCATAACAGCTTTTACCCTCGCTGTCATCGAAAAACTCACTCAAAAGGAGCTTATAGTCGTTTCCGTCGTCACATTCCATTGTAACAGTACAGTAAGGCTCTTTAAGACCTGCCTCAGCAATGTCGGATTCTGTGCATTTTACAGCGTAAATACTGTCTGCATACAGTCCGAACATACCTGTTATAATGTCTGTTGCCTTTTCAACTGTAAGATACGCAAAGGTAGGACTTGTCATAATATGAGATGAAGATGTACCGCCTCTGTTAGCGTTATCGTCCTTTGGAACGTCATATTCCAGAACTAAATCCTTTTCGTGGTCCTTGCGTGATATTGTAAGCTTTTCAACTGTAGGATATACGTCGGGAGCTTTAAGCATTGTCTTGTCAACAAAATCATCAAAGGTACTGCTGTAATTCGCAACAGCAGAAAGTCTTACAGTAAATACCGTGTCAACGCCGTCAATCATAACATACTTTGCATCACCTGCGGGAGTTTTATTTCCCACAAGCATACGGAACTTAGTTCCTGTTTCATATTCAATATCAACTGTAGCTTCGGGTTTATCAAGACCGAATTTTGCCACATCTGTGCAATTCTCCTCAATAACGTCCTCCGATGTAAGACCGTTGGCATTATTTGCAAGAGTGCCAATCATAGCAGTATCCATATTTATGTCCTGATAGCCGTCAAAGGTATAGACAATACCTGTACCTGTAGCAGTTTTGCCGTTCTGAACAACATAAAATTCATCTGTGGCATTTTTAACCTTTACAGTTTTGATAGTGCCTTCCAGGTCAGCCCCTGTTTCGGGGTCTGTACCTGTTACCTTATCATCGTGAATAAGAATTTTCACCTGCTTTTCAGGCTCAGAAACCGTGGAGGAGGAGTTATCTCCGCCCTCCTTCGGCTCTGTCAGCATAAGAGCCGCAGCTCCTCCGCCAAGTGCAAGCAATAATGCACTGAGTCCGATAATGCCTTTAACCGATTTTTTCATTTATTCTTTCTCCATAACAGAATGCAAAGACCTGCTATACCGATAAGAAGCGGTATAATAACAACAACCACTACAAGAATAAGTCTTACAGAACCCTGTGTAAGTGAGAGTGTGTACTGGTCGAATACCTTTTCGGGGATAACAGCGCTTGCTTCCTTGCCTGTTGTTTCGTTGATTACGTTAAGAAGAACACTTGCATTGTTGTAAGTGTTTGCACTTGAAATAACTGAATTGTCAAACATAAACGGGCTGCCGATTACAAGAATATCGCTTCCTGTTATGTTTAATCCGTCAGATGTTTCTTTTCTTGCCTTGACAACAATGTTGTATGCACCGTTTTCGCCTGTCTGCTCCTCGCCTACGTAAGCCGCAGATGTATCGGAAGTCTTGATAACCTCCTTGACAACTGTTTCATTATTCTTTTCAAGAATTGTAATAGGACGAGCATAGGGAGCAATAAGAGGAAGTGATGCGTTTGCAGGTGTACCTGCAATTTCAGCGTCAGCAATCTTCACATTTGGAGCGCTTACCATCTGTCCCAATGATGTAAGACCTGCCTGCACCATATTTGTACCCTCGTCAAATACGAATGAGGGTTCAATCTGAATTTTCCATTCAGCAAGGAATTCGCTGATATTTGGAAGCTGTGTTGCATTGGCATTCTGGATATAGATTAAATCCTTTTCATACTTTCCGTCATTGTAGAGGAAGTCGCTGAGCTTTGTGACAATGTCGGGTGTGAAGTCAACGGAAGGTGCTGCCACTACGATTACATCGTAATCCTCGGGATTGAGGGCATCTGTTCCGATGTCAATTTCAACGCAGTCATAGCCGTTCTTTGACATAAAGTTCATAAGTGAACCGCCTACAACTGAATGAATCTGGTCGAATACACCGCTGCCGTTCATACTTGAAACAAGTGCAGCCTTTACAGGATTTGCGTCTGTTACAGCCTTAATAGCTGATGTGAGAGTGCTTTCACCTGTGAAAGTCATAACAATATTTGTCTGTGAGCTGTTCTGTGAGGGAGCAATCATTGCTGAAACTTCTTCGGGAGAAATGAACTTTACTCTGTCGCCGCATCTTACAACGATACCGCCCTCAGTAATTTCGCCGTTGTAAATCTGATTGAGTTCAGTAACTACATCGGGATTTTTTGTGATGTCAACATAATTTACGTCAATACTTCCCTTTCCCGACTCAGCATATACGGAATACTTATCAAGGATTTCAGGGATAATATCGTAAGGACATTCAACGAGAATACCGTAATACTGGTAGAACATATTTTCATAGTTCGCACCGATTAAATTGAAATAATCCTCTGTTGTTGTAACTGTGATTTCAACATCTTTGTCGATATTTTTAAGGACCTCGATTGACTGCTCTGAAATCTCGTGACGACTATCGGGAGTCAGGTCAATCTTCATAGGATAACGCTGTGTGAGAAGTCCGCAAACGATATTTGCAGCAATTACAACAGCAATTACAAGAACTATCGTAACAACAGACATTGAGCCGAACTTGAACTTTTTAAGGTTCTTCTTTGGCTTTTCCTTTTTCTCTGCTTCAGCTGTTTCAGCAGCTTTCTCAGCAGTTTCAGCAGCTGTTTCTACAGCCTCAACAGCTGTATCTTTGATTTCTTTTTCTTTCTTACTCATCTGTATACACTCCTTTCCCAATTATGCCCAGCGTCTTTTATCAAGCACTCTTACTGTAAAGAAGTTGAAAAGAACTGCTATACTGATGAAATAAACGATTGTTGAGAGGTCGAATACGCCTCTTGTAAGCTCTATATATCTTGAATAGAATGATGCAGCAATGAGAGCTTTCTGAATGAACTCAACAGGGATATTTACTGCAAGTGAGTCCATAAGGTACAGCATAAAGAGTACGAAAATACCGATTACTGCTGATGCCATCTGATTTTCTGTAAGTGAAGAAATGAAAAGTCCGATAGCGATAAATGCCGCACCGAGGAAAAGCATTGCAAAGTAGTTGCCCAAAAGGGTAGACCATACAACCTGACCGCAAAGTGCGATAATGATTGAGTAGATGAATACAACGCTCTCTGCAATGATAAAGAGGGCAAGTGCCGCAAAATATTTGCCGAGAACAATTGATGTAAGGCTGACAGGAGCTGTGAGAAGTCCCTGGTCAGTACGGTTTTTCTTCTCCTCACTGAGCAGACGCATTGTGAGAATAGGAATAAGGAATACTACGATAAGGAACATTGAGCTGAACATAGGTGACATATCGGATATACCCGAACCTACAACGTTCAATGAAAAGAAAAGTCCTGAGAAAAGAGCAAAACCTGCAAGGAATACATAAGCAATTCCCGATGTAAAGAATGCTCCCATTTCACGTCTGAATATTGCACCCATTACTCGTCCCCTCCTTCTGTTTCTTCATTATCTTCGCCATTGTCAGCAGCCATACCGCCTGTAATGCCGATGCTGTAATCATCAAGAACATTCTTCTTTTCGTCGGAATCTGTTGTTCTGATTGCTTCCATAGTTCCTGTTGTAATCTTCATGAAGATATCTTCAAGAGTCATATCAGAAAGCTGTAACATAAGGATATTCCAGCCCTTATTGCGGCAAAGGGAGTTGATAGCACGGCGAACATCAATAGCGTCATCGGACTCGATATCGTAATCGTAAATGCCCTTTTCACGCTCCATATCTGCACGGACATACTTTACACCGTCAATAGCCTTCAATGCTGAAACGATTTCGTCCTTGTCCTCTGCTGTACGCTTTGTACCCTCGATACGGACTGTCATCTTATGCTCGTTTGTGAGCTTGTTTGCGATTTCGGCAGCTGTACCGTCAGCGGCAATTACGCCCTTGTTAACGATAATGATTCTGTCACAAACCGCCTGAATTTCGGGAAGAATGTGAGATGAAAGGATAACTGTATGATTCTTTCCAAGCTTTTTGATAAGTGTACGGATTTCAATAATCTGGCTTGGGTCAAGACCAACTGTAGGCTCGTCAAGGATAAGCACGGGTGGATTGTTGATAAGTGCCTGAGCAAGACCAACTCTCTGCTTGTAACCCTTTGAAAGATTGCGGATAAGTCTTTCTCTTACGTGAGAAATTTTACATATGTCGCAAATTTCTTTAAGGTGTGCCTTTCTTGTAAGCTTACACTTTTTAAGGTCGTACATAAAGTTGAGATATGAGTCAACTGTCATATCAACGTAAAGGGGTGGGATTTCGGGCAAATATCCGATATTTGACTTTGCTTCAATGGGGTTTTCGAGAATATCCACACCATTGATAAGCACCTGTCCCGAAGTTGACGAGATATAACCCGTCAGAATATTCATTGTTGTAGACTTTCCTGCACCGTTGGGTCCGAGAAATCCGAGTATCTCACCCTTTCCCACAGAAAAGCTTATGTCATTGACGGCTTTTTTATCGCCGTAATGCTTACATAGATTTTTGACCTCTATCATAGCGAAGTCCTCCTGTATTAAAATTAATGGAATAATCCCAGTCATTGATATAATACTTTATTTTTGTGATAATGCCGTGTTAATGAAACGAATATTAAATAATAGTCTTTTGCAAATCCTCGGCAATCTGTGATTTCAGCTCCTCAACAGAGCCGAATTTCTTTTCGGGACGGATAAATTCAAGCAGTTTCACCTGTAAAAATCTGCCGTAAATATCCCCCGAAAATCCGCATATGTGAGTTTCAGCAAGGGGCAAGCCGCCGTATTCCACCGTTGGCTTTACACCGATATTTGTCATAGCAGGGTAAATCTTGCCGTCAATTTCCGTTTCAGCCTTGTATACTCCGAATTTCGGCACAAGCTGATTTTCCTTGAAATGCTGATTTGCGGTAGGAAAGCCGATAGTCCGCCCAAGTGCCGCCCCCGATTCAACCTCTGCCGATACAGCATAGGTATCCCCAAGAAGTCTGTTAGCCTGAACTATATCGCCCTTTGCAAGGAGTTTGCGTATTCTTCCCGAAGAAACAATTTCCCCGTCAAGCAGCTCGTCCTCTGCAATATGAACCTGAAAGCCGTATTTTTCGCCCAGCTGACGCAATTCCGCAGTTCCGCAGGACGCATTTCTGCCAAAGCGGAAATCGTTTCCGCAGCAGACTACAGCCACATTCATTCTGCCTGCAAGAATATCCCTTGCAAATTCTTCTCCCGAAAATCCGCATACATCGCTGAAATTCGGAGAATAAACGCTGTCAAACCCCATATTTTCAAGAATTCGCAGCTTTTCACGGTCAGTATAAATATAGCCGTCAGCCCCTGTGGACTTTTTCAGTACAATCTGCGGCGAAAAGGTAAATACCGCAGGCTTACAGCCATTTTCAGCGTATTTCAAGGCAAGCTCCAGAACTTTGCGATGTCCTCTGTGGACACCGTCGAATAACCCTAAAGCTACCGAAGTTTTTTCTGACATTTTTAATAATCCTTAACTAAGATTTTTCGCAACACGGAGAATTCCATTTTCGTGGTCGGCAAAGGCTGTGCCTATAAAGCCGCCGTCAAAGCCGTATACGGAATAAATTTCCACATTGGCTTTTATATGGTGAACTCTCGAAATATCAAGCTTTACGCCGTTTTTGTACATTCTCGTCTGCACCTCGTTAAGCTTTAACTTAGGCAGAGATGCGAATACACGTTCAATGGGCAGTATAAGCTCCTCAAGGCGATTTTCGTCAGCTGCCTGCTGGATTTCCTCCATTGTATAGCACTCGTCAAGGGTAAATCCCCCCGAAGATGTTCTCACAAGGGAAGTCATAATTCCGCCGCAGCCAAGCTTTTCGCCTATGTCATTTATAATTGTGCGGATATACGTGCCTTTTCCGCAGTATATTTCAAGCACTCCCTCACGGCTTTCCTCGTCATATTCCACCAATTCAAGGCGGTCTACGTGAATTTGCCGTGGAGTACGCTCAACCTCTACGCCCTGTCTTGCAAGGTCGTAAAGCCGCTGACCGTTTACCTGCACCGCTGAATACATAGGCGGCAGCTGCATAATATCTCCCACAAATTCGGGAATTACAGCTTCAAGGGTATCACGGTTCACAGCCATATCGGAAGAAGTCAGCACCTCTCCTGTTATATCCTGTGTATCAGTTACCTGTCCCAGTTTAAAGCCTGCACGGTAACTTTTTGTATTGTCGGGCATAATATCGCAGGCTTTTGTGGCAGTTCCCACAAATATGGGCAGAACTCCCGTAGCCATGGGGTCAAGAGTTCCCCCATGACCAAGTCTGCGGATTTTCATAATTCCACGGAGCTTTGCAATTACATCAAATGACGTAAAGCCCCGAGGTTTATTCACACATATTATACCGTTCATAAAAGTGCCTTTTCCACAGCTTCAATAACAACTGCTTTTACCTGCTCAACACTTCCGCTTAATGTACAGCCTGCCGCTTTGGCATGACCGCCGCCGCCCAATGTACGGCAGATTTCGGATACATTCACCTCGTCAGCGGAACGGAAAGAGCATTTGAACTCCCCCGGCTCACGCTCACGCATAAGAACGCCCACTTCCGTATCTTCAAGCTGCAATGTTATTGGTGCAAGTCCCTCTAATTCGTCGCAGGCAATGCCAAGCTTATTCATCATTTCCTGAGTTACAGCGGCAACTACCAGCTTTCCGCCGATATATTCCTCCATAAGCTCGCAGAATTTAGCTTCAAGCATCATTCTGCCACGGGATTTCACCTCAAACATATAGCGGTTGATACGTGCAAAATTTATATCGTAGCTGCGTTTCATCTCCGCCGCAATTTCATGGGCTTTTGGAGTTGTACAATCGTACTTGAAACAGCCCGAATCCGTAGCAATGCCTGTATACAGGCACATAGCACAATGGCGGCTTATATTTACCTCCATATACTTTGCAAGGTTGTATATAACCTCGCAGGCAGCCGTTGCTTTCGGACGAAGCAGCGTCATTTCAGCATAATTCTTGTTTGACTCGTGGTGGTCGATGCACAGCTGCACCTTTCCGCCGTAAATCTCCTCATATCTGCCCATAAGCTTTGTATCGGCAATATCAACAGCTATGATTGTCTTAGGCTCAAACTCCTCGTTTTCAATGCCCTTTGTCATAAATCCATAGCGTGAGGGGAACTCGTCGCTGCACACAACACAGCTCCTTATGCCAAGCTCTGCAAGTATATCCTTCAACCCGAAGCCTGCTCCGATGCAGTCGCCGTCGGGACTCTGGTGAGTTATGATAACTGCATCTTCACAGTTTCTGAGAAAGGTTTCAGCCTCGCTGTAGCCTATATACATAACATACTCCTCTTAAAATCAAAGTAAATCGTTTTAAAAATCAAAGCAAATCGTTAAGCTTCTTGCTTATCTCCGCACCTCTTTCAATAGAGGTGTCGGCAACAAATGTAAGTTCGGGGGATTTTCTCATCTGTAAACGGTGGAAAAGCTCACGGCGGATAAATCCTGCCGCACTTTTCAGTCCCTGAACAGATTCCTTTGTCTTTTCAATTCCCCCAAGGCTTGATACGAAAACCTTGCAGGTTGACATATCACCCGATAAATCGGCTCTTACAATTGTCAGCAGCTTATCAACTCTCGGGTCTTTAATATCCCTTAAAATAGCTGTAAGCTCTCTTTTTATATCCTCTGCCATACGGCTGTTCTTATAATTTGCCATAGATTAATCCTCACGGTACTCCTCTACCATATAAGCCTCGAAGATATCGCCTTCCTTAACATCGCTGAACTTTTCAAGGCTGATACCGCACTCGTAACCCTCGGCTACCTCCTTAGCGTCCTCCTTGAATCGCTTCAGACCTGCAATCTTGTCATCAGCAATAATGATACCGTCACGGACAACACGAACCTGACAGTTTCTTACAGCCTTACCGCTGAGAACGTAGCTGCCTGCAACCATGCCGACATTGGAGATTTTGTATACCTGACGAACTTCAATACGTCCAAGTTCAACATCACGGAACTTAGGTGCAAGCATACCCTTCATAGCTGTTGTGATTTCCTCAATTGCATCGTAAATGATACGGTAAAGACGAATATCAACACCATCTCTTGCGGCACTTTCAGCAGCAACGGGGTCGGGACGGACATTAAAGCCTACAATAATAGCATTTGACGCATTAGCAAGCATAACGTCGCTTTCCTTAACAGCACCAACTGCACCGTGGATAACTCTTACTCTTACCTCGTTGTTGGAAAGCTTTTCAAGGGACTGCTTTACAGCCTCAACTGAGCCTTGTACGTCAGCCTTTACAACGATAGGAAGTTCCTTGATTTCACCCTCGGCAATCTGATTGAACAGGTTGTCAAGTGTAACCTTGCGGTATGCGTTGAACTGCTCCTGCTTAGCCTCGTGCTTTCTCTGCTCAACAAGTTCTCTTGCAAGACGCTCATCTTCAACAGCGTTGAATGTATCGCCTGCGCTTGGAACTTCTGCAAGACCTGTAATCTCAACAGGAACAGAAGGACCTGCTGTCTTAACTGTTCTGCCCTTGTCGTTAGTCATAACACGGACACGGCCTACAGATGTACCTGCAATGAGAACATCGCCCTGTTTAAGTGTACCATTCTGTACAAGGAGAGTAGCAATAGGACCTCTGCCCTTATCAAGACGTGCCTCGATAACTGTACCCTTTGCAAGTCTGTCGGGATTAGCCTTTAAATCCTGTACTTCTGCAACGAGAAGAACATTTTCAAGAAGTTCATCAAAGCCCTCGCCTGTCTTAGCTGAAACGGGAACGCAGATAACATCGCCGCCCCAGTCCTCGCATACGAGTTCATACTTTGTAAGTTCTTCCTTGATACGGTCGGGATTTGCTCCCTCTTTATCCATTTTATTGATAGCAACGATAATCTGCAATCCTGCTGATTTAGCGTGGTTGATAGACTCAACTGTCTGCGGCATAATACCGTCATCAGCGGCAACAACAAGAATAGCAATATCTGTGATATTAGCACCTCTTGCACGCATTGAAGTAAATGCTTCGTGTCCCGGAG
Source organism: Ruminococcus sp. (assembly GCA_017437285.1). Classification (GTDB taxonomy): domain Bacteria; phylum Bacillota; class Clostridia; order Oscillospirales; family Ruminococcaceae; genus Ruminococcus. Next base: position 12,256 of record JAFSBM010000195.1, on the reverse strand, counting down.
TATCAAGGAAAGTAATCTTCTGTCCGTTTACCTTAACCTGATAAGCACCGATATGCTGTGTGATACCGCCTGCCTCGCCGTCAGCAACGTGAGCATTTCTGATACGGTCAAGAATTGAAGTCTTACCGTGGTCAACGTGTCCCATAACAACAACTACAGGACAGCGTGGTTCGAGGTTTGTATCGTCATCATCGCTGTCGTCAATAAGACGCTCCTCAATTGTAACGATAACTTCCTTTTCAACCTTTGCACCCATTTCCTCAGCAATAAGTGACGCTGTATCAAAGTCGATTTCCTGATTGATAGACGCCATAACGCCAAGTCCCATAAGCTTCTTGATAACGTCTGTAGCAGTAGCTTTAAGACGAACAGCAAGTTCACCAACAGTAATAACATCGGGGATAAGTACCTTTAACTGCTGCTTTCTTGCACGTTCAAGTTCAAGTCTTTTCAGCTTTTCAGCCTCTGACTCCTTCTTTGAGAACTGCTGGCGGTTTCTCTGAGCGGACTTCTGGTTGATTTTCTGCTTTTTGGAAGAATAGTTGTCATTGCTGTGCTTTCTATTTCCTGAAGCCATCTGGTCATACTTTTCATTGTACTTGTCAAGGTCTACATAGCTGCCTCTTGTATCAACTGTACGACGCTGTGTAGCTGTTGACGCTGTTTCAGATGAAAAGCTTGTGTTGAGCTTTGTAGCCTCGCCTCTTTCACGAGCCTTAGCCTGCTCCTTTTTCTTTTTCTTATCGGAAGACTTATTATCGGATTTCTTTTCCGCTGTCTTTCCATTTTCCTTCTTTAACTCATCCACAGGTTTTTTCTCCTCCTGAACGGGTTTATTTTCAGTTTTAACTTCCTGTTTTTCAGCAGCCTCTGTTCTGACCTCCTGAACCTGCTTGCTTTCAGCCTTTGCCTCGGCTGGTTTAGCTTCCTTTGGTTTATCCTCAGCCTTTGGCTTTTCCTCTGCCTTTACGGGTTCAGCCTTTGGCTTTGTATCCTTTTTCTTTTCAGTCTTAGGAGCGTCCTTGACTTCCGCTTTCTTCTCAGCCTTAGGAGCGTCCTTGACTTCTGCTTTCTTCTCAGCCTTTGGCTTTTCTTCTGTTTTCTTTTCAGCCTTGGGCTTTGCGTCCTTTTTCTTCTCAGCCTTGGGAGTTTCCTTGACTTCCTCTGTCTTTTCAGGCTTTGGAGTATTCTTTGTATTGAAATACTCGTTGAAGTTTTCAACCTCGTATTTCTTTGTGTGATGCTCCAAAACTAAATTCATCTCCTCCTCACTGAGTGAAGATGAAGGTTTTTTCTTTGTGTCACCCTTTGAAGCAAAGAATTCAACAAGTTCCTTTGAAGAAATGTTAATATCCTTTGCAGCGTCGCTTAATTTTATCTTTTTTGCCATAGGCGAAATAACCTCCTTAATAGCCGTACTCACGGCTGTCACAACAATCGGTTGTTATATGTCATTTACTTTGTGGTGTATCGGCGATTTTCTGAAATCCCCCTGCAAAGCCCTTATCGCAAATTGCCATAACAGCTGTTTCCTTGCCGCAGAGCCTGCCGATTTCAGCTTTTTCCAGTTCTGTGACAATTACGGGAATGTCATACTTTCCACAGACAAAACGCACTTCCTTGACAGTTTTCTCCGAAGCGTCAGCTGCTGTAAGAACTGCAAATGCCTTGCCGCCCTCTACAGCCTCCTTGGAGCTGTCAAAACCTTTAACCACTCTGCCCGCCTTAATGCACATTGTAAGCAGGTCAGCTGTTTTCTGTTTCTTTCCTGAGTTCATCTGCCATCACCTCATATACACTTTCATCTATTCTGCATGAGAGGGATTTTTCAAATCTCCGTGCCTTACGTGCTTTATCAAAACATTCAGCCTCTTTGCAAAGATATGCACCTCTGCCGTTTTTCTTTCCCGTAAAATCAAGGCTTATTTCGCCCTCGGGGGATTTCACAACACGCATAAGCTCTCTTTTCGGCTTCATTTCGTTACATCCAAGGCACATTCTCATCGGGATTTTCTGAGATTTCATAAATTATTCCTCAACAGCCTCTGTTTCCTCTGCTGCTTCAACTGTTTCTTCTACAGCCTCAACAGCTTCTTCAACAACTGCCTCAACAGCTTCTGTTTCTGCTGCTGCCTCAACTTCTTCTGCTGCCTCAGCTGCTTCTTCTACAGCTTCATCAGCCTTTGCAAGAAGTGCATCGGGATAATCCTCAGCAAGTTCCTCAGCAGGCTCGCCTGTGAGAGGATTTGTCTGCGGCTTAATATCAATCTTAAAGCCTGTAAGCTTAGCTGCAAGCTTTGCATTCTGTCCCTTGTTGCCGATTGCAAGTGAAAGCTGATTGTTAGGAACAACAACTGTGCAGGTCTTTTCTTCAAGGGAAGTTATAACAGCCTTTATAACCTCAGCAGGAGCAAGGGCTCTTGCAATGAATTCGCCCGGGTTTTCGCTCCATGGGATAATGTCGATTTTTTCGCCGTTAAGTTCATTTACAACAGCTGTAATTCTTGAACGCTTAGGACCGATACAAGCACCGATTGCGTCAACATCAGCGTCATTTGACCATACAGCCATTTTAGTTCTTGAACCTGCCTCACGGGAAATGGACTTAATTTCAACAGTTCCGTCATAAATTTCGGGAACTTCTGTTTCAAAGAGTCTTTTTACAAGTTCCTTAGCAGTTCTGGAAATCTTTACAATAGGCTTTTTTGTCTTGTTGAGGATACCTGTGATGTAAACCTTTACATCCTTACCCTCTGTAAGAACTTCACCGGGAATCTGCTCATTTCTGAACAGATAAAGTTCTGAACCCTCGTACACGATAGTAACAGTTCCTCTGCCCTGCTCAATCTGTGAAACCTTACCTGTAATGCAGTCATGTTCTTTCTGCTGGAACTTTTCAAGCACCTGCTCACGGTTGATTTCTCTTAAATCGCCCTTGATTGACTGCTTTGCAGAGAGGGCAGCCATTCTTCCAAGGCTTGAAATATCAATCTCCTTGAGAATTGTTCCGCCGATATAAGCATTGGGGTCAATTAACTTTGCAGTTGCAATATTGATTTCGTTCTCGTCAATTGGCTCATCTTCGATGATTTCCTGAACGATGTACATAGCAAATTTCTTCTGAGAGGGGTCAATTTCCACTCTTATTCTGTCCTCACTATGAGGATATGCTCTTTTAGCCGCTTTAAGCATTGCCGATTTTACTTTCTCAATAAGAAGTTCGGTTTCAACGCTGTTTTCTTCTCCAAGCATTTTCAATGCGTCGAAAAAGTTATCCATAACAATTTCCTCCAATATAATATATATTTTTATTCATCATAGAATCCACAAAAGCGGATATTCAAGATGAAAGTCAGTCAAAATCAAACCAAAGTTTTACAAAGGCAATATCAGCAAAGGGATATTTCGCCTCTGTGCCGTCCTCCAACTCAACGGTAATATCTGTTTTGTCAGCCTCTTTGAGGTATGTGCAGATTTCCTTTTCACCGTCAACTGCTCTTATAAAGCGGATGCGGATTTTATCACCCTCGCACACTTCAAAATGGTCCTCTTTGACAAGCTCTCTTTCAAGGCCTGCTGAGCCGATTTCCAGCATATAGCTTTCCTTGATTGGGTCAACCTCGTCAAGAAGCTTATTCACAGGCTCTGTGACAGCTTCGCAGTCCTCAATGGTTATACCCTCGTCGCAGTCAATAAAAATCCTCAGATACCAGCTTGCACCCTCCTTGACGTAGCATACGTCCCAGAGGTAATAGCCTAAATCATCGGTTATCGGCTTAACAAGGTCGTATATCCTTTGTTCTGTTGCACCGAATTTTTTCAGCTTCATTTGTATCTTTTATCTCCTTTCAAAACGAAAGACCGGAGGTTTCCGGTCTTTAGCTTACTATGTTATTTCTATTATATCACACTATTTCGAAAAAATCAATACCTTTAAGGAAAATTTTTCTGAGATACTCTTATTATTGAGGAATAAATTTGAACACCGCAAAAATAATGAGATAGTGCAGGGGATAGAAGATATAGAAGAACCATTTTGAAAACACGGGATGCTTTCCTTTTTTGCCGCTGCACAGCACAGTAACGCAGAAATATGCCAGCATAACAACTGCAAACCGCAAAAGAGAATCCGTCCATACCTTTACATCGGTAATGCCGCTTGAAATTACAGCGATAATCTGCCATATTGCCGCTATGACGGTATAAGAAATCAATCGTGCTTTCGGACGTTCACGGAAAATATGTATAAATAGAATAAACAACACGCCGAATATAAGCCAATCTGACATTATAAGCACAGTTGCGGCATGGCAGAGGATTATCAGCAGTATTTTCTGCCATTTCTTTTTATCGCTTTCCCACGCGACTATTGACAGCAATCCAAAAAACAGCGTAAATATAACATTTGAAGTCCACCAGCCATAGACAGGCTGCATTACAAGCCAATCGGGAATTTGTGAAATACAGGCAAAAATTAATAGCCGCAAAGCATATTTTTTCCTGTCACGGGTATATTTATAGCCGTCTGCAACAGAAAAGAACATAACAGGCGGACATATAAGGGCAAAATTGCTTATGAGGTTTTGCCACAAAGGCATATTTTCCAGTTTTCCCCCACGCATAAGGGTAAGCCATGCTAACAAATGTCCCCAGAACATAATTATAATTGCTGTGAATTTCAAGGAATCACGGTTGAAAATTTTCAATTTTTCCCTTTGCAAATTCATAAAACGTCACCTCCAAAATATACATAAGGGCGGATATCAATCCGCCATCAATATCTCTAAAATTCATGTCATTACTGTGCTGTTTTGATAATATTGCCAGCCTTTACTTCAACCTTGATAACGCTCTCTTTATTTGTATCAACATCCTGTGTGGGGAAGAAACAAACTGTGAAGTCGTTTTTATCGGGAGGAATGATAAATCCGCCCACAATTCCCGACAATTCGCCATTTGCTGTAAGCTTGAACGGGTTGGGGATATAATTATCAATATTATTCTGACCGTAAAGCTGAGTTCTTACATCAAAGTGAGTTTCCTCACCGTCGGGATAGAGAATGTAGAAATTATTGATGATGTTAAGCTCATATTCTTTCTCTGTATTGTTTGTGATAGTAACATCAAGGTAGATAAATCTGTTTCCGTCCTCGTCAGTTTTACCTGAATCAATAACTCTGTTGAGCTTGAAAACAGTTTCATTACTCTCTTTTTCTTCCTGTATTCCTGCCATAATTTCAGTCTGAGCAAGTCCCTCCTGCTTTTTAGGGCCGTTATCAGATGATGAGGATTCCTTTCCGTTTGAGCAGCCTGCAAATGAAACCGCAGCTATAACAGCTGAAAGCATAAGGGGTAAAATTCTATATTTTTTCATGTTTTTCCTCCGATTTCAGCACATCTTATGTGCCTTTTTTCTATACATATTATATCACAGCGGCAGCATATTGTCAAGGTAATTCAGATTTTTTCAACGAATAAGCCGATACTAACAAAACGGGGTGTATTTTTTTCAAAAATGCTTGCAATTTTAATTTTAATATGTTAAAATAGTATAAGAGGATTATATCCTATTGATGGGACAGATAACTTGTGAATATTTTATACGCAGAAAAAGTCAAAAGTTCAGGAAGAAAAGTGCAGTAATACTTTGTGTATTGCAAGCTTTTCTGACGACAAGTTTTGGCTTTTAGGCAAGCAGAAAAATTCAAGAGTTAGTTGGCACATCAATAATATTAACATGGAGGTATATAGACTATGGCATATGTAATTTCTGATGAGTGCGTAGGCTGCGGTGCTTGTGAGGCAGAGTGCCCTGTAAGCGCTATTTCCGAGAGCGATGGAAAGTACGTTATCGACGCTGATACTTGTGTTGATTGCGGTGCTTGTGCAGGTACTTGCCCTGTTGGTGCTCCTAACGCTCAGTAATTTACGCATAATGAAGGCTGCTTTCGGGCAGCCTTTTTTCTTTTTAAATTAAAAGCTGTCAGCCTTTAGCCATTAGCTGTTTAGAGGTTAGATGTTAGATGTTAGAAAGTAGACGGTGGAATTATTTCTGCTGTCCATTTTTGTGCGATGATGATTTAATTCTGTGTAGGGGCGGATATTATCCGCCCGTGTTTTTTGCACATAAAAATAAACGGCAGAAAGTAATCCACCGCCTTTATCAGTTAACGGCTAACGGCTAAAGGCTAATGGCTAAAGGCTAATGGCTAATGGCTAATGGCTACAAAACAAAACGGACGGCAATCATTAAGACCACCGTCCATAATTCTTAATTCTTAATTCTTAATTAATTTCAGCTCTGTAATGCAGCTACGGGAGTTGGAGTTGTTGTAAATGATGATACAACTCCGCCTGCGGCTGTTACTTCTGTAATTGTAATTGTTTCCCTTGCAGTAGTTGTTGCACCTGCAACATCGGCAACGTGCACCTTGATTTCAACTTCAAGTCCGGGATTGTTGTCAAAGCTGAGGATAACGAAAGTTTCGCCCTGTGCAACACCTGTTACGTGACCAAGGCTGTCAACCTTTGCAATTGACTCGTCCATTGACTTCCACACCTCGTTAACCTCTGCTGAACCCGCGGGATAGCCTGTAATATATGAAATATCAGAACCGCCTACAGTAATGAACATCTCACGCTTTGACAGAACAACCTGTGAAGCAAGAGGATGAGTTGTAGTTGTTGTAACTGTAGTTGTAGGTACGGTAGTAGTTACAAAAGTTGTTGTAGTTGTAGTATCCTGAGGTTTACTGCCCTTCTTTTCGTCGCCGCTTTTTGAGCAGGCTTTAAAGCCAAGGACTACGAAAAACAGCACTAAAAACGCAATTACTGCAAGCGCACCCAGCTGTCTTTGTCTGAGCATCTTTTTTGTTACTCTTTTTCTCGGTCTGTTTCCTGTGTTGTTGTCCACGGTGATTTCCTTCCTTCTTTGTATATTTCTTTTATATTTCTCTGCGGATTTGCCGCACATTTCATACCTGTTATATATTATACCATATTGAATTTGAATTGTCACGTACTTTCAGAAAATTTTACATATTGACAAATTTTAACTATATTTTTTGTGGATTTTTTACAATTCACGCAAATATTTAACTCTACCCTCAATACTTGTCCAATTTCAGAATCCTTGTTATTTTATCCGCCGCACCGAATACCGCCTGCATTCGGATTTCAGGAGGTTTTCCGTCAACCAGATGCTGTTTCAGATAGTCCCAATTGTCATAGAAAAAACCGAATTTATCGCAAATTATACGACAGGTAAGTTCCGCTTCATATTCCTTGATATTGTGGTCAAGCCCCTCTGCATATTCAGGAAGCATATTCCACTTTGTCCTCGCTCCACTCAAATGACCGCAATATAAATGTGCCAGTTCGTGAAAAAAAGTCAGACATTTCTCATGATAGGAACTGTTGGAATTTATCGTTATCTTGTGATTTGCTTCAATACATTCAGCTTCCTTTTTATTGTTTTCAGGAACAATATACTGCTTGACTTCAAGTATCTGGGTAAGCCCTTTAAGTCTGTCACCGAAGGCTTTCTCGTTGCAGAGTATTCCGTGCTGTTCCGCACAGGAAACGAAATGCTTGTAGCTGTATTCTTCAAATATAGTTCTGTCTGTACTGAGATATTCCTGTTTAAGTTTTTCATGGGTAACTTCTTCAAAGGACTCCTGTCCGTATGTATCGGAATAATCATAAACAGGGGCAACAGGTCCGCCAGGCTGGAGAATTATAATAGGAGAACTTTCCAGTTTGACAAAGCGTCCCCGTTTATTCCACGACGTTTCCGAACGCACAATTGTTGCTCCGGGGCGTTGCAGAAGTATCAACGCACTATTCAGAAGTGAATAGTGGCGGTTGAAGTAGTTGAACGTGGAAAAACTGGTAAATTCGTCAATGGAAGTCGTTCTGAAGAGATGTTTATAGATTTCATATTTTGACATATTGCACCTCACTTATAAAACGCTGCAAATCTGTTTAGCATATCCGCAAATTCGGGGAAACTTATCATCGGAAAAGCAAATACAAAGCTTTCAATGCTTACAACTATGAGGGTATACACGGCACAAATGCCCATAGCAGCGGTGAATACACGCTTTTTCTCTGCATTTTCGGATTTTATATATTGCAGGAAAAGCACAGCATATGCACCCATTATTGCCTGCCACGAGAAATCCGCCATATATCGTGCAGAATAACCGCTTTCCCATGCGGCACAGACAATGACAAGGGGCATAATAATTCCCATAGTTCCCACCGCCAAAGCCGATAAAATTCTATTTTTCCTGTCGGGGATAAGTTTCAGAGCCTTTCTGCCCGAAAGATAGCCGAAAATCGGCGGTACAAGGAAAATAAGTCCCGAAATCGTTCCCTCGTCCTTGAAGTAGTAGCCGTTCAGTCCAATGAATGAAAAAGGTGCGGATACAAAGGGATAATCGGGGATAAATGCAGGCGGTGCAAGGAGGAAATTGTACACTCCCACAAGCATATTGTGGAGGTGAAATTCCGTATGTGTAAAGTCATTTATAGTAAGAGAATATTTTATGCCGAACTCAAAAACCGAGTCAAATCGGGCATAGTTATAGTACATCTGAAATGCACCAAGACAGCAAACAGGCAGAAATGCACAGCAGATATATTTCAGCATACCGCCTTTCCCATGCTTTTTAGCGTTTATGATAAAAAATACAAATCCGCATACTGCATAAACTGCAAGGGTAGGGCGGCACATTACCGACAATCCCATTAACAGCGATGACAGGAAAATTCTTGGCAGATTTGTTTTTCCGCCGCCTGTAATTCCCGATGTGAAAATGAGATAAACCGCTGCGGCAAGGCACATAAATCCTGCTGATACCGCCATTTCGTAGAACATTGGTCTGCCTGCACAGCACCATATTCCACAGCCTGCAAGGAGCATTACAAGTCCCGATAAATAGACACCTACCGAGATTTTCCCGAACCATTTTTTCACAATGAACGAGTATGTCATTGAGAGAAACAGCAGTCCGAGAGATGAAAAAATCATTACCGCTATATCTTCGGGGAAGAAATAGCCTGTTATAAGGTGATAGGGTATGAACAGCAGAAGCGGTGCAATGCCGTAGTAGGAATAATATTTCCCCTCATAAAGCGCATGGTCCCACAGACAGTCGATTTCGCCGTAAAAACGTGAGCCGTGGTCATAGGGGTTGTCCATTGCAAGAAGTGCATCTGAGGGTTTTTCAAGAAGGCTGAACTGCCCATGTTCAAAGGCAAGCACCAGCTCCTCCGTTATCTGATTTCCCTCTGTAAGCTTAAATCTGCCGAAAAAGTCACCATTTGGAATCTGACTGCACACAAACATTACCACAACGCATACTCCGATCAGAGTTACGGCATTTGCGGCATAGTGGCAGAATTTCTGATTTTTTTCGTATTCCCCATTCATCACCGCTGATTTTATGCAGGCATAGATAAATGCGGAAAAAAGGGCAATTACAGCCATTCTCAAAGGCATAACATCAAAGGGAATTGGCTTGTTCAGCTCAATTTCCTTGATTACACAGCTGTGATTTTCTCCGAAAGCTGAAAATCTGAAACGTGCGTCGGTAGATTTTCCTGCAAGCTGAACCATTGCAAACTGCGACTGCACGCTGTTTGAAACAATTGCGGAATCTACGGCTTTAAGGCGGTAATAGTAGCCTGTTTCCTCCGTCATATCCACAAAAAAGTTGATTTGCCCCGTTTCATTTTCGGGGAATTCCGCATTTACCCAAACCGTACCGATTTTTTTGTCAAGTCCGTGATAGGAAATGCTGATTTCGTCCTTTCCTACGGGAATTCCGCCATTTTCAAAGGTGCAGTTTTCAAGTTCCCCCTGTGAAATATTCAAAACGGTATGCTCATAATCACCGCCTAACAGGCGGTATGAGGGAAACTGAAAAAATACCAGTTCTAAAAGTGCCGCCGCAAGGACAGCCTTTCCAAAAAAGGCTGTAACAGGGGATTTTCGCTCCGTCAGGTATGCGTAGAGGATAAATTCAATAGCCGAACAAAATCCGATTGCCGCAAACGCTCCCTTGAATTCACCGAAATTCATCAGCAAATCAGCAATGCCCGTAAGCACCAGCACCGCCGTCATTCCGTGACAGAACAGCTTTTTGTTCCCCGTAAGCTTACGGCTGAAATGGCTGATATAAATTACGGAGCATAGGGCAAATAAAATCAACGCTGTAAAAAATATCAACCACATAGCAAATTCCTTTCGTTACTGCTCATTAAATTGTTTTATTTCCTCGTCGATTTTTCCCGACATATCATCACGGATTTTTTCCCATTTTTCAGCGGCATTTTCGCCTCTGAGGAACGACTCCGTAATATTGTTCATAACGCCTCTTGACTCGTAGGTGAAATCGCCGTCACCGTACATTTTTTCACCCATACCATAGGCAAAATCAAAATAGGGGTTAGCCTTTGCATGGTCAAGATAGCTCTGTATAGCGTCATACTGCTCAGTTCTTACAAATGGCTTCCACTTGTCGTATGCGTCCTTTTCCTCAACGCTGAGAGCCGCTTTTTCAAGCTCCTTATATTTTTCTTCAAGGGCAACAAGCCGCTCACATCTGATATATGCCGCAACAGCTTCGGGATTTTCCGCCCACCTTACCAACATTCTCGCATCATAGTCACAGCTTATATAATGCTCATCGGCATCGGGATTTTTCGGAAACGGCACAACCATAATATCCTTTTTGGCATTTTTCGCATTTGTCATACCCAACGCCCAATCACCCATAGCATAAAACAGAGTTGAATTGTCATTGGGATAATACTCATACCAGCCTGTATTGTAAAGCTTTTCGTCAACGATTTTCTTCATAAGCTTTTCCGCAGAGGCTATATTTTTATCCTTGATATTATTTGAAAATTTGCCGTTTTCGTAGTTCACAACAGTGCTGCCCGATGAAGTCAGCAGAGCTTTTCCGAAATCGCCTGCTATGCCGTAGCGTTTGGATTTCGCATCGGGATTTGACACAAAGGCACTCATCATTTCAACCATTGCGTCCCAGTCCCATTCCCCTTTCTGATAAAGCTCATAGGGGTCATCAAGCTTTTCTTTTTCAAAAAGCTTTCGGCTGTACATAATCAGCTGTGGGTCTGATACGTTATAGGGGAGGACATAGTGAACACCGTCATACTGAAGCTTGTCAACAATCACTTTCATATCGTCCCATAAACCCTCGTCCATTCCTAAAATATCGTAGTAGGAATCCAGTGGGTCAAACATTTCACGAGTAACTCCCAGCGGCACGATTTCCTCATCATATGGGAACATATCCACAGGTTCACCGCAGTTCTGGAAGTATACAAGGGTTTCATATTTATCTCTTTCCGATGTATAGACAAATTTTATTTCACCGCCGTACAAATCACGGAAAAGCTTCACAGCCGCAGGACTTTCGCTGCCGTCCTGACTGTCAAGGCTGAAATCCGCCAGCCACGTGATAGTGCAGTTTTTAGCTTTTTCCATAGGGGATTCCGTAGGCGGCTCTGTGGGGATAATTTCAGTTTCAGATGAACTTTCGCTGATTTCTTTTTCCTTGGTGTCGCAGGAAAATATTGCAGATGTTATAAGGGATAATGCCGCAATTCCTGTTATAATTCTCCTGATGTTATTCATTTTCATACTCCTTTACAATGATGTCTTGAGTTCAATTGATATAACAGCTTTTCTGCTTGTTTAAAGCTGTCTGTCAATATTTTTTGAACACCTTATATTATACTATTCAGAAGTATGATATGTCAAGTGGTTTTTTGTTAAAAGGTTGTTAAAAGCCTTTTTAACAGCCGTTAGCTATTAGCCTTTAGCCGTTAGCTGATAAAGGCGGTGGATTAATTTCTGCCGTTTATTTTTATGTGCATAAAACTTTTTAACAGTCTTTAGCTGTTAGCCGTTAGCCTTTAGCTATGTGGGCGGTGGATTAATTTCTGCCGTTTATTTTTATGTGCAAAAACTTTTTAACAGCCGTTAGCTGTTAGCCTTTAGCCGTTAGCTGATAAAGGCGGTGGATTAATTTCTGCCGTTTATTTTATGTGCAAAAACTTTTTAACAGCCATTAGCTGTTAGCCTTTAGCCTTTAGCTATGTGGGCGGTGGATTAATTTCTGCCGTTTATTTTTATGTGCAAAAACTTTTTAACAGCCTTTAGCTGTTAGCCTTTAGCCGTTAGCTATGTGGGCGGTGGATTAATTTCTGCCGTTTATTTTTA
>JAFSBM010000194.1 GCA_017437285.1 Ruminococcus sp. | reverse complement strand
CTTTCTATGCTCAAACATGTACCTTTTTACAAACCCAATCTATCTATACGCAAGAAGATGTTCATAATTTCACTTGACCCTGCTAAACACCTTGATTATGTTATGTCTCTTTAAATGGTTACAATCTGGTTACAAGACTCACAACTTGAAAAAGGGGATTTTTTCATGCGTAGGGTCTGATCAAAAATCATAAAATTATTGACATAATTGTAGTAATATGGTAAAATATAAAATGCGTGCAGAAATTTTAACGAATTAAACTGCATGTAAAAATATATTAGGAGGAAAAAATGATTAAAAGATTAATTTCAGGCGCGTTGAGCTTGCTAATATGCAGTTCAATGTTCACATCAGAGGGGATAGGGCAAAAGCCTAAATCCGTAGCACCGCAAGCTGATAATCCTGTTAACAGTGATATGGATTATAAAATCAGCACTACAAATTCGTTGGGTAATTACATCAGCGATGCAATGAACTCGCAAAACACATTAAGTGCATCAGCATCTAATGTGCAGGTGAACGATGGTTATGCTATTAACAATCTCGGATTTGACAATCAAACAGGAGAAGTTGTTGTAAAATCTACACAGCCACAGAATTGTACAGTATTAGTTACAATTTTAGAAGAGGAAACGAATAAAAAAGCGTGTGAAGTCAAGGCGGAAGTTGAAAAAGGAGAAAATATCATAACAACAGCGAAAATTGATATTTCATTGCTGCCGCAGTATTACATAGTTAAAGTTGAATTAGTTAATAAAAAAGGAAAATCCCTTTGTTCTCCTTTTACCAAAAACACATATACAAAGGAAATGCAGGAGATTATCGCAACAGATATACATGACTTTAACGAAGAATATGTAGTAAATTTCGACGAGAGTGAAGATACAAACTTCTTGGTACTCAGCGAAGAAACAGTAAAGGCAGAGAGTACAAAAGAAACAAATACACTTTCTTCAGCGGATTATGAAAACGGTGTATTTGTTTTTGATAATGCTGATGAAACGCTTAAAAACCTTGAAGAAGGTGAAAGCCTGTTTATTCAGCCTAACGAAAATGATATTATCGCAGTATCTGTAGATAAGGTTGAAGTCAATGAAAACAATCAGTTAGTCATTGAAGGAAATGAAGATAATATTGATGAAATGTTTGATTTCATTAAGTTTGAATCAACAGGAGAAGAAAACGAAATTGTTATTGATACATCAGTAGCTGATAAAGGTGTTTATTTTCCGGATTTAGATGAGAATGAAACGTTGCATAGAATTACACAAGGTGAAAAACTTAACTTTGGATATACAAATAATAAAAAATTAAAATATGAAGAAACTTTTGATTACAAAAAAGAATTATCTGTAGAAGATGCCGATCCGTCGATAGGTGCAATATATGATGGGTCAGGAATAAGTAAAGCTATAAAAGGAAGTCTAGAGGCTCCAACTAGAATTTTTTTATACAAAAAAGGTGATAATGTTCAAGTTGAATTTTCTTTAAAATTGTTATTTAATGTTGGTGTAGAAATTGGTGCTTCAAAGGAATTAGGGGATAAGAATTTAAATAACGTAATAGATGGTGCACTTTCCGCTCTTACTATAAAACTATGTGAGATGAAAATCGCTACTTCTATCCCAGGTATCGTTGTTGTTATAGCCCCTAAAGTAATTCTAGAGTTCTCCGCTAAAATTGAAGTTAATTTTTCATTTGGAGTTATACTTGGATTTACATATGACTCAACTGTGGAATCAGAAGAAGAAAAATTCCATAATATTAGCGAGACTATTCCTATTACGTATAATGTTATAATAGAAGGTAGTATTTCACTCAAATTTGTATTAAATCCAACTATGTGCATATTTTCAGAGGAGATAGCGTATGTGCAGTTTGCACTATCTTTTGGTTTTAAATTATCAATAACAAGTCAATTCGAGCAACAAAACATGGATATAATTTATAATGCATCACCAAGTGGAAATGTTTGGATTACAAATTCTGATAATGCCAGAATTCATGCCTGTGATTGGTGTTTTTCAGGAAATTTTAGTTTTGTAGTGGATGCAAGTATTACAGCTTCATTTGTGAAATATGATTTAACTGAATCGCTTTTTGAATTAGAGTTTCCATTAGGGAAGCTTCATTATTCAAATCAAAAAGAATTTGGTTGGGGCGAATGTACTAATTATGGATATAAGGTGCAATTTAATATTTACGATGGAGATCCTTCATCAAAACCGATAAAAGGTGTGACTGTTGAATTAGATGGGCTTGATACAACTACAGATTCAATGGGTCAGGCAAGATTTTATGGAAAAAACAGCGGTTCAGATAGTTATAAATATATTGTAAAAATTGGTGATAAAACATTAAAGAGTGGAAGAATATCAATAAAGGATGTTGCACAGAAAATATATATAAATGTAAAAGAAAAAGAAGATGGTAGTTACTCTGTTGTTAATTCTGAAACAGAAAAAGGTGAGCCTGTTACAACAGCAGCTACAACTACATCTCCTATTCAAAATGGAATAACCATAGCAACAGCGGTACCATTAGACAAAACAAATAGAAGAATAATAGAATCATTAAAACTTGGAGAGCATGTAAATAGTATTCTTTATGATAACGGAGAATATTGGATTTATGGTTACGGAGATATGAATGGGGACTCTTTGGAACCAGCTGAAAAGATTTCGTTGGATTATCCTGAGAAAGTAACAAAAGTAATTTTTGAACATGAAGATGAAAAAAATGGACTTACAATTAACAGCATAGGTAATAGTGTTTTTAGTGGGTGTAGTAATCTTTCGGAAATTGATATTCCAGATACTGTAACAAGGATTGGTAATAATGCCTTTGCAGATTGCTCATCACTTAAGAGTGTGGTAATCAAAGACACTGTTAAAAACTTAGGTACAAAAATATTCGATGCCTGTACAGCTATTGAAGAAATAACGTTGCCATATGCAGGAGATTCTCTTGAAAGTGTAAATAAAACAGGCAGTAAAATCGCTGTTTCTGAAATATTGTTTGGTAATACAGGCAACAGTAAAACATATGATCTAGATTATTATGGCAATTATATTCTTAGTGGATTCATACATACTAACGTTCCATACAGTCTTAAGAAAATAACAATCACAGGCGGAACAAGAATACCAAGCCATGCATTTGACGGATTTAAGGGAGTAACAGAATTTGTACTTCCTGATACTATAACAAGCATTGGTGATAGTGCATTTAATAGATGTACAGCTTTGGAAGATATAAATTTCACAAATAATCTTACAAGTATCGGTGGTAGTGCATTCAGCGGATGTAGTTCAATACAATTTGGTGATCTAATACTTCCATCCCAACTTATGTATATCGGTAATAACGCATTTGACGGATGTGTTGGACTCACAAGCATAGAAGTACCTGGAACAGTAAAAACTATAGGAAGTTATGCATTTAGAAAATGCACTTCGCTTAAGAGTGCAGTAATCAAAGACGGAGTAGGAAGTATTGGAAAATACATATTAGACTTGTGTACAGCCATTGAAGAAATAACATTGCCATATGTCGGTGATTCTCTTGAAAATGCGAATAAAGTAGATAGTAAATTTGCCGTTGTTTCAAGATTGTTTGACGAAGCTGGCAACGATAAAACATATAAATTAAATTATTATGGTAATTATGAGTCCAGTGGATTTCATGCTGATTATGTTCCATATAGTCTTAAGAAAATCACAATTACAGGCGGAACAAGAATTCCAAGCCATGCGTTTGACGGATTTAAGGGAGTAACAGAAATTGTACTTCCTGATACTATTACAAGTATTGGTGATAGTGCGTTCAGTGGATGCACAGTATTAGAAAATATTAATTTCACAGATAATCTCATAAGTATAGGAGAAAGTGCATTTAAGAACTGCAGTGCATTGAAATTAAAAAGTCACGTACTGCCATCAAAGCTTACAGCTGTTGGTGCAAATGCATTCGATGGATGTGCAGGTCTCACAAGCATAGAAGTACCGGGAACAGTAAAAGCAATAGGAAATTATGCATTTGCTAATTGTACATCACTTAAGAGTGCAGTAATCAGAGACGGAGTGGGCAGCATAGGAGAAAGTATATTTTCTTCAAGTACATCACTTAAAGAAATAACATTGCCATATGCAGGAACAACACTTGAAGATACAAATAAAGCTGATAGTAGTCAGAATATTAAAACAAGATTATTTTATTATTACATAACTCAGGGTGGTAATAGAGAATATTCTATACCAAACAGTCTTAAGAAGATAACAATTACAGGCGGAACAAGAATTCCAAGTCATGCATTCGACGGATTTGAAAGTTTAACAGAAATTATAATTCCTGATACCATTACAAGTATTGGTGAAAGTGCATTTAATAGATGCACAGGACTCCAGCGAATCGTATTTAATGGTGATGCTCCTTCAATCAGTTCAAATGCATTTACAAAGGTAAATACTACAGGGTATTACCATAAGGAAAACAAGACATGGACAGATGATATCAAGCAGAACTATGGCGGAAATATCACATGGCATGGTATTGAACTTCTTGAAATTACAAAACAGCCAACTAATGGAGTAGCTCCTGCTGGTAAGTATGCGAATGTAACTGTTGAAGCAAAGGGCGAAGATCTTACATATAAGTGGTATTTCAAGAATAAGGGAGCATCTGCGTTCTCTTATACAAGTACATATAAGGGGACATCATATTCATTACCAATGAACGAAGCACGTGACGGCAGACAGATTTACTGTGTAATTTTTGATAAATACGGTAATTCTGTGCAGTCAGAAACAGTTACTCTTTACATGGGTAATCCTGTAAAAATAATAGAACAGCCTGAAATAATTGTTGCACCTTCTGGAAAAGAAGCAAAAGCAACTATTAATGCAGTAGGTGACGATCTTACTTATAAGTGGTATTATAAGAATAAGGGTGATTCAAAGTTTTATTATACCAACACATTTGATAACGATCCAGATTATTCTGTAAAAATGAACGAAACACGAAATGGCAGACAGATTTACTGTATAGTAACAGATAAATATGGAAAATCCGAACAATCAGAAGTAATCACACTTTACATGGGCAATCCTTTGACAATTACAAATCAGCCTATAAATACATCAGCAGAATACGGAAGTGAAGCAAAAGTAACAGTAACTGCAAAGGGTGATGATCTTACATACAAGTGGTATTACAAAAACAAGAACGATTCAAAGTTTACCTATACCAACACATTTGATAATAAAACAACATATTCTGCAGAAATGAACGAAGCACGTGACGGCAGACAGATTTATTGTGAAATCAAAGATAAGTATGGTGTTAAAATCCAGACAGAAATAGTTACAATTGGCTTACCTGTGGAGATAACAGAAGATTTAGTAAATACAGCAGCTAAATTAGGTGAAAAGGTTGAGTTATCGATAGCAGCAAAAGGTCACGGATTGACTTACGAATGGTATTATAAGAATAGTAATATGACCGAGTTTATTGTAACAGAAAGTTTCAAAAAGAATAAATACGGATTTGATAGAATGACAGAAGCACGTGCAGGCAGAGAAGTATACTGTGTAATTACAGATATATTTGGCAATTCAGTGCAGACAGAAACTGTAACAATAGGTTTACCTGTTGAGATAATTGAACAGCCTGTTAACACATCAGCAGAATATGGAAGTGAAGCAAAAGTAAGAGTGACTGCAAAGGGTGATGATCTTACATACAAGTGGTATTACAAGAATAAGAATGAGTCAAAGTTCTATTACACAAAAACATTTGATAATATGACTACATACTCTGCAGAAATGAATGAAGCACGAGACGGCAGACAAGTATACTGTGAAATCACAGATAAATATGGAGTTACAATTCAGACAGAAATTGTAACAATCGGCTTACCTGTGGAGATAACAGAAGATTTAGTAAATACAGCAGCTAAATTAGGTGAAAAGGTTGAGTTATCGATAGCAGCAAAAGGTCACGGATTGACTTACGAATGGTATTATAAAAATAGTAATATGACCGAATTTATTGTAACAGAAAGTTTCAAAAAGAATAAATACGGATTTGATAAAATGACAGAAGCACGTGCAGGCAGAGAAATTTTTTGCGTAATTACCGATATGTTTGGTAATACAGTACAGACAGAAACTGTTCGAATTGACTTGTCTGATTTTGTATCCGATTGTAGTCAAGATTGAGTCTTCTACTATAAGCCGACTCAACTATTTATAAGAAATCAATTCTAAAAATTCACCTCAACAGAAAACGCTAAAACCAAAATAAAACGCACTCCACCAATATAAAACGGTAATCAACAAGTCGCATTTGTATCAAAATTACCGTTCTTAGACATATCAGCACCCTAATTTTGATACAAAGTTAGGGTGCATTTATTTGTATGACGGGCATATCAAAGCTCTGTGGTGAAAGTCCACCGAGGCGTAGTTACCGACGAACTTTAGAGCGACTTGCAAGTTTCACATCGTGAGGTGTGGGAGAGAAGAAGCAATAGCGAAATCGTAGCCTGACG
>JAFSBM010000193.1 GCA_017437285.1 Ruminococcus sp. | reverse complement strand
TTTGATTAAAGAAAAAACAGATAGGTGCGGCAGCTGCAAGGAAACCTTCCGAAGGCGTGCTGCCGCACTCCGAGGGAGGTTGACGCAGCAGATGTCGTGCATAGCTGTTTTTTCTCAAAAGGGGTTTTTAGAGATGCCCTTAATATAATTATATCACAATTTACAAAAAAGTCAATCAGGCGAATAACTTCTGATTTTGAAATCTATGTGATAAGTTGCACAAAAAATTGACAAATGACCGTTTTTTTGTTATAATATAAGGTGAACTATTATGAACTTTTGGAGGTGACGGGATGAAATTCAAAGTAAAGCAAAGCAGAATAACAGCTGCCTTTTTTTCGTGCATTTTTGCGGCTTCAATGCCTGCTTTTATGGCGGAAAGCACAGCTTCTGCGAATATCGTCACCGCCAATAAGGAAAATTATACATTTGCTCCTGTGGACAGCAATATTCCCACATACAGCCAATATCTTGACTCATATGCAGAGGAAATCCGCCCCGACTGCGAAATTACTCTTTCGGGAACTGATTACATCACCGCTGAAAACGGCAGTTTTTCCACGGGAAGTTATGTGGCAGACGGCGAAAATCGTGAAAATGTCCTCATCTGTGAAAGCGGCGAGGGGGATATTTCCTATGCCGTAAATGTTCCCGAAACAGGACTTTATGCCCTTGAATTGAGCTATGCACCCCTTGTATCAAACAGCGGAAAAATCGAGTTTTCTTTTGAAATTGACGGGGAACTGCCCTTTGATTCGGCTTCGAGAATTACCCTCAGCAGAGTGTGGATGAATGAAACGGAAATCACAGCCGATTCACGGGGAAACGAAATCCGCCCGGCACAAATCCAACATTCAATGTGGCAGAAATGTTTTATAAGCGACCCCGACGGTCTTTTGTCCCAGCCGCTTTTATTCCGCCTTACAAAGGGAACTCACACAATTGATATTTCCTCGGAACACGCTGCCTTTGCGGTGGAATATCTGAAATTCTGTAATCCCGAAGAATTGCCCGACTATGAGGAATACAAAAATTCCGTAAATGCTCCTTTTGCGGAAAATTCGCAGATTATCAGAATTGAAGGGGAAAATGCCCTGTATAAGTCGGATTCTTCACTTTCGCCCTCATGGGACAACACAAGCTATATTACTTCGCCCTCTGACCCTGTAAAGCTTTTGTGCAATACAATCGGCAAGGACAGCTGGAAAAAATCCGCACAGACGCTGACATGGGAGATTTCACAGGAGGAAATCGGCAACGGCGGCTGGTTCAGACTTGGCATAAAGGCAAGACAAAATCAGATGCGTGGATTTTTCTCAAACCGCCGAATTTACATTGACGGAGAAGTGCCATGCAAGGAGTTGGACTGCGTTGAATTTTTCTACGATACCCATTGGAACAACGTAACGCCCAAAACTGAAAGGGGCGATGATATATACATCTACCTTTCGGGAGGAAAAAGCCACACTATTACAATGGAGTGCGTAACAGGGGAAATCGGAGATTCCCTCCGCCGCCTTGAAAGCTCCGTAAAAGAGCTTAATTCCCGATACAGAAAAATTATAATGATTACGGGAACTTCTCCCGACAAATACACTGACTATTACGTTCACGAAAAAATAGAGGGACTTGTGGAGGATTTCAGCCGAATTTCCGCTGAATTAAAGGAAATACAGGGAGAAATCGAGTCCCTTTCGGGTACTACAGGCTCAGAGGCGGCTATACTTGACACTACCGCCGCCATACTTGACAAATGCGTGGAAAAGCCGTTGAAAATTCCCGATTATCTGTCGCAGATAAAGAGTAATATCGGCTCTCTCACCGCTTGGGTGCGTGAGTATCGTGACCAGCCTCTTGAACTTGACTATATTGAGCTTGCAGGAAAAAATGCGGCTCTTTCCGACTGCGATGAAAAGCTTGGAAAATCCGTAAGCTTTGGTTTAAAAAGCTTTTTCGGCTCGTTCTTCGAGGATTACACCACACTTTCCGATGTGAAAGATGAGGAAGCGGTGGAAGTTTGGGTTGCCCTCGGACGTGACCAGGCACAGATTATAAAGGAAATGACGGAAAGCGATTTCATACCCCAGTATGACATTCCAATTTCCATAAACCTCGTAACAGGGGGAATTGTAGAGGCTTCACTTGCAGGAAAATCACTAGATGCGGCATTATTCCTCGGCGGTGAATTCCCTGTAAATCTTGCCGCCCGTGATATGCTGACGGATATTTCACGTTTCCCCGATTTTGAAAATATATCGGCACAATTCCAGAAAAATGCCCTAACGCATTACGAATACAACGGCGGCACATACGGTCTGCCTATAAGTCAGAGTTTCCCTATGCTTTTCTGCCGAACTGATATTCTTTCGGAACTTGGCTATAATTCTCCGCCGAAAACGTGGGCGGAACTGATAGATATGCTCCCTGCATTGCAGAGGAATTATATGAACGCAGGACTTATTCTTCCCCCTGCCAATGTATCGCCTGCAACGGAATCGGGGCATACTTTCGCAATGCTTTTACTTCAAAAGAACGGACATTATTATTCGGAAGATTTAACGAAATCCCTGCTTGATTCCACAAAGGCGGTGCAATCCTTTGAGGAGTGGACGGATTTCTACACGAAATACAGCTTTGAACAGAGCTATGATGCGTTCACACGATTCCGCACAGGCGAATATCCAATGGTAATCCAGAATTACACCTTTGCAAATCAGCTTGAAGCCGCTGCTCCCGAAATATCGGGATTATGGGAATTTTTCCCTGTTCCCGGCACAGAGGGCGAGGACGGCACAATTTCCCATGCCGCAAATTCAGGCGGTTCGGGTGCGGTAATATTCAATAGTGCGGAAAATAAAGGCGGTGCATGGCGGTTTATCCGTTGGTTTACATCAGCTGAGGTACAGGCTGAATATGCCGCACGTACAGAGGGATTGCTGGGAACTTTAGGGCGATTTGACACAGCAAATGTCAAGGCACTTTCACAGCTTTCATGGTCAACGGAGGAAGTCAGCCGACTTTATGCACAGCAGGGGGAACTTATGGAAATTCCTGTTATACCCTCATCTTATGCGGTTACAAGAAATATAATGAACGCATTCAGAGAAACGGTAAACGAGGGCGAAAATCCTCGTGATACGCTGATTTGGTACAATCGTGATATAAACGCTGAAATCGAGCGTAAGCGGAAAAATCTTGAAAAATACGAGGATTGACTATTTTACGTCGTTTCGTGTAGGGGCGGATATTATCCGCCTGCAAGTTCGGTATGAAATATCTCGACAGCAGAAATTTACCTGCCGTTTCAAAAAAGCTAACGGCTAAAGGCTAACAGCTAATGGCTTTTAAACAATTACGCATTAAAAAAAGTGTAGGGGCGGATATTATCCGCCTGCAAGTTCGGTATGAAATATCTCGACAGCAGAAATTTACCTGCCGTTTCAAAAAGCTAACGGCTAAAGGCTAACAGCTAACGGCTTTTAAACAATTAAAAAGGTGGTGGCAAAATGGCACAACTGACCGCCGAGGAAATCGGCAAACGCACAAAAAAGGAAAAACGGGCGGCAACATGGAAAGCCGTAAAGCAGAATAAAGCCTGCTATGCCATGATTGCCTCGTTTATGATTTTCTTTATCATATTCACGGTTATTCCCGTTGTAATGTCCCTGCCTATGGGATTTACGGATTTCAATCTTGCACAAACTCCAAAATTTGTGGGACTTTCCAACTATACCGCCCTATTCCTGTCGGATAAGGTGTTCATTCAGTCCATACGTGTAACGCTGATTTTCGCCCTGTTTACAGGCCCTGTCAGCTATGTGATGTGTTTTCTCCTTGCGTGGCTTATCAACAGTCTGCCGCCGAAGCTGAAAACTATCTTCACGCTGATTTTCTACATTCCCTCAATGGCAAGCGTTTACACCGTATGGCAGCTGATTTTCAGCGGCGATATAAACGGCTATCTCAACTCATTTCTTGTAAATCTTGGAGTTCTCAATGCCCCTGTGCAATGGCTTACGGATTCAAGGTATGTCCTCGGTGTGTGCATTATAGTTCAGCTGTGGATTTCCCTTGGTGCTGGATTTCTTGCCCTCCGTGCAGGATTTCAGAATATCGACAAAAGCCTGTACGAGGCAGGAGCAATTGAGGGAATACGCACGAAATGGCAGGAGCTTATATATATTGTCATTCCCTCTATGAAGCCGCAGCTGCTTTTTGCGGCAGTTATGCAGATTGTAGGCTCATTTACAGCAGGTACGGCGGCACAGAATCTTGTGGGATTCCCCAGTACCGACTACAAGGCACATACAATTATGACTCACGCTTACGACTATGGCTGGGTACGCTTTGAAATGGGCTATGCATCGGCAATTTGTATGATTCTTTTCCTTGCAATGTTTATCTGCAATAAGGTGATAAGCAAGGTGCTTGGAAACAACGATGATTAATAGTTTACGAATTAATTTGCAGGGGCGGATATTATCCGCCCGCTGATAGCTAAAAGCTAAAAGCTAAAGGCTCAAATTTATGAAAGTTGGTGAAAGTATGAAAAATACGGATAAATTAAAAGGCACAAGCCGTCAGGCAGGTCGAAAATACGGCGGAACTGTAGCTGTATTCGTGCTGCTCTTTATCACAGGACTTTTTATGCTTTTGCCTATATATCTTACTGTGGTTATGTCCCTTAAACCTGTGGAGGAGCTTTTTGTATTTCCGCCAAAGCTTTATACCCTCCGCCCGACTCTTGACAATTTCAGGGATATGTTTGATGTGCTGAAAAGCAATCGTGTGCCTTTTTCACGATATGTATTCAACTCTCTTTTTGTAACTGTTACCGTAACGGTATTGCAGAGCTTTTTTGCATCAATGGCGGCATTTGTCCTTGCAAAGTGCAAATTCCCCGGAAGTAAACTCATAAACAGCGTTATTGTCGTTGCCCTGCTGTATCAGAGCAATGTTATATATATTATGCAGTATATGGTTATGTCGGAAATGGGCATAATTGATACCCCTCTTGCACTTATTTTCCCTGCCGTGGCATCACCTATGGGACTTTTCCTTATGCGTCAGTCAATTTCGCAAATTCCCGATTCTATGATTGAAGCGGCAAAGGTGGACGGTGCAGGACTTTTCCGCATATGCTGGCAAATTGTTATGCCAAATCAGAAACCTGCCCTTATGACGCTGATTATTTTTGCATTTCAGGGTGCGTGGAATATTCAGGGCGGCTCTGTTATTTTTCAGGAGCAGTACAAAACCCTGCCAACCGTTGTGACACAGGCGGCATCATCGGGACTTGCAAGAGCAGGTGTTGCTATGGCGGCGGCAGTATTTATGCTTATTCCCCCTGTTATCGTGTTCGTGCTTGCACAGCGTCAGGTTATCGAAACTATGGCACATTCGGGTATTAAGGATTGAGGTGGCAGCTATGAAGAAATTTTTCAAAAAAGCTGTCACAGCGGCTTTATCTGTGATTTTATGCGGATATACGGCGATTTCCGCATCTGCAAAAGAGCCTTATGACGTGTATAACTATGACCGCTGGGGCGAACCCATACCCTCACAGGCAGGCTATACCGCTGAACGTGCCGTATCGGGGTATGATTTAGAGGTGGGCGAGTTTAATATGCCCTCGGATATTTTCTGTGCCTTTGACGGCAATTTCTACATAACAGATACAGGAAATAACCGAATTGTAGCCGTTGACGGGGAATTTTCCAAAGCCGTTGAGGTTTACGACAAATTCACATTTTCAGACGGCAGGGAAACTACGCTGAAAAAGCCCTCGGGAGTATTTGTTTCCGCTGAAAATCAGCTTATGTATATTGCGGATACCGAAAATTCCAGAGTACTTATAACAAATCTCACAGGAAATGCGGTGGGAGAAATCACCAAACCCGATACAGAAATATACGGCAGTCAGCGTACATTCAACCCTCAGCGTGTAATTGCCGACAAGGCAGGCAATGTCTATGTGGTGCTGAACAATATAACCACAGGTGCGGCAATGTTTTCACCAAATGGCGAATTTATGGGGTTTTACGGTGCAAACAGAGTTCAGCCAACAGCTGAAATAATAGGGGATTACGTTTCGGGAATTTTTATGTCTGAGGAAAAACGGGCAAGACGCACACGAAATGTTCCCACAGGAATTACAAGCTTTGACATTGAGGGGGATTTCATTTATACCTGCACTTCCTCGTCAACTCAGACAACGGACACGGTGAAAAAGCTCAATGCCGCAGGAAAAAATATATTTGCAGGCAATGAAAATATTTTCGGGGATTATTCCCCTATGTACGACACATCGCAGAACAGAGTCCTTGCCTCGGCAATTGTGGATATTGACATTGCAGAGGACGGAAATATTAACTGCCTTGACCTTACAATGGGGCGGATTTTCCAGTATGACGAGGACTGCAACCTGCTGTTTATCGTGGGTACAAATGCAAGTCAGGTTGGCGGATTCCGTCAGGCGGCGGCACTTGAATCCTGCGGTGACAGGCTGTATGTGACGGATACAATGAAAAATACCGTGACAATTTTCAAGGAAACCGATTTCGGCGAAGTTGTCCACAAGGCTTCAACTCTCCACAACGGCGGATATTACGAGGAGGCACTCAATCCGTGGCTGGAGGTGCTGAAATATGACGGCACATACCGCCGTGCGTATCTCGGAATTGCCGCCGCAAAGCTCCGTTCAGGGGAGTACGAGGAGGCTATGAAATACGCAAAGCTTGCAGATGCAGGCAAAATTTACGATAAGGCTTTCGAGGGCTATCGTCTGGAATTTATCAGAAATAATTTTGAACCAATACTTCTTGCGTTGATTTTCGCTGCAATCGCCATTGCAGGCACTCTGAAAATCCGCAAAGACAAAAAAGCCGCCCTTTCTGCTGAAAAAAATAAGGAGGAATAGCAATGTATGAACTTACCCCTGTACAATGGGTAATTCACGCCATAACTCACCCCGTTGAGGGCTTTGAGGATATGCGGTGGAAAAAATCAGGCTCGCTGAAAATAGCCTTTTTCATAGTATTTATGCTGTTCCTTGCCGGTATTGCCGCAGAACGGCTTTACGGCTTCAACCACTATGTTCCCTATGACAAGATATTCAACATTGTGCCGTATATCGTCAAAAGTTTCGTAATATTCGGAGCGTGGACGGTGGGCAACTGGGCGGTCTGCACACTCCTTGACGGCGAGGGAACTATGAAAAATATCTGCATTTACAGTGCTTATTCCCTCGTTCCCTACGTGGCACAGCTGTTTATAACCACTTTTCTCTCACATTTTCTCATACGTGACGAGTCAGTTTTCCTCAATATTATCGCTATAATCGGCACAGGCTGGACGGCAGTTCTGCTCTTTTCCGCTATACGCTCCGTTCATCAGTATTCGGCAGTAAAGACAGTTTTCGCCATTATTCTCACAATTGCGGCAATGCTGATTATGCTGTTTCTGCTCATTCTCCTGCTGTTTCTCATTCAGCAGGTGGCAATTTTCTTTATGACTCTGTTTACGGAAATTTCCTACAGAGTGAAATCCTGAAAGGCGGTGGAATATGAAGAAATTTAAAAGCTTCCTGCTCTGCCTCCTTGCGGTGTCAACTGCCGTAGTTACGGGGAATTCCTTTGCTGACGAGAGTTTTCCCACTCCCGATAATTCCGTGGAGGAGCAGGAGGAGGGAAAATCTGCCGTATCCTCAAAGCTTGCGGAAAGCGTTGAAAAAGTGGCTGTTCCCTATGCCGATATTACGGAATATCTGGAAAAAATCGGCACAGTTGAGGGCATTGACATCTATTTCAAGGATAAGAAAATTGACGATATAATATGGGAAAAACACGGCGGAAAGCCTGCTAAAAAGTCCGATTATACCCCTCAGCAGGAAAAAATTGCGGATAAAATTGATGAAATCGAAAAGCTTGGGGAATTTGTAGCCGTTGACGCAAAGGCAAAAAAGGCTCTTGCGGAATTTGAAAAAGGGCAGAAATGCGACAGGGGAAAGGTCTGCATAAGCAGCGGAGGTCGGTATCTGCTCTACTTAAACGACGATATGACGAAACCGCTTAATATAAGACAGGTTGTGTCAACAATTGATAATCCCCACCTTTTCAGTTCCCTTGACGGTGAAACCCTTGAACTTATGGACGGGGATTTCAAAAATACCCTTTTCACCTATAAAAAAAGCGGCATTGAGGACGGAAAAACCGTATTTTATACCGCTGACAAAAAAGGTTTTGCGTGGCTTTCTTCCGATTGCAAGCAGGTTATTGCGGTGGCGAGGGTATGCGGTGAAAACGAGGATTTCCGACTTCTCATAGATGACCGACTTGGAAATATTGCCCTTGAAAATAAGAAAACAGGCTATATATGGTGGTCTGTGCCGTTGGAGGCTTCACGGGATAAAAATGCCACACCTCTGCTTATAAATGAGCTTCGTTCTTCAAATAAGCTGACCTATGGAATTCCCTCAAAACATTCCACAACTATACTCCGTTCAGCCAATGACGAATGTGAAATCATTGTAAAAGATGTGGAAAACGGCGTAAAAGTCACATACCGCTACGAAAAGGGATTTGAAGTCCCTGTGGAGTATATTCTCGAAAATGACCATATCCGTGCAAGGCTGAAAATCAGCGATATGAAAGAGCCTGACAATGAAAATATCATCACGGAAATGAGCATAATGAACAGCTTCGGGGCAGGGGATATGACCGAGGAGGGCTATTTCATAATTCCCGACGGCTGTGGAGCGTTAGTCCGCTTCAACAACAGAAAAACTATGGAAACCGACGCATATTCCCAGCCTGTCTACGGCAGGGATATTACCGCTGTTCCAACCCATAAGGGTGCAGTTACGGAACAGCTTTATTTCCCCATGTACGGCATTGTCAAGGAGGATAATGCTATGCTGGTAATTGCGGAAAAAGGCGATGCAAACGCAAATCTTTCCGTCAGCGTGTCGGAGCAGTCCAACAGCAGCTACAATTTCTGCGGCTTCAATTTCACGCTGAGAGGAACAGATACTTTCTATATGTCGGGCAGCAACGACAAATTCACCGTATTTGAAACAGGAGATATAAAAACGGAGGACATTGAACTGCTCTATTATCCCATAGCGGTGAAAAATGCCGATTATACGGACGTTGCTGAAAAATACCGTCAGTATCTCATAGAAAACGGCGGAGTTGAAAAAAAGTCAATTCCGCAGATTCCACCTGTGTATGTTTCCCTTTACGGCGGAATGGAGAAGAAAAAGCCTGTTTTGGGTATTCCTGTAACGAAAAAAACTGCCGTTACTGATTTTATGCAGGGCAGAGAAATTCTCAACGACCTGACGGAAAGCGGAGTTGACAACATTGTGGCTGTCTATAAAAACTGGACGGATAACGGCATTGAAAATAAGGTTGATACAACCGCAAAGCCTTCGTCTGTACTGGGCGGAAAAGACGGATTTACGGCACTTTCCGACTTTATTGCCGACAATGGCTATGAGCTTTATCCTGTTTCCGATAACCGTGATTTTTATTCGGGAAACGGCTATAATTCCATAAATAATACTTGTGTGCGGATTTCGGGTTCATATTCACGAATTGTAAGTTATGACCGTGCCTATGACATTCCCGACGGCTTTAAGGATAATATGTCCCTGCTGTCCCCTGCATATTATGGCGACGTTTTTGGCGATATTGCGGAAAATTACGCAGATGCAGGCATTTCGGGAGTATCCTTGGGAAATCTCACATCGTCCCTTTACGGCGATTACGGAAAGCGTGAATTATCCCGAGGTGATGCCAAAAATCTTGCGGCTGAGGGATTCAAGCTTATTTCGGATAAGCTTGAAAAGGGCATACTTGCGGATACCGCCAATGCCTATGCCGTACCCTACACAAGCCACATTATAAATGTACCCCTTAATTCAAGCAGATTTGATATATTCAACGAGGATATTCCCTTTTATCAAATGGTTATGCACGGTCTTGTGCCGTATTCCTCAACGGCTGTAAATGGCAGCGCTGACAGGAATAAACTTATTCTTACGGCGGCGGCTACGGGCAGTTACCTCAATTATGATATGATTTACGAGGACGCTGCGGAACTTAAAGATACGGAATTTGACGTGTATTTCTACGCAAATTATGAAAATCACGTGATTTCCGCAGCTGCCGAATACAGGGCATTGAAACCGCTGTATGAGGAAATTGCTGATAAGTACATCACAGGCTATTCCGCTGACGAAAAGGGAAATATTACCGTAAGCTATTCGGGGGGAACTGTGGTAAAAGCCGATTTTTCGGAGAATACCATATCCTATGGCGATAATACAATTGACCTTGACAACATTGAAAAAGGAGGTTATTTCTACTGATGAGCAGTTCAAAAAAAGAAAAGAAACCTCGCCGCATTTCCTATGAAAAGCGGAAAGCCCTCTACGGCTACGGATTTATCAGCATATGGCTTGTGGGAACGCTGTGCTTTTTCTTCATTCCTCTGCTGAAATCCTTTATATGGTCATTTTGCGATGTTACCATTGACACAGGTGACACCAATCTGAAATGGATAGGACTGAAAAATTTCGAAGACGCATTGACAGTTGACCCGAAGTATACGGATTGCCTGAAAACGGCATTGCTTGAAACTCTGTGGAAAACTCCGCTGATAGTGATTTTTTCCCTGTTTATAGCGGTTATTCTCAATCAGAATTTCAAGGGCAGAGCTGTGGCAAGAGCGATTTTTTTCCTCCCTGTAATTATTGCAACAGGCCCTGTTTACGCCATTATAAGCGGCGATATAAACTCAACGGGCAACACAGGTGCGGCACAGTTTTCCACAATGTTTTCCACTAATATGGTAGGGGAATTGCTCCAATTTCTGGGGATTTACGGTCTTAGCGACAATATGGAGGCTGTAATTTCAGCAGTTTCCGATAATATTTTCAGTATCGTATGGGCAAGCGGCATACAAATTCTGCTTTTCCTTGCGGCATTGCAGACAATTCCCACATCTGCCCGTGAAGCGGCACAGCTTGAGGGTGCAACGGCTTGGGAATATTTCTGGAAAATCACATTCCCCTACGTGAGTCCGTTTATACTGGTGAATTTCATTTTCACCGTAATCGACTCCTTTACAAATCCCACAAACCCTGTTATGAAGCGAATTCTCGCCCTGCGTGATGACTGGCAGTTCGGAGAAATTTCCGCTATGGCTTGGCTGTATTTCGGAATTATCCTTACCGGTATCGGCATTGTCACTTTCGGGGCAAATAAAATGATTTACTATGAAACGGAATAGGAGGTGCAGAAATGGCAGACAATTCCCCTAAAGAGCTTTCAAGGGAAGAAATCGGCTATATACGGCGAAAAAAAGCTGCCGAAGCAGTTTTTCCGATTTTCAGATTTATTATACTTTTCGGGCTTGGCTTTGTAATTCTGTACCCTCTTATTTATATGGTAAGCTGTGCATTCCGTGAGAGAGGGGATATGAACGACCCCACGATTATGTGGATTCCACGTCATTTCACCCTTGACATAATGAAAGAAACCCTTGACGCTATGGGATTTCCCAACACGCTTATAACAACGCTGTTTCTCAATGTTGGCTGTTCTTTGGTGCAGGTTGCCTCCTGTGCGGTGACGGGTTACGGCTTTGCAAGATTTAAATTCAAGGGGCAAAAGCTGCTGTTTGCGGTAGTTATAATGATGATTCTTGTGCCGCCCCAGGTTATTGCTCTGCCCTTGTATTCCCAGTTCAGATATTTCGGAATAGGGGAATTTACCGTAAATCTCATTGATACGCCCCTTACAATGTATCTCCCTGCATTGACGGCAAACGGCATACGTGCAGGATTGATGATACTGATATTCCGCCAGTTTTTCAAGGGATTGCCACGGGAAATTGAAGATGCGGCATATATTGATGGCTGCGGACCATTCAGGACGTTTTTGCAGGTAATGATACCCAATGCGTCAGCGGCATTTCTCACGGTATTTCTGTTTTCGCTGGTGTGGTACTGGAATGATTACTATGTAAGTGCCACATTTTTCACCGATACACGGACGATTTCCCTTATGCTCCGAAGCCTTGACACGGAGCTGAAACGAAAGCTGTTCGGCACGATTTCAGCTGAAATTTCCCCAAGAGAGCAGATAGTGTGGAAAGAGGCAGGCTGTCTGATTTCCATTACTCCTCTGCTGATAGTTTATGTGTTCCTGCAAAAGCATTTCATTGAGGGCATTGAACGCTCGGGAATAGTAGGGTAGATTAATTAAGAATTAAGAATTAAGAATTATGGACGGCGGAATTTATTTCTGCCGTTTTTTTGTATGACGGGCATATCAAAGCTCTGTGGTGAAAGTCCACCGAGGCGTAGTTACCGACGAACTTTAGAGCGACTTGCAAGTTTCACATCGTGAGGTGTGGGAGAGAAGAAGCAATAGCGAAATCGTAGCCTGACG
>JAFSBM010000192.1 GCA_017437285.1 Ruminococcus sp. | reverse complement strand
GAAGGTTGGCGTAGAAGAGGGCGATGACGGCGAGATGAACAACTACGCTGAATTCAACGCTAAGGGCTACAAGACAGCTACTCTCTACTACACAGTTAACACAAACGACTTAGAAAGCTCAGGCGGTTTCGGTACATGGACTGGCGAATGGGAACAGGAAGACTTTAACGTAGCTGTTAAGAACGGTAAGGTTGAAGTTTCTTACGACATTCCTGCTAACGTAGGTGCAACTGTTAAGGCTATGATTTGGTGGCCACACGATGACGGTGTAACAATCGACAAGGTTGTTCTCAGCGGCGGTTCTTCTTCAAACACAACAACTAAGACAACTACAAAGACTACAACTAAGCCTACAACAACAAAGACTACTACAACTAAGACAACTACAAAGCCTACTACAACTAAGCCCACAACTACAAAGCCTGTAACTACAACAACTCAGCCTACAGCTAAGATTCTTTACGGTGACGCTAACTGCGACGGTAATGTAACAATCGCTGACGCTACAGCAATTTATCAGGCTATCGGTAACCCCGATAAGTACGGTCTCAGCGAG
This sequence comes from Ruminococcus sp., assembly GCA_017437285.1. Taxonomy (GTDB): domain Bacteria; phylum Bacillota; class Clostridia; order Oscillospirales; family Ruminococcaceae; genus Ruminococcus. The sequence goes on along the minus strand of JAFSBM010000192.1, from coordinate 34,617 downwards.
GCTGGTAAGGCAAATGCTGACGTAGCTGGCAACGGCAACGGTGTCACAAGTGATGACGCTCTTGCAATTCAGAAGCTTTATGCAGGTCTTGTTAGCAAGCTCCCCGTTTAATTTCTGATTAATACTACACAAAATCCGCAGGAAATTTTCCTGCGGATTTTTTTAATCGCAATTTTTGGTTAAATTGTGCGATTTCCTCATTAATTGTCAAGTTTACTCTGATTTATTGACATATTCGCTTTATTATGGTAAAATTTAAGTATCGCAGGAATGCGAAATATTTTTTCGAGGGATGATTTAGAAATGAGAAAATCACACATCACTAAAGTAATGGCAATGGCACTTGCCGCTTCACTTGCTGTAGGCACAGCACCTGCCGTTTATGCGGCTGATACAGCTGAACCAAAGGTTGTATACAGCTTCGACTTCGAGGACGGCGATGTTTCCGCATTTACAAACCGTGGCGGAGATGACACAACAGAACTTTCAGCTTCTAAAGATGCTGCTGTAAGCGGTGAAACTGCACTTCTTGCAAGCGGACGTTCAGAAAGCTGGAATGGTCCTGCTTTCCGCCTTGACGATAAGCTTGAACCATACACAGAATATTACATCAGTGCTAAAATCAAGGGCAGATACTACACTGGTGCTATGATGAGTTTCCAGTACACAGTTGACGGCGAAACAAAGTACAGCAACCTCGTTCAGAACCTCAACGGCAGCGACTGGATGTCCGTTGAAAGAGTAAAGGTAAGCTTTACAGAGGATATGGAGGGCGTTTACGTTTACTTCGAGGGCGGCTCCGATGACCTTTTCATTGACGATTTCGTTGTTGAGGAAGTTCCCGCAGTTGAAATTGAACAGGATATCCCCGGACTTGCTGCTATGTTCGGCAACGACTTCAAGGTTGGTACTGCTCTTGTTCCCGGCAACCTCAGCTCACGTTCCACAATGGACCTCGTTGAGAAGCACTTCTATCAGAGCCTTACAGCTGGTAACGAAATGAAGCCCGATTCAGTTCTCAATAAGGCTGCTTGTCAGGCTTATGTTGAGGAAACAGGCGATGATACAGTTCCACAGATTTCTTTCGGTGCTGCTAAGCCTCTCCTTAACTACTGCCGCAACAACAATGTGCCTATGAGAATTCATACTCTTGTATGGCATTCACAGACTCCCGACTGGTTCTTCAAGGAGAATTACGCAGATGACGGTGAGTGGGTAAGCAAGGAAAAAATGCTCCTCCGTATGGAAAATTATATCAAGGTATTCTTCGAAACTCTCACAGAACTTTATCCTACAGTTGATTTCTATGCTTGTGACGTTGTAAACGAGGCTTGGCTTGAGGACGGTAAGCCACGTCAGCCAGGCGAGCAGGGTTCAGGCGGTTCCGCAAAGTCTGCCTGGGTACAGGTATTCGGCGACAACTCATTCATTGAGCCTGCTTTCACATATGCAAGAAAGTACGCTCCCGAGGGCTGTAAGCTTTACTACAACGACTACAACGAATATATGGACGGCAAGATGAACGCTATTATTGATATGGCTAAGGATTTAAAGGAAAAGGGTGTCATTGACGGTATCGGTATGCAGTCACACCTTGACGCTCGTCAGAGCCTTGACGCTGCATTCCCCTCTGTTGCAATGTACAACAACGCTCTCAATAAGTACAGCGAACTCGGTCTTGACATTCAGGTTACTGAGCTTGACGTAACAACTCCCGAAAATCCAAAGGATGCCGATTTTGCTGTTCAGGCAGCTTACTATGAGGGTATCTGGGATGCAATTTACGCACATAAGGACAATATTTCAGCTGTTATTCTCTGGGGTGTAACTGATGACCAGAGCTGGAGAGCTAAACAGTATCCTCTCCTCTTTGACGCTGAATACAAGGCAAAGGAATGTTTCAAGTCAATTGTTGACGGCTACGAGATGCCCGAGGTTATTCCTACAAATCCCCCTGTAATTCCTACTGAGCCTGCTACAACAGAGCCTACAACAAAGCCTGTAGAGCCTACAACACCTGTTGTTGAGGTTACACTTTACGGTGACGCTAACGGCGATGATGTCGTTTCTATCGCTGACGCAGCCGCTATTCTTCAGGCTATCGGCAACGCTGACAAGTATGAGCTTTCAGAGCAGGGCAAGGCAAATGCTGACGTTTGCAACCCGGGCGGCGGTCTTACAGCTGCTGACGCTATTGCAATTCAGAAGCTTGACGCTAAGCTTATTGACTCACTTCCTGTAACTGAATAATTTAGTATTAGAGCTGTTAGCCTTTCGACAATGCGTAATTCGTAATGCGTAATGCGTAATTATAAAGCCTTTAGCTTTTAGCTTTTTAGGACGGTGGAATTTTTTCTGCCGTCCTTTATTAATGCGTAATTATTTTGCGGTATACTGTCAATCTGTGTAGGGGCGGATATTATCCTCCCCTACAAAAATATCATCATACAAAAGAAAGGACGGCAGAAAAAAAAATCCACCGTCCTTTAATTCTTAATTCTTAATTCTTAATTTTGTATTAACTCGCCGCCCTAAAAAGCTAACGGCTAAAGGCTAACGACTAATGGCTAACGGCTAAAGGCTATAAATCCTATAGTTTCGCCAAAACGCACGGGAGTTTCAATGCCCTTTGCGGAATTTTCAAGAATATCTCCGTCAAGGGCAATTCTGCCCTTTTCCAAAAGCAGAACAATAGTTGAACCGCCGAATTGGAACATTCCCTTTTCCTCACCTCGGCAGAATTTATGCCTGCCGTGGCGGTTGGAAATCTTCCCCACAAGCATTGCACCAACTTCAACCTGCACCACATCTCCGAAATTTTCCGTGCGGAGAATGGTGTATTCACGGCTGTTTCTCTTGTAGATGTTGTAGTGTTCCAAGGCAATGGGATTGACGGTGTGAAGCTCTCCCCCGATGAATTTATTGCCGCCCTTTATGCCGTTGTCAATGTAGCAATAGCGGTGGTAATCGTCCACGCAAAGACGAAAAATCATACAGTAGCCCCCCTTGTATTTCTCGGCAAGGGATTTATTTTTCAGCAAATCCGCCACGCTGTAGAGGGAATTTTTAATGCTGAAAAGGCTGTTTTCGTTTATCTCATATACCGTAAGCTTAGAGTCGCAGGGACTTATAAGTTCCGCTGGATTTTGAGAAACGGGACGATTTTCAGGCTTTATTCTGCGTGTGAAAAATTCGTTGAAACTTTTGTAATCCGCCTTTTCATATTCCGCCATTGAGATGTTATTTTTGCGGATAAATGGCTTAATAAAGGGAACTGACAGAGGCGAATCCATAAACGCTCCTGCCGCCTTTGAAATAAAAGGCATTGTGAGAATTTTCAGCACACATCTGCCGAAAAAATTCCCGTAAAGGAGGCTGAGAGCCTTTTCCTGTCCGCTGTTATTACGGAGATTTACTCCGTTTTGTGAGTTCCTCATCGCTTTGCATTTACAAGCATAAGCTTTATGCGGTTTTCCTGATTAACTCTTGTAGCACCTGGGTCATAGTCAATTGCAACTATATTTGCATTGGGGTTATCGTCCTTAATTGCACGGGACATACCCTTTGCAACAATGTGATTTGGCAGACAGCCGAAAGGCTGTGCGCATATGATATTTTCAACTCCCGATTTCGCAAGAGCAGCCATTTCCGCAGGAATAAGCCAGCCCTCGCCCATAACAACACCCTGACTTATGTATTTGTCGGCTAATTGGCGGAGATGCTCAAAATCGTGAAGCGGCTCAAATTTGCCGTGCTGTTTCATAATGGAAATAAGCTCCTTTTGCTTTGCGTAAATCAGCTTATATCCCAGTTTGAACGCCATTGACTTTGTAGTTTTGTTATCGTAAAGGGCGGCATTGTTGAAGTTGCTCACCGCACAGTACATAACAAATTCCAGAAGTGACGGCACAACAGGCTCACATCCCTCGGAAATGAGGAAATCTTCAAGATGATTATTTGCAAGGGGTGAATATTTAACGTAAATTTCCCCTACAATTCCGACTTTTATTTTCTTTTCGCCGCTTAATTTTATAGCTCCGAAATCGTCCATAATGTCACGGTACAGCTTTTTAGTCTTGGTGTAACCCTTGCCCTGACGGAACATTTCGCCTAAAGCGTCCTGCCATTTTTCAAGGGTAGCCTTAGCCTCGCCCTTGTTTACCTCGTATGTACGGCACTTGTTGTAGCAAGTCATAAGCAAATCGCCGTAGAGAATGGCATAGAGGAACTTTAAAAACATACCTGCGGTTATTTTAAATCCGCTGTCTTTTTCAAGACCGCTGAAATTAAGGGATACAACAGGAACCTGCGGAAAATTCTTGTCAACTGCCTTTCTCAGCAGGTGGATATAGTTTGAGGCACGACAGCCGCCGCCTGTCTGGGTAATAAGCAGAGCCGTCTTGTCAAGGTCATATTTGCCGCTTTTAAGGGCATCCATAAACTGCCCTATAACAAGCAAAGCAGGGTAACAGGCATCGTTGTGGACGTTTTTCAGTCCCTCATCAACGACTGCACGGGAGTCATTCTGCAAAAGCTCCATATGGTAGCCTTTGCTTTCAAATATTGCGATAAGCAGCTTGAAATGAACAGGCAGCATATCGGGAACGAGGATTGTATGTGTTTTTATCATTTCCTCGGTAAATTTTGCATATTCAGGCATATTAATCTCCTCTGAATAGAATAATTTCAAAATTATCAAAAATTTGAATTTCATTCCGAAATTGCGGTCACGGCACGCCGTGACCCTACACAGTGTATGGTTAATGGTCATTTTGTAGGGACACGGCGTGCCGTGTCCGTTATACAATATACCTATTTCCAAGCATTATTCGGGCGGATAATATCCGCCCCTACAATTCTTCATTCTTAATCAGCTTGTTCCATAGCGGCAACAAGACTTCTTAAACGTATTCTTGCCGCACCTAAGTTATTTATCTCATCAATTTTCAGCTGTGTATAGAGCTTTCCGCCATTTTCAAGAATACTGCGGACTTCATCACTTGTAACAGCATCAATGCCGCAGCCGAATGAAACAAGCTGTATCAGCTGCATATCAGGCTGAGTTGTGACATACTGTGCCGCACGGTAAAGCCTTGCGTGATATGTCCACTGATTGAGAACTCCAAGCTTAGGAGCTTCGCCCAATGGTGCAATGCTGTCCTCAGTTACAACTGCCATTCCAAGAGATGTAATAAGCTTATGTATACCGTGGTTGATTTCACGGTCAATGTGATACGGTCTGCCTGCAAGAACGATAATTTTGCGTTTTTCGGCTCTTGCCTGTGCGATTATTTCCGCAGCTTTTTTGGAAATATCCTTCTGCTGATTGTGGTATTCCTCGTAAGCCTTTTCAACGGCGGCGGCTATTTTTCCGCCAATATTGAACTTCTTCAAAGTCTGCTTCATAACACGGATAACATTTTTCTTGTTGTTCATATCCATATACGGACGCAAGAAATTATCGCCGTTAAGCCGCAGATTATTAGCCGCTAAAAGTTCGGGATAATAGGCTACAACAGGGCAATTGAAGTGGTTATCGCTGCCGCCCTCGTCAATGTTGTAACTCATACAGGGGTAGAAAATGAAGTCTACGCCCTTGTCAAGTAGATATTCGATATGTCCGTGGGCAAGCTTGGCAGGGTAGCAAACGGTATCAGAGGGGATAGTATGCTGACCGAGATAATACATTTCACGGGAACTTTCGTCGCTTATGACCGTTTCAAATCCCAGTTCATTGAAAAATGTCTGCCAGAATTTCAGCTGCTCATAAAAGCTCAATGTCATTGGCAATCCAACTTTTGCAATGGGATTTTTCGGCTGTGTAACGGATTTAAGAGATAATACGTTATTGTATTTGTATTCGTAAAGGTTAGGAATATTATTCTTTTTCGCCTTGCCGCTGCCCTTTTCACAGCGATTTCCCGAAATGAAATTGCGTCCCTTGCCGAAATTGATTATATTAAGACGGCAGTTTGCAGTACAGCCGCCGCAGCTTGCGGATTTTGAAGTATAGCTGAAATTAGCCAGTTCTTCGGCAGTAATGAGATTTGACTCACCTGTGGTATGCTCCTTTGCATACAATGCACAGCCTAAGGCTCCCATAAGTCCCGACACGGCAGGACGGATTACGTTTCTGCCAAGTTCCTTTTCAAATGAACGGAGAACAGCGTCATTGAGGAATGTACCGCCCTGAACGACAATATTTTTTCCCAGTTCATCGGGAGAATTTGCACGGATAACCTTGTAAATCGCATTTTTGATAATTGACGAGGACAAGCCTGCGGAAATATCCTCAACAGTTGCACCGTCTTTCTGTGCCTGCTTGACGGAACTGTTCATAAATACGGTACAGCGTGAGCCGAGGTCTACAGGATGCTGTGCGAATAATCCAAGCTTTGAAAATTCGGAAATATCATAGCCGAGAGCCATTGCAAAGGTCTGTATAAACGAACCGCAGCCCGATGAACAAGCCTCGTTGAGCATAATGCTGTCAATGCTGTGATTTTTTATGCGGAAACACTTAATATCCTGTCCGCCGATATCAATGATAAAATCAACATCGGGGCAGAAATATGCCGCTGCTCTGAAATGGGCAACAGTTTCAACTATGCCGTGGTCAATGGAAAGTCCTGCCTTTATTAAATCCTCGCCGTAGCCTGTAACTGCCGAGCCTTTTATGGTAATATCGGGGTTCATTGCCTCACGGATAATCTTCACCTGTGCGGCAATTTTATCAAGAGGCTGCCCCATATTCGAGGAATAATGGTGATAGAGAATACGGCAGTCCTCAGTTATAAGCACAAGCTTTGTAGTAGTTGAACCTGCGTCAATTCCAAGGTAAGCATTGCCCTTGTATGTACGTATATCGGCATAACCTAAATCGCATTTTTTATGGCGGTCGATGAACTCCTCATATTCAGCCTGTGAAGCGAAAAGAGGTTCACCTGTAACAATATCATCAGAGGCTTTGGCGGATTTCACCATGGAAATCATTTCGTCAATTGTATATTGTTCCTCCAGCTGTGAACCGTGGATAGCACAGCCGTATGCCACGAAAACAGGGCCGTCATCTGGGAATACAGCGTGTTCGTCATCAAGACCGAGAGTATTTACAAACGCCTTTTTCAAGCCTTTGAGGAAGTGTAGGGGACCGCCGAGGAAAAGAACTTTTCCCTCAATTGTTCGTCCCTGTGCAAGTCCCGAAACTGTCTGGTCAACAACAGCCTGAAAAATACTTGCGGCAATATCCTCACGCAATGCACCCTGATTGAGCAGGGGCTGAATGTCGGATTTAGCGAAAACTCCGCAGCGTGAGGCAATGGGGTAAATCTTTTCCGCATTGAGAGAAAGGGCATCGAGTTCATCGGCAGTTATACCGAGAAGCGTTGCCATCTGGTCAATAAATGCGCCTGTACCCCCTGCACATGAGCCGTTCATTCGCTGTTCAATTCCGCCTGTGAGGAAGATAATTTTAGCATCTTCGCCGCCTAATTCGATAACCGCATCGGCATCGGGAGCTTTTTCCTTAACCGCAAGAAAAGCGGCGTGAACCTCCTGTACGAACGGAAGATTGGCAGAATTTGCCAGTCCAAGACCTGCCGAGCCTGTTATACATACGGTGAAGCTGTCGTGGGGATATTCCTCATGTATCAACTCCAGCTGTTCTGTAACAGTTTCCTTGACCTTGGAAAAATGACGCTGATAGCGTGAATATATGATATTTTTTGCTGTATCGGTAATGACGGTTTTAACAGTTGTTGAGCCTACATCAATACCGAGTGAATAATTCTTCGCCATAATATGCCTCTTAAAAAATCAGATTTGGTGATTTTATGTCTGCTTTACAATCATAAAATCGTATACTCTATAATTATACACCATTTCACAAAAAAAGTAAAGCGGAATTAATCAACAAATACAACAAGTTTTTCTATTAATTTTAAAAAGCGTTAGCTTTTTAAAAGCCATTAGCCTTTTGGCAATGCGTAATTCGTAATGCGTAATGCGTAATGCGTAATTATTTTTACAAAGTGTAGGGGCGGATATTATCCGCCCGAGATTGTTGAAAAAACTGAATTTCGTACCGAAATTGCGGACACAGCACGCTGTGTCCCTACAAAAAATGGACAGTGGAAAAAACCACCGTCCATTTTCTAGCATCTAATCTCTAACCTCTAGCGACTAGCAGGGCAGAAATAATTTCCACCGTCCATATAATTACGTTATGCATTAGGAATTAATTAAAACCACACCAACCAATAACTAAAAGCTAAAAGCTAACGGCTAATGGCTTTTCAATTATGCATTACGAATTAAATTAATCGCAGTTGTTCTCGATGTAAGCAACGATATCGCCAACTGTCTTGATGTTCTCAACAGCCTCATCGGGAATAGAGAGATCATACTCGTCCTCGATTGTCTGAATGAGGTCAACGATGTCAAGAGAATCTGCACCGAGATCATCCTGAATGCTTGCGTCAGAAGTAACAATATCCTCTTCCACTCCGAGCTGATCAACAATAAGCTCTTTAACCTTGTCAAATACCATAATTTTTTTCCTCCATCTTTTGATTTATGCGGTTTTTCCGCCATTTTTATTTTGTGGAATATCCGAAAAAATTCTCCGCCATTTGGATTTCAAACTGTAAATTTACGAAAATCCGCTATATACAGCCAACCACAGGCTTTTTCTTCTCGGAAACTCCCTTTTAAAATCAGCTATTCTGTGAACTCACCGATTTTCCTAAACTTAGTATACCTTGCTTTTAGCAATTCGTCAATATCTTTTTGACATTTTTCTTCAATTTTGAGTGACAAATATTCTTTAATATTTTCGGAAATTTTGTCTAAATCGTTATGTGCACCGCCTAAAGGCTCCTCAATTATAGTTTCTGCCACTCCAAGACGCACCATATCATCAGCTGTAACCTGCATAATATTGCAGGCTTCTTCCTCTCGGGACGCATCTTTCCAGAGGATTGACGCAAAACCTCTCGGAGATACAACTGAGTACTGTGCATTTTCAAGCATAGCCAGTTCATCGCATACACCAAGGGCAAGCGCTCCTCCGCTGCCGCCCTCACCAAGAACGATTGAAATAACAGGTGTGCGGAGAGTCATAAATTCCGCAATATTTTTTGCAATGGCTTCACCCTGTCCACGTTCCTCAGCTGCCATACCTGCATATGCACCGGGGGTATCAATAAAGCAGATTACAGGGCGGTGGAACTTCTCAGCCTGCTTAGCAAGGCGGAGAGCCTTTCTGTAGCCCTCAGGCAATGGCATTGCAAAATTGCAGTCCTTATTTTCATTTAAATCCCTGCCCTTTACCTGTGCGATAATTGTAACAGGCTTGCCGTCAAGACGTGCAATTCCGCCAATTATAGCATGGTCGTCGCCAAAAAGACGGTCACCGTGCATTTCACAGAAATCCGTGAAAATAAGGGGAATATAATCTCTTATAGTCGGTCTGCCCTTTGTGTGAACGAGAGTAAGCCGTTCCCATGCAGTTTTATTGTTTTCCACGGCTCAGACCTCCTTTTCTTCAGGTGCGTGAATTGAAAGAATTTTTGCAAGAGTTTTACGCATTTTCTTTCTTTCAACAATCATATCAACAAAGCCTTTTTCCTGCATAAATTCTGCAAGCTGGAAATCCTCGGGCAAACGCTGTTTCATTGTGCTTTCAATAACTCGTCTGCCTGCAAAGCCTATGAGGATTTTCGGCTCAGCTATGATAATATCGCCCAATGACGCAAAGCTTGCAGTTACACCGCCTGTTGTGGGGTCGGTGAGAACTGTTATGTACAATCCGCCATTGTCGCTGTGGAGCTTTACTGCTCCCGATGTCTTAGCCATTTGCATAAGGGAAACGATACCCTCCTGCATACGAGCACCGCCAGATGCCGTAAACATAATAACAGGGAGATTATTCTCTGTGGCATATTCAAAGGCACGGGCAATTTTTTCGCCTACAACGCTTCCCATAGAAGCCATCATATATCGGGAGTCCATAATACCTGCAACAGCTTTTTGTCCCTTGATAAGACCTACACCTGTCACAATGGCGTCATTAAGTCCCGTAGCCTCACGGAGTTTTTCCTGCTTTTCGGGATATTCGGGGAAGCTTATGGGGTCACAGCTTATCATTCCGCTGTCGAATTCCTCAAAGCTGTCCTTGTCGAATGTAAGGGCGATACGCTCCCTTGCAGTCAATCTGCCGTGGTAATTGCAGTTAGGGCAGACTTTATTCAGTTCCTCATATCGCTCTGCGTGGATATTGCTCTGACATCTGGGACATTTGACGGTGGGGAATGTTTCTTCCTCATCGCCGTTGTTAAAACGGTGCTTTACAACCTTAAAAAAATCTTCAAACATCTGTATTCACCGCCTTATTTACGAGTTTTCATATATCTTGTAAGGAAACCGTTGTCGTAATTTCCTCCAAGGAATTCGGGCTGCTTGATAATTTCAAGCTGGAAGTCGATATTTGTATCAACTCCGTCAACGATAAATTCGGATAATGCCCATCTCATTTTGCGTATAGCCTCGTCACGGTCAGCACCGTGGACAATAAGCTTGCTTATCATAGAGTCGTAGTATGGCGTAATTGTGTAGCCCTGATAAACAGCACTGTCAATACGTATACCCGGACCTCCGGGGACGTAGAGGGCATTTATAGTACCCGGTGAGGGACGGAAGTCCATATCGGGATTTTCTGCATTTATACGGCACTCAATAGCATGACCTGTAAGCTTTATATCCTCCTGTGATACACGGAGAGGTGTACCCGAGGCAACTTCAATCTGTGCCTTTACAAGGTCAAAGCCTGTAATTTCCTCAGTTATAGGATGTTCAACCTGAATACGTGTATTCATTTCCATAAAATAGAAATTACGTTCCTCATCAACGAGGAATTCAATTGTACCTGCATTGTAATATCCGCACTCCTTAGCCGCAGTAACAGCTGCCTTACCCATTTTTTCACGGAGTTGGGCATTTACCACAGGTGAGGGACATTCTTCGAGAATTTTCTGATTACGACGCTGCATAGAGCAGTCACGCTCCCCGAGATAAATAGTATTGCCCATTTTATCCGCCATAATCTGAATTTCAACGTGGTGAGGATTTACAAGGAATTTTTCAATATATACCGTATCATCGCCGAAGAATGAGAGTGCCTCCTGCTGTGCGGCGATAATCTGTGATTCAAGGTCATCGGGTGAATCAACACGGCGGATACCTCTGCCGCCGCCTCCTGCCGATGCCTTTACAAGGACGGGATAACCGCATTTTTCAGCGATTTCCTTAGCCTCGTCAATGCTCTTTACAGCTCCCTTGGAACCTGGGATTACGGGAACTCCTGCCGCTGCCATAGTTTCCTTTGCAGCCGCCTTATCTCCCAGCATTTCGATAGATTTATATGACGGGCCGATGAAAACAATTCCGCTTTTTTCACAGAGTCTTGCAAATTCCGCATTTTCCGAGAGAAATCCGAAACCTGGGTGAATAGCCTCTGCACCTACATTTATAGCCGCCTGAATGACAGCGTTCATATTGAGGTAGCTGTCCTTTGTGGCTGGAGGGCCTATACAAACCGCTTCATCGGCAATCTGTGCGTGGAGAGCATTTCTGTCAGCGGTGGAATAAACAGCCACACAGCGTACACCAAGCTCACGGCAGGCACGGATAATACGAACCGCAATTTCTCCACGGTTAGCAATCAATACTTTCTTAAACATTACTGTACTCCATTATGACTTATTTTCACCGTCTGCAACAACAAAGGTAATTTCGCAGGAAACTGCCTTTTCGCCGTCAACGGATGCAAGTGCCTTACCTGTTCCGATTGGACCTCTCTGACGGATTATTTCAACTTCAAGGTCAAGGACATCTCCGGGAACAACCTGTCTGCGGAACTTAGCCTTGTCAATTCCGCCGAAAAGTCCAATTTTCCCCTTGAATTCAGGCTTTGAAAGCATACATACAGCACCTGCCTGTGCAAGCATTTCAACCATAAGCACACCTGGTGTTACAGGGTAATCGGGGAAATGTCCCTTGAACCAGAAATCGTCCTCTTTGATGTACTTTCTTGCCTTTACCTTAACGCCCACTTCCATTTCAACGATTTCGTCAATGAGAAGGAATGGGTCACGGTGGGGGATAATTTCCATTATCTGCTCTTTATTCATTAAAATATCTGACATTTTTCTCCCCCTTACTTGATAATCATAATAGGCTGGTCGAACTCAACAGCCTCACCATTTGTAACGAGGATTTTTTCAACTGTGCCGTCGAATTCGGACTGAACCTCATTCATAAGCTTCATTGACTCGATAATCATAATGACATCGCCCTTTTTCACCTTGTCGCCAACCTTTACAAAAGGCGGCTTATCGGGTGAGGGTGCCTGATAGAAAGTGCCTACAATGGGAGATTTCACTACATTTCCCTCTGCAATTTCAGCCTTTGGAGCATCTGCTGTCTGCACAGGTGCAGCTGTAGGAGCAGCCGCAGCCATTGGCATACCCATAGGCATTACAGGGGCAGGGGGAGGACACTTCTTGCCCTTGATAGTGATATTGAAATCATCGTTGGAAATTGAGATTTCAGAAAGCTCATTGTCCTTTACAATTTTAGCAAGCTTTTCAACTGTTTCAAGCTCAACTGAATCAAAAATTTTACACATAGCCGTCACCTTATTCCTTAACTTTTTTGAAGCAGAGAGTTCCGTTATGACCGCCGAATCCGAGAGAATTTGAAAGTGCGGCATTTATCTCCTGCTGAATATTTCCGTTTACACAGTAATTGAGGTCACATTCCTCATCGGGAACTTTATATCCCACAGTAGCGTGAATAAGTCCCTCCTCAATGGATTTTGCAACAACGATAGCTTCAATAGCACCTGCTGCACCAAGAAGATGACCTGTCATTGACTTTGTGGAGTTGATTTTTACATTTTCAGCTTCATCGCCGAATGCAAGCTTTATAGCGGCTGTTTCATACTTGTCGTTAAGACCTGTTGAAGTGCCGTGAGCGTTGATATAGTCAACCTCAGCAGGTGTAACACCTGCCTCCTGCATTGCAAGAGTCATACCCATAGCTGCTGCCTCGCCTGTAGGCATAGGAGATGTCATATGATAGCCGTCATCAGTTGCACCATAGCCTGCGATTTCAGCGTAAATCTTAGCACCTCTTGCCTTAGCGTGTTCGTATTCCTCTAAAACGAGAACACCGCTTCCCTCACTTAAAACGAAGCCGTGACGCTCCTTGTCAAAGGGAATTGACGCTCTTGAAAGGTCATCAGCCTTTGTGAGAGCTTTCATATTTGCAAAGCCTGCGTATGTAAATTCAATATTTGTGCTTTCAGTACCGCCTGCAAGACATACATCGAGATAGCCGTCCTTGATTTTGCGGAAAGCCTCGCCGATAGCGTGGGTAGCAGTTGCACAGGCAGAGGAAATATCAAAGTTTGCACCTCTGAAGCCTGTTTTCATAGCAATTGTACCTGAAGCCATATTGCTTATCATCATTGGGATATAGAAAGCGGAAACACGGCCTGCACCTTTTTCAAGATATTTTTCATATTCGGAAATTGTAAGGTCAATGCCGCCGATACCTGAACCAACAAGAACGCCTGCTCTGTAGCAGTCAACGTCGGAGAAGTCCGTACCTGCATCAGCCATAGCCTCGTGAGCCGCAACAACAGCGTATTTTGTGAAAGTATCCATACGCTTTGCCTCTTTTTTATCGAAGCAGCCCTTTACATCGTAGTAAGCCGTTTCGTCGAAATCACGGACGATACCTGCGATTTTAACGCCTGTTTTTTCCGTATCAAAAGCGTCAATATAGGAAAATCCAAGCTTATTAGCCTTGATTCCCTCCCAGAATTTCTCAACGCCTGTGCCAAGGGGAGTAACTGCGCCCATACCTGTGATAACAACTCGTCTGCTCATAAATTTTATCATTTTCCTTTCTGTGTGCGTTTTAATTCCTCTGATTGTGTAGGGGCAGATATTATCCGCCCGAAATTTCGAGATGAAATATACCAAACAAAGGGATTAATTCTGTATTTTTTAGGGATTCCCTGAATTACATTGAAAGTCCGCCTGAAATTTCAATTACCTGTCCTGTTATGTAAGATGCGTCCTCAGATGCGAGGAATGACACAACAGAAGCAACTTCCTCAGGCTCACCGTATCTGCCGAGAGCGATTGCGGAAAGCATTTTTGCTTTAAGCTCATCGGAAAGCACGTCCGTCATAGGTGTGCGGATAAGTCCCGGAGCAACGGCATTACAAGTGATATTGCGTGAACCGAACTCCTTTGCTACGGTTTTAGTCATACCGATTATAGCCGCCTTTGATGCGGAATAGTTCACCTGTCCTGCATTGCCGTAAAGACCTGCAACAGAGGTGATATTTATAATTCTGCCGTGACGCTGTTTCATCATTACAGCACAGGTATGCTTTAACATATTGTAGACGCTTTTCTGATTTACAGCAATTACAGCGTCGTAATCCTCCTCTTTCATACGTGCAAGGAGGGTATCCTTTGTGATGCCTGCGTTATTTACGAGAACATCAATTGTGCCGAATTCAGCCTTTGTCTGCTTAACCATAGCCTCGCACTGGTCGAATTGTGAAACATCGGCGGCGATACATACCGCCTTAACGCCGAATGCCTCACATTCAGCCGCAACAGCAAGTGCCTTTTCCTTACTGCTTTCCTTTGGTGAATGATTTATAACGACATCAAAGCCGTCTTTAGCAAGTCTTTTTGCAATACAAGCGCCTATTCCCTGTGATGCGCCTGTTATAATTGCTGTAGCCATATTTTACCTCCGCTTTTAGAAATTAGAGAAATCAGAGGTTAGAAATTAGAATGGTATGTCCGATTTCTCTGATTGTAGGGGCTGCCTTTGGCAGTCCGTATAGTATGTTTTAATTTTCACAATCAATTTCAAATACAAGGTCGTAGCTGGCGATTGCACCATAACCGCCTACCTCAACAGGAAGTTGACTTACAAACCGCCAACCCAGAACAGCCATATCTCTGATTACTGTTCTGTGGTCACGGCAGCCGTCCTCTTTTGCAGTTACGTATCCGCCTTTTAGCACCTTGTATGTCATTCTTATAAATTTATATCTTTTCATAATAATCCCTATCCATTAAATGTTAAATATTTCTGAGGGGTCTATTTTAAATTGGAGCATTTTAGCAGTTTCTCTGCCACCATCTCCACCTTTACGCTGCATTGTAATTTTTCCTATCAATATAGAACCACGAGGAGAAATCCTGACATCTCCGAAAGAATAGTGTTGGATTACTTGGTTTATGTTTTTTAATGCCCATTCTGTATTAGCTGTTTTTCTGACAACTAAAACCCATTCTGCACTAAATCTTCCTCTGCCACGAATAATATCAGATGTTATAAGTGATTTATTTTTCTTTATCCAATCTAATAAAACGCTTTGTTCGCACAAACTAAATTCATTAACGAACATTCTTTTGTTAGATTTTGTGCTTGAATTTCTTGGCGGCAATTCTCCCGTAAAATATTGCAGGAGAGTGTATACATCATCAGGTATATTCCACATTTCACGATAAGAAGCTAAACTGCGTTTGTCAATTTGATTAAATCCTTTTGAGGAAGAAACCAGTTTAACCTGAATGTTTTCAGTATCAATTGCTGATTTTAATTTAATCTGAATCTGAACATTTATATCAGCTTTATATCCGTGTAATACAGAAGCCTTGACATATTCTATTTCGTCTAACTTGTATTCCATAATATTCAGCCATTTTTGTGCATCCTCGTCACTTTCCCAATTGTTAAATTTATTGCAAACATCTTTTTCGTTTTGAAATCCACCTACTGCAATTAAAGAACCTTTTTCAGATGAATGTTTACTCAAAATATTCACCGCCTTTTATAAAGAATTTTACAAACTTCCGCAATAACAGGTACGGTCATTGCATTTCCTGCTAAAGATAACAATGAAGTGTTGCTTATGTTGCAGTTTTTGGCTTTTTCTGCAATACTTTTAGGAAATCCTTGGAGTAATAAAGCTTCATATCCTGAAAGCCTGTGCAATTGTCCATTTTTTACATAAAGAATACCATGACGACCGGTTCTAAGTGTAGGAACCTTATTTTTATAAAGCCTTAAATCAGATTGTCGCCAGTCAATAACAGTATAATCGTCCTTAAGAAGTTCATCCATAGAGTATTTGCCTTTGTTATATTTATTATTTAGATATTTATTGAATGTGGCATCATCTTTATTTAATATGTCGTTATTGTTTTCATCGAGAAAATCAAGAAGATTTGCATTTTTATTGGAGTAATCCCAATAAAATTCGCCTTTATACAATTCTTTTCTTATTCCGATTATGTATACTCTTTCTCTCATTTGCGGAACACCAAAATCAAGGCTGTTCAGAACTTTGTAGTCTACATTATATCCGCAGGATTTTAGAAGTTCTATAATATCTTTAAGTGTTTTGCCCTTGTTGTGATTTACAAGACCTTTGACATTTTCAAGCAAAAACATAGGGACTTTTTTTGTCTTTAGAATTTCTGCAATATGGAATATTATTTGTCCTCTTAAATCCTCAAATCCCAAACGTTTTCCGACAATAGAAAATGTTTGGCAAGGGAAACCACATATAAGCACATCAAAATAAGGAAGTTCGTTTATTTTGATTTTTGTTAAATCCCCGAAATTAGTCTCATTTGAACCATAAAAAAGCTGATATATTTTGTTGGCATCTTGTGATATTTCGCTGTGTCCAATACACTTCATATTATTTAGTTCAAGACCTGAACGACCGCCGCCGATACCTGAACAAAAATCCATAAATAACATAAGGAAACCTCTTAATATTATGCTTTCAATAATCTCTCCGCCTGCTCCATAAGCTCCTTAACGATAGCTTCGCAGGGCTTTACATCATTAATCATACCTGCAATAGCACCGCAAAGGAATGAACCTTCTTCAAGATTACCGTCCTGAACAGCTTTACGGAGAGAACCGAGAGTAACCTCCTCGAACTGTTCGGGAGTGAGTGAGCCGTCTTTTTCGCCGTTTGCAAGCATTTTGGAGAACTTTGTCTTGATGTTTCTGCAAGGATGTCCTGTGTATCTTCCTGTTACAACGCTGTCGGTGTCCTTAGCCTTAACAACAAGCTCCTTGAAAGTGGGGTGAATCTGACATTCCTCAGATGCAAGGAAACGTGTACCAATCTGTACACCCTCTGCACCAAGCATAAATGAAGCCGCAATACCTCTGCCGTCAGCAATACCGCCTGCGGCAATTACGGGAATTTCAAGAGCGTCCACAACCTGTGGAACAAGGCACATAGTTGTATTTTCGCCGATGTGACCGCCTGATTCAGTACCCTCTGCAACTACAGCGTCAGCACCTGCACGCTCCATACGCTTTGCAAGGGCAACTGAGGGAATAACAGGGATTACCTTGATTCCTGCCTCTTTCCAAGCGGGAATGAATTTTCCGGGATTTCCTGCACCTGTTGTTACAACTACAACTTTTTCATCAATACAAAGCTGTGCAAGGTCCTCTGCATTTGGACTCATCAGCATAATATTTACACCGAAGGGCTTATCTGTTTTCTCCTTGCAAAGACGAATCTGCTCACGGAGATAGTCAATAGGAGCTGAGCCGCCTGCGATAAGACCGATACCCCCTGCATTTGATACAGCTGCCGCAAGGTTATGCTCTGCAATCCAAGCCATACCGCCCTGAATAATGGGGTACTGACAACCCAGTAATTCTGTAATTCTTGTTTTCATAATTTGTCCTCCTCTTTTAGAAGTTAGAGGTTAGAGGTTAGAAGTTAGAAAATCCAGTTTCTAACTTCTAATTTCTTAAAACGCTATCTAACTTCTAACATCTAATTTCTTATACCAATCCCTAAAATGTTAGTAGACGAAGTTAGAGGTTAGAGGTTAGAGGCTAGAAGTTAGAAAATCCAGTTTCTAACTTCTAATTTCTTAAAACGCTATCTAACTTCTAACATCTAATTTCTTATACCAATCCCTAAAATGTTAGTAGACGAAGTTAGAGGTTAGAGGCTAGAAGTTAGAAAATTCAGTTTCTAACTTCTAATTTCTTAAAATGCTATCTAACTTCTAATATCTAATTTCTTAAAACTCTATCTAACTTCTAACATCTAATTTCTTAAAATTCTAAAATAACGCTGCCGTAGGAAAGACCTGCACCAAAGCCTACCAATGCAAGCTTTTGTCCTCTTTTCACAATTCCCTTATCAATAGCTTCATCAAGGGCAAGAGGAATTGATGCACTTGAAGTATTTCCGTGGTGGTCAAGGGTAACTATAAATTTATCCATTGACGCACCGAGATTTTTAGCGGCAGTTTCAATAATTCTCACATTTGCCTGATGCGGCACAAACCAGTCAATTTCCTCGCTTGTAATGCCGATTTTTTCAGCAGCCGCATTAAATGCCGCTGGAAGTGCCTTTACAGCGAATTTATAAACCTCTCTGCCGTCCTGATACAGGCTGTGGACAGCTTGTTTTTCAAATCCGTCCTCAAAATCAGTTTCCTGCTTTACGATTGGGGCAGGAGTGCAGTTTCTTGCATAAAGCTTTCTTGCACCGCTACCGTCGGAATTGAGGAATGAAGAATAAAGGCTGTCGCTTTTTTCGATAACAGCGGCAGCTGCACCGTCACCGAAAAGAATACATGAACCTCTGTCCTCAAAATCGCATATACGTGAAATAGCCTCAGTTGAGATTACAAGGGCATATTTCATATTATCATCAGTTTCGAGAAATCTTCTTGCGGTATCAAGTGAAAATACAAATCCCGAACAAGCGGCATTAAGGTCAAAAGCCGCTGCATTTTCAATTCCCAGTTCATACTGGAGCAGACTTGCAATACTTGGTGTTACAAAATCGCTTGTAACGGTGCTTACAATGACAAGTCCGATGTCCTTTGGGGAAATCCCAGCCTTTTCGATTGCCTTTTCAGCTGCCTTTTTTCCCATGTACCACACAGGCTCCCAGCCTGACATATGACGCTGTGTAATGCCTGTACGTGTGCGAATCCACTCGTCATTTGTATCGAGGAATTTCGCAAAGTCATCGTTTGTCATAATTTTTTCGGGAAGATAGCTTCCCATAGCCAAAAGTTTAACTCCCATTTCATAGCTCCTTAATAAACCACACTAATATTTATCGCTCCCGATTAATCCGATTTGTCAGGATTATCCGCTGAGCAGTTACAACACTATAATTCTATATCATATGAGGGAACCTCTAAAAACCTCCCTCACGGCGAACTTTCTATGACAAACATCATTTACTGCGTTGTCAAACCTTGCAATACACAAAGTATTACTGCGGCTTGACGCCTTGTAACTGATATTTGTCATGTACGAAATTTCGCTCGTGTTCCGGTTTTTAGAGAACCCCATGAGATAATCAAGTGAAATTTTTGAAAAAAGTGTTGTAATATTTTCAAAATTATGTTATAGTAATAATATACACCCGTCAAGGTGTACTTGGTCGGTGTTTTACAGTATACATATATATTGTAAATCATTTCCAAAAATTTTGCAAGAATTTTTTTCTCTTTTTATAATGGGAAATGAAATTTCAGCACTTTAGACAGGATTTATTAGAATAATCGGCTTAAATCGTTGATTAATTCGACGATTTGCACAGAAAGGAACAATAAAAAATTATGACTATTTCACTTTTCGCAGGGCAAGGTTCACAGACTCAGGGCATGGGAAAGGACATATACGACGCTTTCCCAAAAATGGCGGATTTATACGATACAGCGTCGGAAATCCTCGGCAGGGATATGAAGCAGATTTGCTTTGAAGCTCCCATTGAGGAACTGTCAAAAACTATCAATGCTCAGCCTGCCATTATGCTCACTTCTCTCGTGTGCCTTAATGCGGCTATTGAAAAAGGATTTAAATTTGACGGTGTTGCAGGTCACTCCCTTGGCGAATATGCGGCACTTGTAAGCTCAGGTATGGTTTCCGCTGAGGACGGTTTCAGACTTATAAAAGCCCGTGCAGAGGCTATGGAAATGGCTACAGCAGAGCAAAAGGGTGCAATGGCGGCTGTTATAAAGCTTGCTCCCGAAAAAATTGAGGAAATCTGCTCAAAGGCTGTGAACTATGTAACAGCTGTAAATTACAATTCCCCACAGCAGACTGTTATTGCAGGAACTCCCGAGGGAATTGCGGAGGTAAGCGAAGTTTTTGCCGAATTAAAGGCAAGAGTTGTTCCTCTCAATGTTGCAGGAGCATTCCATTCAAAGCTTATGCAGTCTGCGGCTGACAAGTTCTATGAAACAGCAAAGACAATCACTTTTAATGCTCCGCAGGTGAAATACTACTCCAACGTAACAGGCGGAGAATTGACAGATTTCAGCGATATGCCGTCACTTCTTGCAAAGCATATCGTTTCCCCTGTACGCTTTACAGCTGAACTTTCCGCTATGGAGGCGGCAGGTGCTGATACTTTTGTGGAATTTGGTCCGGGAAAAACTCTCACAGGACTTGTGAAAAAGACTTTAAAGGGCGTTACTGCTCTTAATATAGAAAATCTTGCAGGAATTGAAGGTGCTGAAATTTATGGATAAATATGGACTTATCGGCTATCCTCTGGGACATTCAATGTCGCCGCTTATTCACAATAAGCTTTTTGCTTTAAGCGGAATTGAAGATTTCAGCTATGAACTGATTGAAATTGCTCCAGAAAAGCTTGCGGAAAGCGGAGATATGCTCCGTGAATTAAGGGGATTTAACATTACAATTCCCCATAAGACAGCCATTATTCCCATGGCTGACAGACTGGGCGAAAGTGCGGAAAGATATAATTCCGTCAACTGCATTTCCAACGACAACGGCGTTATGACAGGCTACAATACCGATTGTGACGGTTTTCTCCGTTCAGCGGAACTTCTCCCTCTCGGCGGAAAAGTTCTCCTTGTAGGCTGCGGCGGAGTTGGCAGAATGATTGCCATTGAAGCGGCTCTCCACGATGCAGAGCTTACAATTGCCGTTCTCCCCGACGCTGTAAAAACTGCACAGCTTGTTATGGCGGAGATACTTTCAAAATGCGGCAATGCAGCTGTGAAAATCTGCCTTGTAAACGAAATCGAGGGCAAATTCGACTTGCTTGTAAATGCAACTCCCGTGGGTATGTACCCAAAAGTTGACGCTTGCCCTGTTTCCGATGAAGTAATCGAAAATTGCCTTAGCTTTTTTGATGTTATCTATAACCCCATTGAAACTCTCCTTATGAAAAAAGCGAGAGCATTGGGAAAAACAGCGGTTGGCGGTGCGGCTATGCTTGTTTATCAGGCTGTAAAGGCTCACGAAATCTGGTACGGCGGCGAATTTTCCACAGAGGATATATCCGCTGTTATAAAAGATGTTGAAGATGAAGTTGAAAAGATGAATCGGGGTAATTGATATGACTGTATTTTTATGCGGATTTATGGGGTGCGGCAAAACGACTGTGGGAAAGCTTGCCGCTAAAAAGCTGGGCTGCGGCTTTTACGACTCCGATGAGGTTATTGTGGAAAGAGAGGGTATGAGTATACCTGAAATTTTCGCACAAAAGGGGGAGGCATACTTCCGACAGGTTGAGGTTGAAGTTATAAAATCCCTCTGCGATAAAAAGGCTGTTGTAGCCTGCGGCGGCGGTGCAATGCTCAATCCCGAATCTGCGGCTGCGGCTGCAAAGGCTGGTGCTGTAATTTTCCTTGACCTTGACTTTGAAACCTGTTATGCAAGAATAAGCGGAGATGAAAACCGCCCCATTGTTATGAGTTCCACAAAAGAGGAGCTTGAAGAAAGATTCAATTCCCGTCAGCAGGTGTATATGAAACATTCCACAATGCAGATTGACGGCAGCGGCAACCCGATGACAACAGCTGAACTTATTGCTGATGCTGTGAAGATGCTGAAATGAGCGAAGGGAGATTTTTATGCTTATATATAATGCTGAAATAGTTACCATGGACGAAAGGGGAACTATAAAAAACGGCTGGCTTGAAACCGACGGCGGAAATATCGGAGCTGTAGGCGAGGGCGAACCTGAAAGTATCCCCGATGACAGTATTGACGCACAGGGCGGACTTGTTCTCCCGGGATTTATTGACGCTCACACTCACCTCGGAATAATCGAGGACGGAGTTGACTTTGAGGGCGATGACTGCAATGAATCCTCCGATGCGTTCACTCCGCAGATGAGAGCAATTGACGGTATAAATCCCTTTGACCGCTGTTTTGAGGAAGCACGAATGAGAGGTATTACAACTGTTGCGTCATGCCCCGGAAGTGCCAATGCCTGCGGCGGTGAAATCGGTGTAATCAAGACTGTAGGCAGACGTATTGACGATATGCTCATTAAAACCTGCGGTATGAAATTTGCTTTGGGCGAAAATCCAAAGAGAGTTTACAACGACAAGGGCGAAGCTCCCGTAACCCGTATGGCTACGGCGGCTATTATCCGTGAGGGCTTGTATAAATCCCGCAGATATGCCCATGATATGGACATTTACTACTCCGATAACGAGAATTATGAACCTCCCGAATACGATATAAAGTGCGAGGCTCTCATGCCTCTCCTTGACCGCAAGCAGAAAGCCTTTTTCCATTGCCACCGTGCCGATGACATCTGCACAGCAATACGTATTGCAAAGGAATTCGGCTTGGAGCTTGTAATTATCCACGGCACAGAGGGTTATAAAATTGCGGATATTTTAGGGGAAGAAGAAGTTCCCGTAATCTGCGGCCCTATGATTTGCGACAGATGCAAGCCTGAAATGAAAGGTCTTGAACTGAAAAATGCCGCTGTACTTGCGAAAAATAACGTAAAAATTGCAATCTGCACCGACCACACGGTAATCCCTGTGCAGTATCTCCCCATTTCGGCACAGGCGGCTGTAAAAGGCGGTCTGGATATGGAAAAGGCTCTCCGCAGTCTGACAATTGATGCCGCTGAAATTCTCGGCGTTGATGATGTGGTGGGAAGTCTTACTGTCGGCAAGGACGCTGACATTCAGCTTTACCGCAAAGGCGAATCACCTTTCGACCTTATGTCGGAGCCTGTTCTCGTTATGATTGACGGCGAAATTATTAAGAAAGAGGAATTATAATGAAGCTTCTTTCAGCTATATTAAGCGGAATTTTAGCTGTATCGGCTGCTGCGTCAGATACCGAAACCGATACCGATACACGCAAGGAGATTTCCACGAAAATCAATTCTGTGGAATATGTAATTCTCGTAAATTCAGACGGCAAAACAGCTGAACTGAAAAGCGTATACCTGCCCTACAGCTACGCTGAGGCTGATGTGCCTGCTGAAATCGAGGGGTATAAAATAACTGCAATCGGCGAAAAGGCTTATGCAGGAAATTTTACAGTTGAAACAATTAACATCGGCGAAAATATAAAGTCAATGGGTGCAAAGGCTTTTATGAGCTGTTACGAACTGAAAGAGGTTGTGCTGAATGCTCCCATAACGGCTATCCCTGACGACTGCTTTTTCTCCTGCCCGAAGCTTGAAACGGTAGTTATTCCCAAAACGGTGAAAACTATAGGCGATGACGCATTTTTCGGCTGTGTTGCCTATGATGCGGCTATCCCCTCAACGGTTACGAAAATAGGTGAAAATGCAATCGGTATGACAGCTGAAACTCACGGTGAGGGAAATGCCGTTATCCCCGATTTTATCATAAGGGGTACAACGGGAACTGCCGCTGAAAAATATGCCAAAGCACAGGGCATTGAATTTATTGATGTAAAGAAAATTGACCTCGGAGATGCCAACGGTGATGATGTTGTGGACTCCTCAGACGCTTCGGCTGTTCTTGCGGAATATGCACTCATTTCCACAGGCTCACCTCTGACCTTTTCCCGAAAACAGCGTATTTTCGCTGATATCAGCCTTGACGGATTGGTTGATTCTTCCGATGCGTCACTGATTCTCGAAAAATACGCAAAGATTTCTACAGGCGGCTGATAATAGTTCTATCCCTACGGATTGGCTATATACCGTAATTTTGTGTAGGGGCGGATATTATCCGCCATCAATTTCAGGTTAATCAACACACTCGAATTACTGTAATTTCTTACTTAAGGGCATCTCTAAAAACAAACCACACCCACCCTATAATCTTATATAAAATTAGTATGATGAATTTCGACAAATAAGTGTGTTGATTACACATGATTTTTCTATTAAAGTTTTTCGTGTTTCTCTTGACAGAACGTGAAAAAAATGTTATTATTAATGTTAATAAACTCGGTTTGTATTCAGAATTCTATTTTCTGAAAAAAATGTAAAAGGAGGATTTATTATGCTGACTGATATTAACAGCAAATTTCAGAAAGAGGGGCTTACATTTGACGATGTATTGCTGATTCCGGGTGAATCAGACGTTACCCCGAATATGATTGAACTTGGTACAAGACTTGCAGGAAACATCAGACTCAACACTCCCATTATGACTGCCGCTATGGATACAGTTACTGATTCACGTATGGCTATTGCTATTGCTCGTGAGGGCGGTATCGGTATTATCCATAAGAATATGTCCATTGAACAGCAGGCTGACGAGGTTGACAAGGTAAAGCGTTCAGAAAACGGCGTTATCGTAAATCCTTTCTCTCTTACAGAGGACAGACTCGTTTCTGATGCTGATGAACTTATGGGCAAGTACAAGATTTCAGGTGTGCCGATTGTTGATGATAAAAATAAGCTCGTTGGTATTATCACTAACAGAGATATGAGATTCCTCACAGATTTCTCAGCTAAGATTTCCGAAGTTATGACTAAGGACAACCTTATTACTGCTCCTGTTGGCACAACTATGGAACAGGCTCAGGAAATCCTCCGCAAGCACAAAATTGAAAAGCTCCCTATCGTTGACGAAAACGGTATTCTTAAGGGACTTATCACAATAAAGGATATCGAAAAATCCGTACAGTACCCCAATTCTGCAAGAGATAGCAGAGGCAGACTTCTCTGCGGTGCAGGTATCGGCGTTACTGCTAACGTACTCGAAAGAGCAAAGGCTCTTATTGACGCACAGGTTGACGTGCTTGTTCTCGACTCATCTCACGGTCATTCCGCAAATGTTATAAAGTGCCTTAAAATGATTAAGGAAACATATCCCGATATCCCTGTTATTGCAGGAAATATCGCTACAGCTGAGGCTGCTGAGGACCTTATTGCAGCAGGTGCTGACTGCCTCAAAGTTGGTATCGGCCCAGGCTCTATCTGCACAACTCGTGTAGTTGCAGGCTGCGGTGTTCCACAGATTACAGCTGTTTATGATGTTGCTTGTGTTGCTCAGAAGTATAATATCCCTGTTATTGCTGACGGCGGTATCAAGTACTCAGGCGATATTGTTAAGGCTCTTGCAGCAGGTGCAAGCGTTGTTATGCTTGGTTCACTTCTTGCAGGCTGTGCTGAAGCTCCTGGTGAAACTGAGATTTATCAGGGCAGACAGTTCAAGGTATACAGAGGTATGGGAAGCCTTGGTGCTATGGCTAACGGCTCAACTGACAGATATTTCCAGGAGGGTGCAAAGAAGCTTGTTCCCGAGGGTGTTGAGGGTCGTGTTCCTTACAAGGGAGTTCTTGCTGATACTGTATTCCAGCTTGTTGGCGGTATCCGTTCAGGTATGGGACTTTGCGGCTGCAAGGATATTCCTACACTTCACGAAAAGGCTAAGTTCGTAAGAATTACAGGTGCAGGTCTTAAGGAAAGCCACCCACACGATATTTATATCACTAAGGAAGCTCCTAACTATTCAGCAGGCATCTGAGTTAGTCGTTAGAGATTAGATGTTAGATGTTAGAAATTGGACGGTAGATTTGTTTCTGCCGTCCTTTCTTTTGTATGATAATATGTTTAAAACGGGCGGATAATATCCGCCCCTACACAGATTGACGGTATACCGCAACATTCACCGCACCCATTGGCTAACGGCTAATGGCTAAAAGCTAACAGCTTTAAAAAGGCTAAAAGCTAACGGCTAAAGGCTAACGGCTAAAAGCTGTATGTTAGCACATACTTACAACTTTTGAAAATTTTTTTCAATTTTACTGCGATAATTGAGGGGGTAAAGTTGTTTAATATATATAGGACATATAGAAAGCAAATTAATCACACCGTGTTCCGTCATAATGTGCAAATCTGAGCCGAATTTTCGTGCAATGTTAATATATGCAAGATTATTGAAATACAGAGTAATATATGTTATAATATGAGTGAATATAAATATTTTATCTGGAGGCGATTTTTTTGGATTATACAATAAGCATTACAAATAAATGCAACCTTAAATGCTCTTACTGCTATGAACGGCATCTCAACACCGACTACGGCAATATTACCGAGGATATAAAGCAGAAAATTGCGGATTACATAAACGGCAACAATAACGCACATACGGTCTATCTTTTCGGCGGCGAACCCCTGCTTTATAAGGATATTGTCAAATTCTACTGCGAAAATGTCAAGGCTGTGCAATTCGTAATTACCACCAATGGAACACTTCTTGACGAGGAATTCATAAAATGGTGCATTGAACGAAATGTTATTATAAATATGTCCCATGACGGCATAAAGTGTACTGACCGTGGAGTTTCTCCTCAGCTCCTTGACGAAAAGCTGAAAATGCTGCTGAAATATCAGCCCGAAACTCTCGTTCAGCTTGTCTATACGGAGGAAACACTCCCTCAGCTTTACGAAAATATCATCTATCTGAAAAATCAGGGAGTAAAGAAAATTTCAGCGGCTATGAACGCTTTTACAAATCCCCAAGACCCCGACAGCTTCGGTGACTTGCTAAGGGAGCAATGGCGGAAAATCGCTGAAATTGACGACCTTTTCATGTATGAGCTGGAGGTAAAAAAGAAAAATATAAGGGAAAATATCAAGGGTACCTGCGAAATATGCAAAAAGAAAGTTTTCATCAACTGGGACGGAAATTTCTATCCTTGTGTGCAGTTCCAGAATCTCCCCGATTACCGCTGCGGTAATATTTATGTGGGAATTGAAGCTGAAAAAGCGAGAAAGGCACACCCCGACTATTCAATGGTTTCAAAGCGATGCGACGATTGCGAGCTTGTGGATTACTGTCATAATTCATGTGCTTGCAGAAAAATGTCAACAACAGGCACAGTAACTGACATTTCCGAAGCCGCTTGCTTGGAAGAACAAGTGCTTATTTTAACGGCACTTGAAATTATTAACAAAGAAAATGGAGGTAATTAATCATGAGAAAATTCACAAAAGAAATTGCGGCACTTTTAGCTGCCGTTTCAGTAAGCACATCTGCCAATATGGCAATGACAAATACTGAAACCACCCATGCTGCTTCAAATGCGGCGGAACAAAACCAACCGTCCTTTACTACAACAGCAGGTGCTGTTGCAGCCACAACCCGTGTTGGAACTGAGGTTGCAACGACTGCAACTACTACAAGAGCAAAAGTTACATCTCAACTTGCACCTGCCCCCGGTTCTACAATGCCCCCCGATGAAGACGTAACATTCCCCCCCGAAGATGGCGTAGCAATGCCCCCCGATGAGTACACTACAACAACTAAAGCAACTACAACTACTACAATCGGAACTCAGACTTCAAAATTGACAACAACTACTACAACTACTGCAACTACTACAACCACTACAGTTGGAACTGTGGTTTCAAAATTGACAACAACTACAGCTGTTCCTTCAAATGACAGAATTGAACTGCCTCTCGAAGAAATTGAAATTGGAGAAGCTCTGTTTAACAATGACGAAATTGAAGACCATTATGCCTCATTTTACGCACAGTGTGCAGAATATGTAGTTTTACAATATTCAGTAGAAGGAGATTGTGACGAAATTGAGGGTGTATTTGTAACCGCAATTGACCACGAAATGGTAGAGGAGTTTTTTACTGCTGCTGTTAAAAACGGCATAGCAACTGTATCCTATCGTGTTCCTTTTAACAGCGACGATTTTATTACAGCTGCCGTTTTCGATTCCAAAGAAAAAGGCGTTAATCTTGAAAAGGTTGAGCTTGTAAATCTTGAAAGCGGAAGAACAACTACTACATTTCCGCCACTTATGGGAACAATTGTAGCGACAACAGAAACTACTACAGTTCCTCCTCTTGCAGGAGTGCCGCTGCCTCCCGATGAGTATACTACAACTACAGTTCCTCCTCTTGCAGGAGTTACAACCTCTACACGTCCACGTCAGACTGATATTCCACCGCTTATGGGAACACAGACTATTCCAACATCAACAACCACACAAACATATATAGCAGGCGGTATGATGCCCTCCGACGAGAAAACTACCACCACAACAACTACTACAACTCCTACAATTGGAACTCAGATGCCGACAACAGTGTCGACAACTATTCCGCCGTTAATGGGCGATATGCAAATTTATATCGACGGCGACGCAAATAATGACAGCACTGTTTCCATTGCTGATGCAGCTGCAATTCTGCAATATATCGCAAATCCCGATAAGTACGAATTGTCAGAAAACGGAATGAAAGCAGCTGACGTTGTGGGTAATGGCAACGGTATCACAGCTGATGACGCAATTGCAATTCAAAAGCTTGACGCAAAGCTTATTGAAGATTTTTCAGAACTTGAATAAACTTATCAACGACTTTTCAGAATTATAATAATTAAAAGCTAATTTGAGGCGGTGGAATTTATTTCTGCCGCCGCTTTTTTGTGTGCTGATATGATTGGTATTGCATTTTCAAAGATTTCAAAAAATTATCACCTTAAAATCATAATATATGCTTGAAATTCAGTTAAAATTGTAGTATAATAAAATAGACAACATTAGGACATCTCTAAAAAACCCTTTTGAGAAAAAACAGCTATGCATGGCATCTACTGCGTCAACCTCCCTTGGAGTGCGGCAGCACGCCTGCGGAAGGTTTCTTTGCAGCTGCCATACCTATCTGCTTTTCCTTTAACCAAACGGGTTTTTAGAGATGCCCATTAATAATTCGGAGGTCTGTATGAACTTGAAAAATACAATCGCCGCACTTTCGGCTCTTGCTTTAGCTGTGTGCAGCGTGTCCTGTGAAAAAAAAGAGGAAGTCGCAGCTTCACTTCCCGAAATGACGGAAAAAGGCGTCAGCGAGCTTATTTCTCCTGCCGAAGACAGTGAGGAATATTCCCTCGGCGAATACTATTTCAGTCCCAACGGCACAAAACTTTACTGCGAAGATGAAACTATTTCTACCGATATTCTCCTTGCCCTTGAAAATTATTTCCTCTCATTTCAGAATAACGATTTTGAAAGCTACAAGGCTTCAATGTATACAAGCTATGCTGAACGCTATGACAAGTATCTCCGTGAGGTTTACAGCAAAAATGAGGGAGTTGACAGCGATTACAGCCTGAAAAATTCCTTTGAACTGCGTTATAATAATCTCCGTGACATTCTCATAGATACACTTACTTACGAAAGCACCGAGGATAAGGAATTCAGCGGAGATTACACCATAACACGTATCAGAGCTGAACATACCATTTACGAGGAAGGCGTTACAGAGGAAAGCTTTGTTAAGAGTTTCTTTGAAAGCTATGATGAGATTTTTGATACCGACTACTATAAAGAGGTTTCCGCAGATGTTGACAAGCTTATGCCCATAACTTTCTTTGTTATGGCTAAAGCTGAGGACGGAAATGAGCATAAAATTGTCAGCGAGGCAAATATTATTCTTGCTGAAAAAGACGGAAAATACTACACATTCGGTTAAGGAGAGAGAAATATGAAAAAATTACTTTGTTTCGCACTTTCCGCAATTATGTTATGCGGAATGACAAGCTGCGATGACCATAACCATTCACACGCAAATATGGTCGGCAATGTTGACGATGAAAAAGGCGATGTAAAACAGGAAGATATGCCCTATGGTGCTACAATTTACGAACTTCGCCCCGAATACGACAGCAGAGTAAAGTATATTATGGAATTTGACAAGCGTTATTTCGGCGGTGAGGGCGAAACTGAGGACTTAGGGGAAATTTATCTCGTTCACGATTACATTGTGGCTGTCAACGAAAATGACCACGAGGCAATAAAAAACCTCTACTATCCCGGCTATCTGGAGCATCTTTGCGTAAACGGCGGCTATTCAAATGCTGACGAGTACCTTGACGGTATGAATCAAACCCTGAAACAAACCTTGGGCGAGGATTTCGAAATTGACTACATTAACATTTCGGATTGCCTTACAGAGGGCGAGGAGGCTGAAAAGTTCTTCCAGTTTGCCGACGCTGAAATTGCAGTCTTTGACAGCTCGATTTTAGAAAAAATCACATCGAAAAAGGTTGTGGAAATCGGCGGCTATACCTGCTATTCAGCAGGCGACAACAACTACGTGCTGGAAAACCATACTACACCATTAAACCTCCGTATCTATCAGGTTGAGGGAAAATATTACTTATTCTAAGGAGAGATTATTATGCCATTTATCAATGTAAAAACAAATGCAGCTGTATCAAAAGAGGCTGAAATCGCTGTAAAAACCGATTTGGGAAAGGCTATTTCCGCTATCCCGGGCAAGTCCGAGGCTTGGCTTATGGTGGGAATTGAGCCTGAGCATATCCTCTATTTCAAGGGCGATGACGCTCCTGCGGCTATGGTTGAGGTAAGCGTTTTCGGCTCTGCAAATCCTGCGGCTTTCGATAAGCTTACAGGGGAGATATGCGGTATTCTCAACAGCAGGCTGAATATTGAGCCGTCAAGGATTTACGTGAAATACTCCGCAACCTCGGACTGGGGCTGGAATGGCGGAAACTTCTGATATAAACAGCAAACGGCGGTCAATTGACCGCCGCTTTTACTCTTATTTCTTAAACATATCGAAAATATCGCCGATTTTGTCACCGATATCGTCAAGCTTAATCTTTGACTTAACACCGTCAATTACCTTTTCAATCTGCTCATCAGGCAGGTCGATTCCAAGGACGCTTTCAACAGCCTTAACAGGGTCCTTTTTAAAATCATCTCCAAAATCCTTATCGTTCTTGATTTTGCTTACCAGTTCTTCAATTTTTTCTTTGATATCCATTTGAGAATACCTCCTTATAAATTTTATCAAAATAATTATATCACAATATTCCCCATAAATCAAGAGATATTCCGCTACTTTGGCATTTCCGTTAAAAAAATATCACGCTATTTGTGCATATCGGAGAATTTTTTCATTTAACCGTCTTTTTCCCTTGAAATCGTCTTATTTTTTATCTATTTTGACTTATAACTCTTGACATATTCCCCAAAATGTTATATAATTATTATAATAACACCCTGAAAAGGAGAAAACTATGGAACATCTTGAAAATCGTGAGCTTTCATGGCTTAAATTCAATAAACGAGTCATTGAGGAGGCGGCGGATATAAACAATCCCCTCCTTGAAAGACTATCATTTTCCGCTATTTATCAGAGCAATCTTGACGAATTCTTTATGGTGCGTGTAGGTTCCCTCACCGATAAGGAAAAGGAAAATAACAAGAAAAAGGACAGTAAATCGGGAATGACTCCCTCCCAGCAGCTGGATTCAGTCTATACCGCTGTGCGACGATTACAGCCAAAAGTTGAGGAAATTTTCCGCAAAAATATGGAGGAGCTTAAACCCTACGGCTTTGAACACGTTTCATTTGCCGATGCAACTCCCGAGGAACAGAACTTTCTGGAGCTTTATTTCAAGCGTGAAATAAAGCCGTTTATCACGGGTATTCTTGTAAATGACGCTCTGCCTTTCCCGTTTCTGAAAAATAAGGAGCTTTATGCTGCCGTTAATATTGCGTCAAAAAAAGACACTATCGTAGGAATTATCCCCGTTGCCCACGAACATTCAGACCGCATAATTCCTCTCGGCAAGGACGGCAAGCGTTTTATTCTCCACGAGGAAGTGGTTCTGCAATTCGCTCACCTTATGTTCAAGGGCTGTAAAATTCAGGACAGAGCAATTATCCGAGTTACAAGAAATGCCGATATTATGGTAAATAATAAGGGTTCGGATTTCCGTGACCGTATGGAGGAGCTTGTGGTTAAGCGTACAAAGCTTGCCGCTGTCCGCCTTGAAATCACAAATCAGTTCAGCCGTGAAGCCTTGGACTACATCTGCAAAAAGCTGAAAATCGGCAATGTACGTGTTTTCAACTCAAACATTCCTCTTGATTTGTCATATCTTTATCAATTGCAGGAACTTGACCTGTCAGAGGAACTTCACTTCGAAAAGCGACTGCCCAGAAAAACGGCTATGTTAGCCGATAATCGCCCTGTTTTCACACAGGTTAAGGCTAAGGATATACTTTTAAGCTATCCTTTTGAGTCAATCACAACGTCGTTTATACGACTTTTAGAGGAATGTGCCGTAGACCCTAAGGTGGTATCAATTAAAATCACCCTGTACCGCCTTGCACGTAACAGCAAGGTTATAAGTGCATTGTGCAATGCCGCTGAAAATGGCAAGGACGTTACGGTTATGATTGAACTTCGTGCAAGATTTGACGAGGCGAATAATATCGAATGGTCGAAAATCCTCCAAAAATCGGGAGTTAAGGTCATTTACGGTCCAAAGGAATTCAAGGCACACTCTAAGCTTTTACTCATTAAACGCAAAAGCACAGGCGATAAATTCGACTATGTGACGCAGGTGGGAACGGGCAACTACAACGAAAAAACCGCTTCCCTGTACACCGATTTAATGATTATGACTGCTGACCGTGAAATTGCTGAGGACGCAGAGCAGGTTTTCGATTGCCTTATGAACGGCACTTTTGTGGAAAAGACGAATAAACTGCTTGTATCGCCCTATGCTCTTTTGCCTCAAATTCTTGAAATGATTGACGAGCAGACTGAAATTGCCAAAAATGGCGGAAAAGGCTATATTGCAGCAAAAATCAACTCTCTCAACGATACTGCAATTATCGATAAACTCGTTGAGGCTTCACAGGCTGGAGTTAAAATTGAACTGCTTGTACGTGGAATTTGCTGTCTTATTCCAAAGGTTGCAGGTTATACCGATAATATCACCGTGCGGAGTATTGTGGGAAGATTCCTTGAACACAGCCGAATTTTCATCTTCGGAAAAAATGCCAAGGAGCAGAAAATTTATATCGGTTCTGCCGATTTTATGAGCAGAAACACTATCCGCCGTGTGGAGGTTGCAGCTCCCATTGAGGACGAAAAGCTGAAAAAGCGTATCCGTGATATGTTTAACACAATGATGTCGGATACGGCTAAGGCAAGGGAATTGCAGTCCAACGGACGATATACACGTGTTGAACCTAAGGAGGGCGAAGCTCCCTTTAATTCACAGGAATACTTCTACGATGAGGCATACCGCCGCCTTGAAGCAAAGGCACTCCGTCAGGAACGAATGAAAGAAGTTCGTGAGAAAAAGCAGACCGCTGCAAAAAAATCCCGAAAAAGCACGAAAAAACCATTGAAAAAAAGCAAATAATGTGATATAATATAGTATAATATTTAGGGAAGTATCCTGCTTTAGCATGATACTTCCTGTAAAATTGAGGAAAAAGAAATGATTGGTTTTTACAGCTATACGGTGATTCTTACATATATCAGCCTTGCATCGGCAATTACGGGTATGATGTTTGCCTGCGGTATGTATGGCGGAGTTCAGCGTCCTACATATGCCATTGTGTGCCTGATGCTTTCGGGCTTGTGCGATATGTTCGACGGAAAAATTGCAAGGACAAAGAAAAATCGAACCGATGACGAGAAAAATTTCGGCATACAGATTGACTCCCTTTGCGATGTCATTTGCTTTGGCGTTCTGCCCTCGGTTATCGGCTATTCTGTGGGATTGAACAGCTTTATCGACTTGCCTGTGCTTGTGCTGTTTCCCCTTTGTGCGGTGATAAGGCTTGCGTATTTCAATGTTACGGAGGAAACTCGGCAGAAGAATACAACTGCCCTGCGTAAGACCTACGAGGGCTTGCCTGTTACAAGTGTTGCGTTGATTTTTCCGCTGTTATACAGCTTTCACAAGGATATCGGCGATTACTTCCCACAGGTTTACGGCTCGGTTATGCTGCTTGTGGCAATTGCCTTTGTAACGAAATTCAAGGTAAAAAAGCCGGGGTTGAAAACTATGCTTGCTTTCATCGGCATTGGTTTTCTTGAATTCCTATGGCTTGTTTACAAGACTAAATTTGAAAAATAACAAGGGGGCGATGATTACATCGCCCCATGATTAAATGGCAGATGTGACGAAGGGGTAACGTGGTCGTGGATACGTGATTAAGTCCGTTTAATGGGGTATCTGCGGCGATTTCGTGGGTTCAATTCCCACCATCTGCCTCTAATACCAATCCTTAAAAAAATCCAGAGAAGATTTAAATTCCTCTCTGGATTTTCTTTTTTTGAATAGTATTATAAAACTCCATTAGTACATTGTAATATCTTAAACTTTACTTTTTTCTAATTATAATAAATACAAAAGGGTGATTTATCACCAGAGAGGAACACCTACGGGGCAAAAGGGAGGGAAAAAGAAAACTGGCACAAAAGTCAGCATTTCCCTCCCT
>JAFSBM010000023.1 GCA_017437285.1 Ruminococcus sp. | reverse complement strand
TTGATATATTATGTGAAAAGACCGTAATATTTCCTGCAGGGCACACCAAAACAGACGGTACTACCGCCATTGTTTTATATACCCAATCAAAATTTAGCAGGAAATTCTACGCATCTTTCCACCTCAGTTCTTGTAACATGACTTTATTATACCACAAAGCTGAGAATTTGTCAAGATTACTATCACAGCTATGTAATGCCCGACTTGTTCGGGCTTTCGGTCAGATGCCGACGACGTTCCACGGTGTTGTATGATAAGGTCGATCAAAAAATAAAGGCATGTACCGAGTGATAAATGCCTGAAAGGTGCTATTTCATTACAGTTGTTTGTGTTTACCCATATACTCCATTTCGTTACGCACCGCCAACCTTACCTTGCCGCTGAATATTTAATATTTGTCAGCGACAAAGTAAAGTCCTTTTTCTAAAATCTATACACAATTTCAACCTCTCTCTGCTTCTGACCATTCATAACAGTCGTTTCCCCAACCCGAATTACCTTGATCAGTCTGTGCAGTAACTCTCTGTCAAGCACAGTCCCCGACATATACTCACGCACCACGCACAGCCAACTGCGGATGTCCTCGCCTTTGGCGGTAAGCCTGTCAATCTCAGATTGAAGCTCCTGCGATTTCTGTTCCAACGCTGTTTTCTCAATTTTGTACTTCTGTGACAGCTCAATCAGCGTTTCTCTCGGAAGCTGTCCGAGAAGCAGTTCTTCATATAGCTTGCTCTGCAGCATTTCAAGCTCTGCTATACGAGTTTTTGCGGAATGCAGTTCCTTTTCTGTTGCAGTCCTATCGGATTTTGTATCTCTGCTATACTGTTCCATGAGTATAGCTTGCAGTTGTTCTTCATTCATTTCCAACCCTTGCACATATTGTTCCAGATCGTTACGCACCAGTTCCATGAGTGCATTCTCCATAATCCAGTGGGAGGTGCAGGCTCCTGAACCACCGTGCTTGTACGTTCCGCAGGTGTATGCGTGATGCTGAAGATTCGTGCCGTCCTTTCGTCTGTTCATATCAGGCTTGAAGTTCATATGCGCACCGCAGTCAGCACAGCGGATCAACCCTGTGAACATCGGATTGTATACAGGTTTCTTTCTTGCCGTAGTCTGTTTCCATAAGGATTGTACTACATCCCAATCCTCTCTGCTGATAATCGGCTCGTGCGTGTTATCACAGCGTATCCATTGCTCAGGCTTCTGCGGCAGCTGCTTTCGGCATTTGTAGGAGGGTGCTTCTGTCTTGTACTGCACTGTATTGCCGATATACACTTCATTTTTCAGTATCTGTGCAATTGAATTATCCGTCCACCTGTGGTGAACATTTCTCGGATTCGGCTTATTCCGTTTCTGATAATAGTAATCCCTCGGCGGAACAATCTGCTGTTCATTCAGTATTGCAGCGATTCTGCAACAGCTTTTGCCCTCCAATCTTAATTTGAATATATACCGCACAATCTCCGCCGCCGTCTCATCAATCACAAGCCTGTGGTCTTTCTTCTCGTATCCGTAGGGGGCATAAGCGGCAAGATAACTGCCGTTCTTTGCTCGGATATGCTTTGCTGTTCGTACTCTCTGACTCATATCCTTGCTGTACAGTTCATTGTACACATTCTGAAAGGGCATGATGTCATTGCCATCCCTCGCTGTGTCGATACCATCATTGAGAGCTATGAATCTGCATCCTATTGATGGGAACAGTTCTTCTTCATAGTAACCGCATTCCAGATGATTTCGTCCGAAGCGTGATAAATCCTTTACAAGAATCAGATTGATTTTACCAAGCTTTGCGTCCTCAATCAGTCTCTGCACCTGCGGTCTGTTGAAATTTAACCCTGTATATCCATCATCCGCATAGATGTCAATGATTTTCCAGCCCTGCTGAAAACAGAAGTCCATCAGCATATGCTTCTGATTTTCGATTGACATGGATTCTCCCTCACGCAGATCATCATTGGAGAGCCGCACATAAATACCAACTCTTACGTCCTTCATGATTACCTCCTGTTTTATGTAAGCCGTCCGAAGACGGCATTGTTACTGAAAGCTGTATGAAATCTCAATGTCCTGAAATTTTATACCATTGACTTTCGTATACGCTCCAACTTTAATTTCCCGAATCAGCTTGTGAAGTAATGCTCTGTCAAGTTCCATGCCCGTCAGGTACTGCTTTAACACCGTGATCCATTTCTCCACATCCTCTACGGCACTTCTGAATTCAGCAAGCCTTACATCCAACTCTGCAAGCTCATTCCGCTTTTCTTCCTTTTCGCTGTTGTAGCGGTTGGATAAATCCATAAGCACATCTCTCGGCAGTTGTCCCAACAGCATTTCCTCATACAGTCTACTGAGCATTGTATCAAGCTCAGTAATTCGATTGGTAACCGCTTGTCTGCGGCTTTCCATTACGGATTGTTCTGTTTTCACGTTCTTACTGCGTTCTGCAATCAGCCTGTCCCTTACGCCTTGTTCATCAATTTCAATCTGCTTTGCAAATTCCGCAAGCTCACTTTTTACAAGGCTGATGAGCTGTTGTTCTCCTGTCCAGTGTGAGGTGCAGGCAGAGGCTCCGCTTTGTTTGTAGGTTCTGCAGCAGTAGGAGTGATGACCGAGGCAGGTGCCGTCCTTACGCTTATTCATATCGGGTTTGAAGTGCATGAGTCCGCCGCAGTCAGCACATTTCAGCAGTCCGCTGAATAATGGAAGCTCACCGCTTTGTGTACGTCGTTGCTTTGTCTGCTTCTTTCTGAACTTACTCTGCACAGCATCCCACAGCTTTTTATCAATGATTGGCTCGTGGGTATTCTCACAGCGTATCCATGTTTCCTCCGGCTTTGCTCTGATAGAATGATTCTTGTAGGATACCACTCCCGATTTGAACTGCACCATGTTCCCGATATACACTTCGTTTTTCAGAATGTGTGTAACAGTTACCTCCGACCAGTAATGCCGCATGACTCTCGGATTTAGCTTTCCGATTTTGTGATAATAATAGTCTCTCGGATTCGGAACACCCTCTCGGTTGAGTGTATCGGCAATCTGATTGTAGCTGCAGTCATCAGCTCTCATCTGAAAAATCCTCTGAACGACAACAGCAGCGTCCTCATCGATTATCAGCTTGTGTCGATCATTCGGATCAAGCCAATATCCATAAGGAGCGCTGCTGCCCATAAAATTTCCTTGTTTTGCACTTGCTTTGCGTGCCGAGATTACCTTTCGGCTGATGTCCTTGCAGTAATATTCATTGAACACATTGCGGATAGGAATGAAGTCCGTGTTCTGATTCGTATGTGTATCCACGCCGTCATTCGGTGCGACTAGGCGGATATTGAGGAGTGGGAACAGGTCATCAATCAGCTGACCTGCCTCCACATAGTTTCGTCCGAATCGGGATAAGTCCTTCACCAGAACTGTATTGATTCTGCCGTTCTTAGCATCCTCAATGAGCCTTTGCATTTCAGGTCTGTCGAAGGTCAGTCCCGTGAATCCGTCATCGGCATAGACATCAATGATTTCCCAGCCCTGTCTGTTGCAGTAATCAGTCAGCATCAGCTTCTGATTCTCTATTGACATTGACTCACCGAAGCGTTCATCGTCACGGCTGAGTCGGACATAGATTCCTACTTTTGTTGTTTCTTCCATTGCGGTACCTCCTTTGCTCAAGCAACATTATACCACTCTACGCCCGAACTATCTATTCATAAGGGTAGACAAATTTTCCTTTCTGAACGAGTGCAGGCTGCATAAAATTGCATTAAAGCTGTGGCTGAGCTGCCTTTTCTTCCTGAAGAGTTTTGGTTACTGCCCAGCCTGTCAGGATATCTGCAAGGGATTCTTCTCCGCTGAAGGTACGCTTTACTCTGAAGACTGTATTGTCAATTTTCACCTCGCTGACTGTGGTTGGGATGATCTGTGCTGTATTTTCTCTGTCCATAGTCCTCCTGTTCTCCGAAGTATTTCGGATTCCATTTTGTTGTTCCTGTGGTCTGAATATACATTTTCGATTCTCCTTTCGCAATAAAATTTATGAGACCGCCGCCCTGAATTAAGGCGGTGGTTTTAGCTTTGTCATCAGCTGATGTCAGCCTGACTGACATTAGCTTTTAATTTTGGGTAGGTCGTACTTCACGCCCTACCGCCTGATTTAAGTTGACTGCGTCATGTTTCACGAGGGAGTCTCCTGACAGAATATTGATACTGTCAGTTAAAGTTAAGGGGTAGTTGAAACACCTCCTCCTTACACTCTGATTCGTTACGCACCTATTTCAAGTGCTTATTTCTCTGAAAAGGGGTACGGGTTCTCCCGATTCTGTGCATGTGGATAGCCACATGCGATGCTTGCCCTCTGAAGAGGACTCTAGTTCGTGACACCTGCCTGAAATCACGCAAATTCGGTGAATAATCGCTGAAATTCTATTTCAAGACACCCACAGTTTCCAAAATTCCGATAATAGACGCCTTTAATTGAATGTGCTTAAAATGCCGAATAATCGGCGAGCTTTGCTCGTCCGAGGTGGTTGTTTTGGCGGCTGTGACGCCAAAACTTTAACCAGCAAACCAAAGAACTACCCCAAATCGGGGCAGAAGTCGGCAAATTCTGACCTCTGCGGACTTGCCCACAAAGCTCTCAAATTCCGCTTGACGACTCGTGGGGTATCCTTTCCCGACTGTGACTCCCAAACCGCCACACAAGCGATTCTGGAGCAAACTGTGCGATAACTGTCGGCATTCGATGCACTCAACATCAATCAAGGTCATACGATACCTTTCTTGATTCAGAAATCGTTCTGCTCCGATAACCATCTTGGGGTTTGGCATCATTTTCGCATATCATTAATCTGCAGAAGATAAAAAGCCGTCACATTCAATTGCACGATCCGATTCGTTACGCACCTCTGTGCAGTCTGCTTCAACAACATTTCTTCTGCATACAAGTTCGGTATATGCTTTGATTGCATCATCAGGATTTTCAAGGAAGTGTTCCATCAGCTTTTCCAGTTTCATTTTGTATAACCGACGCTTTACTTCTTCCGGATCATTATTACACTCTGCAAGAAACTTCGGAGTAAAGTAACAACCATACTGCCTGATGCATGGAAGAACCTCATGCGTTACCCACCGCTGAAACACTTCTGCAGCAGGAAGTCTTGAACCAAAGATCAGACGATACAGATCTCCTTCGGAAATATAGTTCTTCACAATTGTTTTCGACGGACTCTGCGGATGCGGAACAGTCAACCTGATTGTATTTTCACAATGATCAATGATTGCTTTTCTCGGATTGTGATAACCAAGTACCTTTGCACACTCTGACGCAGGGAAGTACAGCTTATCATCAATCTCAACACTTTCAAGCGCACCGAATTCAGAATATTCAAATGCACTTTTTTCAATTCTCATAATTTCATTCAGATTCAATCGCATTCCTCCAATCCTTAACAGCAGAAGAGAAAAGACCGCTCGTTACGCACCTGTTTTTCAAATTCAAGGCGCATAGTATATTCTTCTTTCTGCTATTAATAAATAACATTCATGTGTTAACTTCTATTAGTCTTATTTGTATCCGTCTGACGATACAACCCTGTGCCATCACAACACCACCCATGTGCAAATTCATAAGTGTTGCATCTCTGTTTGTGGTTGTAATAGTTATGCTTCACTTTCAGAATCTGCTTTTCCTGTAATGACTTCACAGCCTTTGCAACAGAGCTTCTTGCGATATGACATTCTCTTGCAATCTTATTGTAACTCGGAAAGCATTTGCCTGTCACAGAGTTCCTGCACTTGCATAAATAACACAGCACATAGAACTCAATCGGTGTAAGATTCAAATCGAACACCTGATTCGGAACTTTGAAATATTTCATGCGTACCTCCTTAGATTTTACTCCCACAACAGTACAGTTCCTTTTGTTTACGAAACAAAGTTTTCTTCGGACTGATACGCTCTGCCCCTCCAAGCTGTCTTCGCATATTTTGTTCCCCCGAATATCTCTCCTGTGTGAGATTCAATTTTCAAGCTGCTGTGTGTTGTCCGGACACCTTTACAGTACACAGTATACATCGCAATTTGACAGTCGTCAATAGATGTAGTATAATAAATCTATCGTGTTCTATCTATTCTCTATTATCTGTAAACTTTTTGTGAATTTTAAGGAGCCATATATGTTTGAAATTGAAGCGCATTACTATAACAGAAAGATTTATTTATCAGACGGAAGAGTATTTCCTCTTGGTGAAATACTTCTGAGGTACTTTTCTGCATCTTTTTCTGAACTTGAACAGCTTTATGAGATATGCAGGAAAGCAAAATCCAATTTACAGGTTGATCCTGATATAACATCTTATGATATCGGAGAGAGAGCAGAGCTATATGAATCAGTTTACGAACAGCTGTTTGATATCGCTGAGAAATTTCCACCCTACGACAAGAAACATTTCAGACGTGGAGTGCTTCAGAATCTTTTCAATTTCTATGAGCCGATATTCTATTTTGAAGAACCACGCAAGACAGATGATGATGATAATTATGATGACGACGAATATGTTGATTTTGAAGCACCGATTCCTACAGATGGATATATAACCGAAAAGCTGTATCTGCTTAAGCCACTCAAAAAATTTCACATAGAAGAGAAGTATGCTTTCTATGATCCAGTGAGTCATCAGCAGTATATTGAGTTTGTCGGACACGTTGAACGTATCACACAGGAGTTTCTGGATTTTGCTTCTGACTTAATGCGTATTGGTCGTACTCTTATTCCTTTTGCTGATGAACTGTGCAATCACAATAATTATCCGTCTGATGAAAAAGTGAGAGAATGCTTTTTGAAATATTCACAGATGCAAAGCGTTACGGACTCATATAAAAACCTTGTTTCTAACGGAAGCATCTCTGTCGGTCACACTAT
The DNA here is from genome assembly GCA_017437285.1 of Ruminococcus sp. Lineage (GTDB taxonomy): Bacteria > Bacillota > Clostridia > Oscillospirales > Ruminococcaceae > Ruminococcus. Next base: position 4,491 of record JAFSBM010000023.1, on the reverse strand, counting down.
CATTGAAACAGAAAAAGCACCGATACTCTGCGAAACTTATCGTTTCACATCGCTCGGTGCATATCTGTATTTTGAATTGTTTAAGTGCATTGAAGAAAAGCATATGCCTGTAAAGTGCAGTAACTGTGGCCGTTGGTTTATTATGAAGCATACTACCTTTTCTCACTTCTGTACAAGGGCTGTCAGCAGTAATCCGATCAAGACCTGCCGTGACGTTGGTTTCCGAAAGAGCTACGCTGAGAAAATCAAGTCTGATCCTGTATGGCTGATTTATACCCGTGCATACAAACAGCATTATGCTCGTTTCATGAAGAAGACTATGTCAAAGACTGAATTTGCTGAGTGGGCGGAGTATGCGCTTGACCTGAGACAGAAGGCTCTTGATGAAGAAATTGGGATTGAGGAGTATACTGAGCTTATTAGGAAATGAAATAGGTGCGTAACGAAGTGAGTCGTTACGCACCTGTTTTGCACTGTACAGCTATCCGCTGTTTCACCAAAAGAAAATTTATCACCATTCTTTCTGCTGATGCTGTATGCAGGTTGTTTCTGCACTGTCAACGTTTCTGTTCCTTCAACATCCTGTTTTTGTTACGTCCGTCATGCCGATTTTATTATAGCATATTTCTCGTATGGTTACAATGTGTTTTCCGAACAAGTTTGTTGCAATTCACATCATTTCGTTTATACGTCCTATTTATACCGAAAAAGAAATACAGCCCAGCGTCATGGTTGCCAGGCTGTATCCGGCTGTCGAACAGCCTTCGTATAGGTGAATTTTTTGGGGGAATTATATGAAACTCAATTATTTTTGATCAGCTCACGTTTCATGATGCACAGATCAAACGCATCAATGCGGCCATCCTCACAAAGGTCACCGGCCTGCCAGTCTGTCAGTGCAACACCAGGTGAGCAGATGAGCCATTTCTGAAGCATAACGACATCAGCAACAGAAAACTTTCCATCCGCATTGACATCACCGATCAGAGATTCCTCTGCCGAGGCGAAAACCGTGTAATTCATACAGCCGGAGGATTGTCCGTTTGTGCCAAGTGTAATGCTATCGCCGGCATTCACTTCCTTTGCATACAGCACAAATGTGACATCATTACTGCTGACAGCAGTCAGTCCGGTATTCGTCCAATCAGAAAGCCAAGCAGGCACTGTTGTCACTCGCTGATCAAGTCCGATATACACTGTCATATTTGTATCTGCCTCAAAGGTTGCCAGATCGGTTTCCAGTTTCTTGGCATCACAAGGGGTCAGAATGCTTTCCGCACCAATTATTTCATCCGGAAGAGAAACGTATGTTGCATCACGATCTCCAAACACGGGATCACCGACAGCAATACTGGTGTCGATCTTCCAGCTCGCATAGTAGGTTTCATCCAAGGGGATCAGTTCCTGAACCAATTCTCCGTTGATCGGATCAAGCAGTCGTGTGACCGTCCAGGTTGTCCCTTCTCCGCCAAATATCTCTGTATCTTCGGAGGACTGGGTATAAATCGTATAGGTCTCGCCCTTCTTGACAAACTTGTAGCCCTCAGTTTCGGAAAGCATTTCGCCTGTTTCAGCATCTGTCAGCTGATAATAGCCGCTGCCAATTTCAGTGAACGCCCAACGTTCCACATTTTCAAGCAGACTGCCGCTTGAAGCATCTGCGATCTCATACTTGTATGCAGTATCAAATGTCGCACCTTTCTTCAAAGAAGATCCACCGTTTCCATTGTACTCAACCGGATCTCCCATCAGCTCATTGAGGAACATTTCCACATTGGTATAGCCATCAGCGGAGAGTGTACAGATCGCACCGTCCGTACTGTCGTTCGGATCAAGTCCGTGTGCTTCTTCCCATGTATTGGGCATACCGTCACGGTCAGTGTCGTTCTTGGAATTGCACATACCATCATTGCTGTGTGCAAAGTTGGAGCTTGTCGGATAACCGCCTGCATCATTCTGGCTGTCGATGATGCCCTTGAGACCCTGCTTGCTGCCCTTGTAGGTGTAGGTACCATTTGTGACTTCCTTGATGTAGCGGCTGTCGATATAGTCCCAGCCTGTTTCAGAAGTACCGCCAGCACCTGCAGCAGCGATGACGCTCTTGTAGGCATCATCAGCGGATTCAAGCTCGATGTAATCCTCCCACATTTCAGAATTCATCTTACCTTCTGCCTGTGTCTGATTGCCTGAACTGATTCTTGCACGATCAAGTGCCCACGCATCATCAGAAGCGGATACGATCGTTCCGCCGGAGCTTGTCACCATTTTATTTCCGGAGACATACGCCCTCTGGATGCCATTGCAGATCTCATCGGAAATATCAATGAAATGCAGATCCGTGTCACTCTCTGCGCCAGCCTTGTAATAATTATTCACAAAATTAACGCTGTTGATACCGCCATCTGTGGTTCTGTCACGCCAGTTGTAAACAACATTGTTTTTGATGTCAAGATAACCTGCATATTCCACCGCATTCTGTTCCAGTCCGCCAGCCAGAGACCAGTTTCTTCCTGTGCAGTCAATCAGTAAATTATGGTGGAAGCTACCCACATCACCGCCTATGGATGCTGCAAAAGCGTGTGTTTCCGTCTGGGTCCTGTCGTCGCCATTGTAATGAACAGAATCATGAAGCGATTCACCGATAATATTCCACTGGAATGTAATATCCTTTGACTGTCTGGAGCTGAAGCCCTCATCCGTTGCCCACGAAATGGAGCAATGGTCGATGATGGAATTATCACAGCTGCCGAGACCCATGCCGCCCATGGATTTCCCAGCATAATCACCGATTCTGGTACGGACATCACGGATGATGACATCATCCGAACCCAGCGCACCGAAATCATACTGCGTCACGGTAATACCATCTCCGGGTGCAGTCTGTCCTGCTACATAAACACTGCCGCCGTTGTTGGGAATCGTCAGACGGCTTTCGAGTTTGATGACACCGCCTACATCGAACACGATGATTCTCGGAACACCCTCATACTCGTCCTCCTGCCATTTTTCATCACAGAGTGCCCAGCGAAGGGAGCCTTCCCCCGAATCGTTCAGATTGGTGACATGGACAACCACGCCGCCCTGACCGCCTCTTGCATAGCGTCCATAGCCTTCCGCTGTGGGGAATGCAAGTCTTGCAACGTAGAAAGAATAAACGGAACCCTTAATCACATTGCCGCTGCTGTCCACAGTATCGACTCTCCAGTAATACGGCTTAACGGATGTATAGGAATCATTCAATGCGTAGGTGGTACCTGTCTGATTGCCCTTGAATTCCTTAGAGCTTGTTGTTGCACTGAATACATCATCATAGCTTGTACCGATGTAGACATTATGACTTTTGGCATTCTTTCCAGCAGTCCATGAAAGACCCTTCTCACGTTCAAGATGTTTTTCCTGATCAATCGGATAAGTGTGATTCACACCGTTAATCGGATCACCACCATCGATCTCAAAAGCATTGAGCCAGGCATTGCCGCTGCCCTCGGGCTTGATTTCCACTGTGACAGATGTGCCGGTGAAGGTCGCATAGGCAAGCCCTGCATCATCATCCTTCGTCACCTGATTCGGACACATGACTCCCGTAGAAGTCTTGCCATTTATCGTGACAGACAGTGTGCTTGTCGTTTCATTGCCGGTTGCGGCATGATAGGTTTTGATTGAATGTGTGCCATCGGAAAGACCGCTGATCATGAGTTTCAATGTGCCGCCGCTGTCGGCATCAACAGTCATACCGTCACACATCAGACGAGAATACTGCTCGTTGTAAAAATGCAGTTTCTTATTGTCAACAATTTTCAGTTCACCGCCACTTGCACTGATCGTCATGGACAGCCCCTCTATTGTCGTAGATCTGCTGCTTTCACCATCATCTAGGATCCAGTTTTCACCATTGAGGGAATGCGCAACGGTTCTGCCATCATTCCTGTTCAGATCGACCAGAATTCGGTCACCGGTTTCAAGTGAAGCGGCAGAAACGGCGTTATCCGTTCCAATGCCACCCTCCGGCAGATTAACACTTCCTGCCAGAACAGACAAAGCCATAAATATCGCAAAAGATCTGCCTGTTTTTCTGAATTTGACCATCACAATTCCTCCCCGAATTTTTCTATAAAACGCCTTTGCATCTCTAAAAAAACGTTATTCTTGTTCTTAAATATACCACATTTTCATATTGGTTACAATTGTAAATCCCAATATGATTATTGCATTTCACAGCATTACATTCACAAAAATCAGCCTCACAGTAAAAACTGTGAGGCTGTACTGACCCACCGTACTTACATTGCGGATCAAAAAGGGGGAGGGGTTATATATCAATCATACTTTGCACATCAACAGGTACAAATGATGCTGTTATTTTTTGATCAGCTCACGTTTCATGATGCACAGATCAAACGCATCAATGCGGCCATCCTCACAAAGGTCACCGGCCTGCCAGTCTGTCAGTGCAACACCAGGTGAGCAGATGAGCCATTTCTGAAGCATAAC
>JAFSBM010000191.1 GCA_017437285.1 Ruminococcus sp. | reverse complement strand
GTATTCTTCCATCTCAAAATACTTGTTTTCCAGAGAAAGCTCCAGCCATGGAGTAAACAGATCCATCACAGCAGCCTGTTCAGTTTCTGCGATCTCATCAATTGCATCATTGAACCATCTGCTCTTTGGAAGCGGATATTTGGCAGTGTCGTTGATCTGCCCATGCTGCTTGACAAGATAAACCGTCATGCCTTTTGCTTTTGCACGCTGAACCATATCTGTCATATTCGCAATATAGCTGGTCGAATCTGGTGTAATAGGATTCGCACTATACGCTTTCGTATAATCATTTATGCCAACGGAAAGCAGCAAGATATCGCCGTTTTTGCCGTAATGCTCGATAGTACCGAATAATGCCTTATTCAGATCGGAGGAGGTAATGCCGCTTGCGGATATATTACGAACATCATACTTGTTCATATCCACATAATCGGGCAAAAACTGTCCCCACCCCCGTACTGCATCATCCGACACATTGTAATAGCTTGCAGCAGTCGAATCACCGCCTACCCAGATTGTCGGTTTCGTTGTCGTTCCTGTGGAGATCTGCTCGATTTCAATCGTGCTGAGAGAAAATTCCGTTCCCACGCCCGAACCTGCGTAAATATTCAGCTGACCGTCCGTTACAGGAATTATAAATGTATCAGTCGCATTACTGCCTGTCAGAAAGAAAAGCTGCGGAAATCTTTCAGCGGTGATTGTCGTTGACTTCACATCACCTGTTGTGACGGTGATTTTATATACACCACTTGGCAGATCAACATTGAAGATATGATTCGGTACATCGGATTTGAACCGTACGGCATCTGCTAACACACCCGTTCCGCTTGCTGTGACATTTTCAACGGCATCGGTATTGGCAAAGCCGTAACCCTTTGAAGCATCATATCCCTCCGATGCAGATACCCCGATATATCCATCCGCCACACCAAGCCCGCCAAGATCGAATTTTCTGACAATTAGGGAATCGGCTTCGGCGTTCGTTTTAAGCGGCATGGGAAGCGTGACAGCAGATAGCGTCATTGCCGCCGCAAAGATGGTGGATATGAGTTTTGATTTCATATGGGTTCCTCCTTAACTATTTTTCTTTATTATACCACACTTCTTACCATTTTTCAACATGTAAAGCCCGAAAAACAGGCTTTTTTGTCAGATGCCAACGACGTTCCACGGTGTTATGTTACATAGTCTGTCAATAATGAAAAAGAGCCTTCGTGATTGAAGGCTCTTTGTATGGTATTCAGTTGTTTTTCAATAGTTCCTGTTTCATAAGGCAAAGATCAAACACATCAAGCCTGTTGTCATTGCAGAAATTACCTGCTTTCCAATCGGCAAGCTTTGCATCGGAAACAGCAAGCAGCCATTTCTGGAGTGCAACTACATCGGCTACGTTGAATGTGCCGTCAGCGTTGATATCGCCTTTCAGAAGAAATGTATTTGATTCGACTTTTACGTTTTTGCAATGCTCGCCGATGATGTAGTTTTCGCTATCCCTGATGATATTATTTTCAATTGTCAGACCGTTGACGTTATCCGCATTGATTACTTCCTGATAACACGATATAAACTCATTGTTGCTGATATTGATTTCCGCCAATGGTGTGTTATTAACTCTTTCACCATCCAGCAGGCTTTCAATGGTAATTACATCGCCTCTGCCACCGAAATTACACTCAATAAAGGTGTTATTGCTGATCTGAATATGGTCTGCCCCTGTTCCCTCGATGACTTTATCGTTCGGAATGTCTGTGCGGACCTGCAATGTCTGGCTGCATGTCCGGTAGAATGTATTCCCATCGCAGAGTCCGTTATCACTATTCAGCAGAAATCCACGTCCTTTTGTTTCATGCACATAATTGTTCGTCAGAACATAATTCTCAGAATGTCTGTTTCCGTTATATGCAACCAATCCCGCAGAAATAGTTTCAGGCAATGGATCGGTCAATGTAATCGTTGCCTCATAACCGTTTCTTGTAATGGATTCAACTGTTGCTTCACAGTCGATATTATTGAAATCAAGATCCATAAACCTCAATGTATGTCCCGGTTCAACGATTTTATTCGGAACAGTTCCCTCTAAAACCATTCTGCTTTCATCAATGCTTTCAATGTAAAACATATTGCTGTGGATATTGATAATATCATCACCGCAGAAGCTCAGATCGCAGTTATCAATGCGGAAATATCCTCCTGTATTTGTTATATGAATGCCGTCAGCTGTCGTAGATATTCTGTATTTATCTTCTGCACCGGGACGTAAGCCGATATACGAATTGATAATCTGATAGTGATTTGAGCCGTATGCAAAGACATATCCCATACCACAGGCACCGTAGATACTGATATTCTTGTATGTGATGTTACTGGATTCTTCTACCGTATTAAAAACCTGCCCGCCGTAAACATAATGACGCAGCAGATAGACTTCATCGTTGCAGAAATAATCCAATGCACCGCTGTGGGTGACTTTCAGTACATTTGGTCTGCCTTCCACTTTTTCGACATTTTTGATACATTCTGTATCGACAAAGGGACTGTATATTTTAAAGCTTCCGTGAACGCCTGCAACAAGATCGACAGGATCATACTGCATAAAGCTTAAAAGAGGGATATCTGCATCCACCTCATCAAGCTCTGTAAATTCTATTTCAAACGTATTTTCAGCGTCATTTTCATTCTCAATTTTCACAAGAGAACCAAGCCTCAGTGTATCCCAGTCCCAATCAACAATCATATTTCTGATTTCGACGTTATCGCAGGCATATACTTTGAAATAATGCGGTGTGCTGAAAATAAATTCAGAATTATTTGCATCAATCAAAGTATTTTTCAGTCTGTTCAGATAGATATCTTCCTCAGGACTGAAATGATAGATTCCCTTATCAATCACAAGCTTGGTATTGGGATGATGTCTGCAATATTCAAATGCGTTTCGCATCGCCTGTGTGTTATCCTCTTCATCAGCTGATAATCCGAACTGTGAGGCGTTAATGACAGTGAGCGAAGTTTCGTCTGGTCTTGCAATATAGAATACAGAATCATCGACTCCATGAATTCCATCTCTTATTGTGTATTCCGAATTTTCTTCTGCAGCAATAACACTATTACTTATGGTAATTAATGACATTAAGCCGATACATAATGCGGCAACAAATGAAATCAGCCTGTTTATTCTCATACACTACACGCCTCGCTTCAAAATTTTATCAAGTTCATTATACCATAAACTGACCTGAAATGCAATGTTTACCGAATAGTTTCGTTACACCACCAACCTTAAAATGCCACCTGATTCTGCATCAGACGGCATAGCTATATAATTCAATGGTAGTATTTAAGAATCTCAATGATTTTGTATGTGAAACTTAAAGGAGCTTACTGCTATACAATTGGTAATATTTTATCATTGACTAATTCTAATTATCATGATATGCTTATTAAAGATACAATTTTTGTACCTATAACATTTGCAAAGGAGTATATTTATGAATGCCAAAAAAATAATTTCTATCATTACTGCCTCCGCCATTATTACCGCTGCTGAGTTAAGCACCACAGCAATAAAAGAGGAAAACAATCTGCTGATAAGTTCAGCCGCTCTTTCTTACGAAAACCCTGAACTTGCAGAATATGCAAAGCAGGTTGCGATTTTAGTAAATCGTGAGCGTTCATCTTATGGTTTACAGCCTGTAAAATACTCACCATTGCTTAGTGAAGCAGCTAATGTTCGTTCATCAGAACTTCGCAAGAACTTTTCACATACACGACCCAACGGAACAAGCTGTTTCACAGTATTAAAAGAATTTGATATATCATATTTTTCTGCTGCGGAAAATATAGCCTATGGTCAAAGAACTCCTGAAATCGTTATGAATGCGTGGATGAATTCATCAGGTCATCGTGCAAATATTCTTAGCAAAAACGTAGAATACATAGGTGTTGGTGTAGTATACAGCAATGGAATTTATTATTGGACGCAGTTATTTGCTTCCTCTGATTCTATTTCAGATGCTTATCTGCCAGAAGAAAATAACAAAATTCCAATTTCAACGACAAACAAAGCTGAAATAACAATTACAACAACTGCTACTGTAACAACACCAACTACACAATTTACAACACTCATCCAATCAACTTCGAAGGCTACAAAAAATATTACACATAATACTCAGACATCTTCAACTAAACCATTAGCCTCAACATCGCAGACTACTGTTACAAATGAAACAATAAGCAAATCAACAACTGAAACTACTGTTACAAACACCCCTGCATTTACTCTACCTGATTTAAGTGATTACTTCAATCCTGACAATGAAAATATTATAATTTCACCTGAACACTTCGATATATATGATTTTCTGCTGAATAACGAAATCTGCATAGATAAATGTTGCAGAAACGCCAAGGATAATTTTACCGAATTTTATACAAATTTAAAAGACAAGATACTAGAAAATTTCTGATGCACAAGACACTCATAATGGGTATGTAAATACTGATGTTTTGCCGAACTTATGTGTTCAACAGGTACGCTATATTCAATAACGGTAGTCGAGATATTATTTCACATTTAGCATACCGCTTAAAAATTCGTCGGTAACTACGCCTCAGTGACTTTCACCACAGAGCATTGGTATGCCCGTCATACACAAAAAGGAGCAGGCTCAATCGCCTGCTCCACATCAATGCTATTTTAAGTTAAGGGGTCAATAAGGGGTCAAAAACAATTTCATAGAAAATAATAAATCCTCGAAATGGCTATATTTCGAGGATTTTCTGGTTGCGGCGGCAGGATTTGAACCTACGACCTTCGGGTTATGAGAATCATATTAATTAATAATTACATTTAAAATGATATAATCCTGCTTTGAAAATGGCTATTTTACGTTGTTTTTTTGTTTGTTCGATATTTTAATTATATTTGTTTTGTACGTTATAAGGGTATTATAAGGGTATGAAATTTCATGTATTTCATTGATACTCAAACAACGTTTTTGTAGTGTATCAATCCCAACTTGGTTCTTTGCCAGTTGCAATCAATGCATAATATGCAAGTATCTTTGAAGCATCAGCAGCATCCATTGTTCCATCATTATTTACATCAGCAGCTTTTTGCTGTGCATCAGTTAATTCAGTTTCACCACCTGTCTGAATTACAGCATAGTTGTAAAGTACAAATGAAGCATCTGATGAGTCAACCACTTTATCCTCGTTCACATCACCACGCAGATATTCTATTTCTGTTGAAGGGGGTGTTTGAGTAGTAGTCGTAACTGTTGTAGTTACAGGTTTTGTTGTAGTTACTGTACTTGTAGTAGTTGCTGATTCTCCGCCAACACTTACTTTTCCTCCTGATACAGCAAATTCTACGTTTTCAAAATCAATATTAAATGTAGAACCCTGATTCAAAATAATATCAACATTAGCATCGCCTGTTGCATCTTCAAGTATTTCAAAGGTAATAGTTGCAACAACGCCATTTCCTTCATTATTTTTATCAGATAAATCATCCCAGCAAAGTCTGTATGGATTTGCTGTTGTGTCTTTACCGAAAAGAGAAGTAGATGTACCAAGAATCTTGCCGTCCGCTGCCTCGATAAGTTTCAATTTATCTGCATCATACTTTACATCAAAGCACAAAGCAATAATTCCCGGATTATTACTCAATTCAACTTCTACTTCAACTGTTTCGCCATTTTCACCCTTAACATCCGAAATTGAAATTGTTGGTTCACCATCTGCATAAGTCACTAAATTGTTGATGTTAAAACATCCAACTGCCAAAAAAGCAGAAATAACTGTAGAACAAATTTTTTTCATATAAAACTCCTTACATTTACACTAATAATTAACATAATAAAAGTATAATATATGCGGCTTATATAAATTATACTGTGTTAGTGTAATAATCTTTTTTAAATAACAATATACCGCATATTTAAATTATATCATAGATCTCCGACAATGTCAATTACTTTTTGAAAAGTTAGAATGTATTTATTCCAACACGTTTAATCACGCACCCTTATTCAGAATCCGTGATTAATTTTGTGTGCGATTGATAATTATTTCAACTCAACATCCCAGCCACCAGCAATGTAGCGTCTGATAAGCACTACATCTTTAAGGTCGACAGTATTATCAGCATTTACATCAGCATTGGATGCATCAATTTCAACATCCCAGCCGCCAGCTACATAACGGCGTATAATTACAACGTCTTTAAGATCTATTGCACCGTCGTTGTTAGCATCGCCTGAAACTTTTTCATCAGAAGTTTCAATCTGCCATTCAAATACAGGGTAGCCGTTATTAAGTGTATCATCTGCATTATCTGCAAATGGACTGCCAAGGTCAGTTGCAATTGTTTTAAGCTGAGAAGAAATAAGACCTGTGCAACCTGCCTGAGCAACTCCTGTAGAAGCATTATTCAGATAATAGCAATTAAAGATTTTCATTGAAGCAGATGCTCCGTCAGCTATTGCAGTTTGAGCGATAATGCCTCCATTAGTGAAAGAATTAATCTTACCTGTAAAGTAGCAATTACTGATATTTATATTGTAAGTATCAGATGTTGCATCTATCTGAGCAATACTGAGAATACCACCTGCTACACCTTTTTCATCCGAAGCAGTTATTTCTGCATTTGCATAACAATTGATGATGCTTCCTCCTCTGTAAATCTTACCTGTAATTCCGCCAACATAGTAACTGCCTGTTACGGACCCAGTAAAGGAGCAATTTTTGACAGATGCTCCATGTCCTATTTCGCCGACGATACCGCCAGAATACAACGTAGTAGAATTGATTGTACCATATACACTAAGATTTTCAACAACAGAATTATTTGCAATTCTACCAAATAAACCCGCATATTTATTTTTATAGTTCATGGTCAAATTTCTTATTATATAACAATTTCCATCATAGTGACCATAGAAAGCGGCACTATTGTTAACATTAGAATAATCCCCGTTAGCATAAAAACAACCTATGGAAATCCAATCGCTTTCACCTAAATCAATATCCGAAGTCTGCTTATAATAAGCGTGACCGTAACAATTATTAGCAGCTGTATTATTTGTCATGTCAGCAACCATTTTCAAATCTGATGCATTATTTACAAGATAAGGGCTTTCTGCTGTACCGTTACCGTCAAATAAATCCTGAACGGTAATATCTGCAGTTGCTGTTTTACCTTCATAAGATACGGTAAGCACTGAATTACCTACTGTTGATAAATCGACATTTCCAACAGTATAGCCTTCTGTAATATTTTTAGTTGAACCGTCACTATATGTTGCTGTAAGAGTGAGACCAGAAGGATTAAATATACTGCCGTCTTCGTACATAGTTCCAATAGAATCAGGATTTATTACAATTGATGAAAGTTTTGTTGCTACAGGTGTATCGACTTCTGTTGTAAAGTGACCAGCACCATCAAACGTATGACCAAGATTTGTATAACGAGATTCGAATTTTGAAACATCACAAGTCATTACCTGACCTTCTTTAGTTGAACCCCAATCAGAACTTTCAGAGTAATAAACCTTACCGTCTATTATTCCATGAATAAGCAATACATGACCATACTCCTTTCCAGCATCGCCATATCCATATTTAAATGCAACAACTATATTATATACATTGTTTTTATTATTGGCATTCCAAATATCCGCAACACATGTCTTTCCAGGATACATTTTTATGTTATATCCAGCAGAAGTTTTCTTTAAATTAGACATTTTTGAATACCATACATTACCATTACCACCAAGTTCATTATTCTTTTTTACAATTCCTAAAGCAAGCAACTGCTGATTTACATAGGCACCACAAAATCCATTAAAAGATGTTCTTCCTGAATTCTTTAATGCGGCTTGATAGGTATCTTCTATTTGCTTAGTAATTTGTGCAGCTGATAATCCATTTGAAGCGGCATCAAGAACATCACTCATATCATCTAACAAATTTGCACTTGATAATGAAGATTCTGCATAACTTTCAGCATCCTCATACCAATCTCCAACAGCAGTCGATTGTATTATATTATTTAATCCAACTAAATTTATTGATATAGCCATCGCTGTTGAAGTTGCAAATGTAATTGATTTTTTTAATAAAGATTTTTTAGTTATCGACATAATAACATCTCTCCTATAATATTTTCACGTATACGCATTAATATGAAATATATATTAATCATATAATAGCATATTGCCGCAATTAAATCAATAGAAATTAAATATTTTTGGTTAAAATTGTCATGGTGAACAAAAATGATTATATATTTTGTTTAAAATAACAACAACACTTAAATTGTTTTATACAGGCAATAAAATCCACAAGTTTTTATACAAAAAAACACGCACCCTTATTCAGAATGCGTGAAATCATTTTAATATTATATTATTTTATTTCAACTCGACATCCCAACCACCAGCAATGTAGCGTCTGGTAAGCACAACATCCTTAAGATCGACAATATTATCAGCATTTACATCTGCATTTACTGTATCAATTTCAACATCCCAGCCGCCTGCAACATAACGTCGAATTATTACAACATCCTTAAGGTCAACTGCGTTATCTCCATTTGCATCTCCAGAAAGTCCATCGCTTTCACCTGGCTCAACATCAACAGGAGGATTTGAAGATGTTGCAGTTAAAGAATTCGCTTTCGCATTGACACCTGCATAACTTACACAGTCTGCAGAAGCCGAAACTGTAATTTCATCAACAGAAGCAAAATCACCGCATATAATAAATTTGTCGGTATATTTATCCGATTCATCATAAAGCTGTGGTTCTATGCTATATTCTACTTTTGTATCCGTAGTAATTGTTTCCTCTGTTATTGTTGTTATATCCATAAACTTTGTAAAGCTTACAGCAATGCCTTCCTCAACATACTCGACAGACTTAATAGAAGGAACCTCATAACTTATCAGTGAGAAGTTTACTTCTGTCTGTACAGGAGGTACATCAAGCCATTCAGTTTCCTGGGTTTCATAACCTTCAAGTTCACATACAACTTTCCATTTTCCTTCGGGAACATCCCAAGCATATGCTCCATCAAAATTTGTATATATCGGATTTAATTGCTCATAATCTTCAGCATTCCATAGTACTGGTTCGTTTGTTTCAGAATCAAGATAATATATTGTCATTTCAGCATTATATATGGGATTAGATTTTACAGCTTCATAGACTATACCACTTGGGTCGATAACTAATCTAAGATTACCACTGTTTTTGTAATGTTTATCAAATTGATCTTGTAAATGTTCTTCTATCAATCCGTTAGCTATTCCCCAAAGAATACCAGCTACAGGATTTACAGTAGAAATCACTGTACCAATACAAAGCGATGTAACTGAATATGCATACATTAATTTTGCAACATCACGTCCTTCTTCAGATGTCGCATATGTATAATTATCATAGAAATCAACAATAGTACCGCCTAATGAAACAAATGTTCCGACATCACCATATACTTCAGCTGCTTCTTTACCAAATGTAATTTCAACTAAAGCTTCTGGCATTGTATTGTCCCAAACCTGTGAAATGATTCTTGATTCTAAATCATCTCCGGATTCAATAATAGAAAATCCGTACATGTCTTCAAATAACTCATATCCTGCTTTGAAGTTAGTATCAATTTCGTTGCCCGCAATTGGTTTTACATAATATTCATATTCTGTACCATCTATAGAATTCTTATAGGGTGCTTTAATATAACCATAAGTTGAAGGTGATTTTACAATATCATCTGCTGATACTTTTTTGCCATCTACAATTACACTATCACTTTCACCACAGTATTGATGTAATTCCTCGGATTTTACACCGTTAGAAATCACTATTTTTTCCAAAGTCTCTGTATCAGTTTTTTCTAATATTTCAGAGCTGCTATTAGCAATTGTATTCTCATTAGGGGTAAGTTGAAGTTCAGGAGTAATATCTGTTGTGTCAGTTTTTTCTGTACAATTATAAGTATGGATTTCTATATTTAATGCTCCTGGAATATAGCTGTGATTATTCTCATCAAAATATCCCTCTGTAATCCATACCTGCTTTTCTTCATTCCAGAAAGCTTCCAATTTCTTTTCTGAATTTCCTTTTGTGCTTGTAACATACAATTTATAAATCTGCTCATTACGATCAGCTTCTATCTCAAAAACCATTGGAAATTCTGGATTATAATTTATAACAGGTGAAACGCCTTCGGTTAATACATTAGTGATATCTAATCTCAGTTTTTCGTTGGAATGATCTGCAACATAAACCATTGTCACAGATTTAATTTCAGGTTGATTTTCTTCATATATTACAGTTGTTGCATCACTATCAACATCATTGCATGAGGCATAAATACTATATGACTCTCCTGATTTTTTTGTTGGTAATTTGATAGCTGTAGAATATTTACCTGTGTAGCTATTAGAATTAACTGTACTTACTAATTTATCATCAACATATATTTCTACTTCGCTACCCTTTTCTGAAAGACCATAAACGTTAATTTCAAATTTATTTGTCTTCTCAAGTGTATAACAAGTGATATCCGGACAATCAACTTCAAGTCTGCCGATTTGCTGTTCCCACGAAGAATTATTATAGTCAAAATTAAGATTAGCAGAAATATTATAATCACCAAATTCAGTTACACGAGCAGAAAAACGCAACTCACCCTCTGCTGAATCTACACTTATAATACCATCTTCAATATCTTCACCTTCAATTTTCAGATTCTTACTTTGAACCGAATCAAGCAGAAGTGTCATTCCCTCGGGAACATCAATTTGTAATTCGAAATTATCAGCTTTTGAGGCAACTGAAGGCATCAGCTTATACTTCAGAGTATAATTGATTACACCATTTAAGCTTGTCTGTTCGGAATTAGCAATGAGGTATGTATTTTCAAGATCAAGAACTGTGCATCTTGCGTCGTCAAGCTTGACACAACCTTCAAAGGAGTATGCAGAGAAATCAAAGCTGCTTCTGTTTGAATATAATTTTTCAAGATTACTACAGCCTGAGAAAGAGTAATCTCCAATCTCTGAAACTGTATCGGGAAGATATACAGTTTTAAGAGTTTTACATTCCCTTGCAAGATGTTCAGGAATCTTCTTCATTCCGGGTTCAATAATTAATGTTTCAACACTACTTCCCTGTAAACAACCGTCATACCAATCTCCTGTATTTGTTACCGTTTTAGGAATTGTAATTTCAGTTATTCCAATACAATCTTCTAATATACATATTCCGAGTGTATTTATCTTTGAGCCTAATTTAAGTGATTTTAAT